>JAJRZP010000030.1 GCA_024275195.1 Chloroflexota bacterium | reverse complement strand
TCGTCGGCATTTGCCGAGCCGTGAATCAGGTTACGCCCCATATCCACGCCAAAGTCGCCTCGTATGGTTCCCGGTGCGGAATCAGCGGGGTTCGTTGCACCCATGATCTTTCGGGTGGTTGAAATGGCGTTCGGACCTTCAAGACATACTGCGACGACAGGTGAAGATGTGATGAAACTCACGAGTCCTGCGTAGAAAGGTTTGCCTTTGTGTTCACCGTAGTGGGTGCTAGCAAGCTCGTCTGATATCTGCATCAGCTTCAGCCCGATGATCTGGAGCCCTGTGCGCTCGAGACGCCCGATTATCTCACCGGCAAGTCCGCGTTGAACGCCGTCAGGTTTCACCAGTACGAGTGTTCGCTCCGTCGTCATCTCTTCTCCCCAAGATAGGTACAGGATTTGTTTACAACCATTGTGCCCATGAAATCACTCATGTTGGGCGCGGGCCAGATCGAATTCAGTTACTTGATCGTCTTTGGTTTGCTAATGGAAGGTGGCCGCGCGTAAATAGGTCGAAGTTGTGCGTAAGGTGTTGAGATTCCGGAATCGAACTTTCGAGATGCGATATTCAGGAGCGCATCTGGGTCACGAGTCGGCGGTTTGTGGTCGAGGAATCGTGTTTGATCGACTAGCCCAGCAATCAGGTCACACGCCTCGCCGCATAGCAAAGCGCCCGGCTCGAGGAGTGCAGCGAGTTCATCCGGGGCGTGAATGCCGCTGGATTGATCCACCTCCACACTGTGACGGATCCAGGATATTTCGTTCCGGCCTGCCGGGATTAGTGAGTACACCGGCCTATCTGGTTCAATCATAGAAGTGTGCGGCTCTACCTCCAAGTCGTGAGTCGGTACTCCAAGTGTCGGCAACTGCTTCGAAACGGCAAGCCCGAGAGCGGCGCTAATCCCAACCCGGACAGCGCTAAACCCACCGGGGCCGAGCGCGACCGCAATATGTGTTATATCCGTTGCTGCGAGCGATAAGTCGGAGAGTGATCGAATAATAGTCGGCATCAGTTCACGACCGTGATTCTGGGCAGATCGCCAACTATGCGTCGCACGGTTGCCCGCGCTATCCATTGCACCAACCCCTGCGAGACGAGTCGATGTATCAACTGCTAAGAGATTCAATTTTCTGACTGACCTGACTGACCGATTGTTGCCTGATGACTCAAGCCTACCGCCGCATCGAACGCTTCGAACACAGCCGCGGAACGGCTCAGCAATCCTGCTGCACGGGGGCCTGTCGGAGTAAACGTAATAAGTCGCTGGTCGTCATGGTCACCGTTGTCCAATCTCAAGAACAGCACGTCTGCCGGTAGCGCATCTGCACCGATCTCAGGCCATTCGACGACGAGAGCACCGTTCGGAAGTCGTTCTTCCAGAGCTAGCTCTTCAACCTCGTCGACAGATCCCAGCCTGTACAGATCACAGTGGCTAAGATGAATTCGCCCCGGATATTCGTTCACGATCACGAATGTAGGGCTTCTTGCAGAGATCGGACTTTCGATTCCTTCTGCCATGCCATGAACCAGTCGAGTTTTCCCTGCTCCAAGATCACCGGAAAGCAATACTGTATCGCCGGCATGAAGAACGTGACCTATCGACTTGCCAATTCTGGTGGTTTCCTGTTCAGAGTCGGAGACCAACAACAAGGCCGGGCCGGATGCCCCTGCTGAGAAATGGTTAGACATTCAGGTGATCCCAACCCTTTCGGATAGGTTGATAGGTTTCGCCGTTTTCGTCGATCACAACTACCTTGCCACCGGTCGGTCCCTCTCCGGAAACACGCCCGATCACACTGATTTCCTGCTTTACCTCACCTGAAAGGTTTTCAACCACAGATTGAGGAGCCGTGAATACCAGCTCGTAGTCTTCACCCCCGCTGAGGGCAAGTTCGATTGCACTGTTACCGAACATAAAAACAAGCTCGGATGTGATCGGTATTCTGGGTATCTCGATCGTAATCTCAACGCTGCTCGCGCTGGCAAGCTTCTCGATATCGCCGACCAGCCCGTCGCTAATATCCATCGCACACACGACCCCCGCCTCGACCAGTTGAGACCCGAGGCGAATCCGTGGGCGAGGGCGGTAGTGTCGTTCGATAAGAATTTGACCACTGGGATTTGAATCGCCACTGAGCAAAATCTCCAGACCACCAGCAGAGCCACCGAGTGGGCCTGTCACACACACCAAATCGTTTACTTGAGCCGCACTCCGTTCAAGCCACGCTGAATTGCCAGCGGCATCGAGTGACGGATGGCCTGTCAGCGCGAGATTGACGAACATCGTTGGTGATGAAACGACATCGCCACCGACAACCTGCCCGCCAAACTTCTCAAATGCTCTATTCATTCCAGAGTAAAACTCATCGTACGTTTCTATTGAAGCTCCCTGCGGGACGCCAAGAGTGACCAGAGCGTGATCGGGGACACCTCCCATTGCCGCTATGTCGCTGAGATTCGATACCGCACATTTCCACCCGACGTCGAACCAACGTTCATCAACCGATCTGAAATGGACCCCATCTACGATCGCATCGGTGGTGAGCAGCATTGGGCCTGATGGCGTGGAAACCACCGCAGCATCATCACCGATCCCGACGAGTACCGATTGCGAATCGACCGTATCTGAGGATGCAGTTGATTCGGCAAGTCGGGCAATAAGCCCAAACTCACTCATATTGGTATCGTCATTGGTCTGAGTAGTCTCAGTCATCTCACTGATTATATTGGGAATCTGGCTATTCCTCTGGCAACTGACGAGGATTGACCGGAACATTTATCAACCGGCGCATATAATTCTCGCTGATTTGATAAGACCTGATTGCAGATGAGGATGAGTACATGCCAGTAGTGAACGTAGCACTCTACACCGGTCGAACCGCCGAGCAAAAATCTGATCTTGCAAAGGCGATTACTAAGGCGATATCAGAAACCGCTGGAATCCCAGATTCTGCCACCACCATAATTTTTCAGGATGTTGAGAAAACCAACTGGTCTGTCGGTGGCGTGATGGCGTCGGAGAGCTAACAGAACCGTCCTCAGTAGACAACTCATGCTCAGCGATGAAGATCACTGTGCCTGGGAACGCGTTCGCCTGCAAAGTTTTGTCGCAACGAAATACCGACGGCGATATTCAGGGACCACCTTCTATAAACAGGCGATTCGTCGCCTCATTCTGATCGTCCGATGTACGGTGATGTATCGCGCCAGAACACGTTAGGTTGCCCTGTCTACTGGGCGAGTGCGTAACGGGAATCGGAGCTTGAGCATGGCTGATCCCGGCGACGTAGCATGGATGCTTACCGCGTCTGCGCTGGTACTGGTACTGCTGCTGATTCCCGGTCTGGGACTCAGAGTAGCGATTGGGAAAGAGGATCTCGGTCTGGACATCACGCTGCACGGCGAGCGTGGTTATGTCGCCGACGGAGCCGACTAATTGATCAGGAGTGTTCGGTCGCTCACCACGCACTCACGTGATGAGCGACCGAACCGGCTACTATGAGGCGTGACAATCAACGGAATCGAGTAAGGTGAAGCAATCGTGATTAGAATCGAAGCCATCGTTCGACCCGACCGGATCAACATCATCATTGACGCGTTGGATGCTGTTGGGTGTCGCGGGTTCAATGTCCACAACGTCAACGGTCGAGGACAACAGCAGGGTGTCGAGGTGTTTACCGGTCGTGGTGCCACAACAGCATTAAGGACGTCGTTGCCAAAAGCGTTGATCACGATAGTCGTTCCAGAGTCTGACAAGGATTTGATTATCGATGCCATTCTTGGTGCCGCGAAAAGCAGTGAAGAAGGTGCGATAGGAGACGGCAAGATATTCATATCGCCGATCTCGGAAGTAATCCGCGTCCGCACTGGCGAACGGAACGAGGCGGCACTCTAGCGGACTACCATGCGCTTGGGGCTCTGGCCCAGGAACGACGGTCGGCGAATCCCTGCACGGGAGAGCACATGAACTGTGAAGACGGTCGCGTTGTGGCAGAGGTTCGGTGTGAAATTCGAGCTTGGACGTATTCGAACTGCCAGTACGACACCGCGCTATACCAAGTCGAATTGCCGTTGACACTGTCAAGAGCCTCAGATTGAATTGTTAACAGTGACGGGCTAGCTCAATTGGCAGAGCAAGTGACTCTTAATCACTAGGTTCGGGGTTCGAGTCCCCGGCCCGTCACCAATCTGAAATCATTCTGAACAAACAGGCATCCGTTTCGGGTGCCTGTTTTTAGTTTGTGTCGTTGTACCGTCAAGAACTCAGACGTCCAGTTGAATAGTCTGATCCTGCTAACGTCCGTCCGCCCAGTGAACGATCTTGCAATCGCCTACTCGGTATCGTTCTCAACTCTTTCGTACAACTCTTGAACTTTCTTGTGATCTTCTGACTTGTGGGGTATCAGCGGCGGGAGCTTGCCTTTTCGCATTGCCGCGATACCGATCGGTGCAAGATCGAGCAATCTGGGTATATTCGTCCAGCCTGCTGAATCGATCGCCAGTCGGGTCTCATCAAGTCGTCCGTTCTTCTTGACCGAGTTGTAGAACGATTCGGTGTGTCGGTAACCGGCTGTATTGGTGTTGCCGGCCTCGATAGCGGCCTCGCGCATCTCCATGATGCGATCCATCGGCGCTACCTGCTTAGGACAAACTTCGATGCACTTCAAACAACGAGTGCAATCCCACATACCACCGTCAATATCGTTCAGATATTTCAGTCGGTCGTTGGTGGCTGAATCGCGCGGATCGCTGGTAAACCTCCATGCCTTGGCGAGCGCGGCCGGACCGATGAACGAAGGATCAACCTCGAGAACCGTGCAGTCAGACACACAGCACCCGCACATGATGCAGTTCACGGCCGTCAGAAGATTCGCCATCGACTCATTGCTGGCGATTCGCTCGTTTTCAGGCTCGGGGCCAGTCGTCTTGAGGTACGGGCTTATCGAACGAATTTTGTCCCAGAACGGCTGGAAGTCGGAGATGAGGTCTTTGATCACCGGGAGATTTCCAACCGGCTCGACCGTAATAGTTCCGCCTTCTTCCGCTACCTCTACGAGTCGAGTCTTGCAACCCAGCGCTGCCGAACCGTTTATCTTTACCGCACATGATCCACAGATCGAGGAACGACATGAGTAGCGCATCGCAACGGTTCCGTCGATCTCTTCATGAATCTTGATGATTGCATCGAGAACGGTGCTGACATCGCTGATTTCGATGTCGTATTCCTGATACTTGGCGACCGGAGCAGCGGTCTCGGGGTCGAATCTCTGAAGACGCAGGGTGATGTTCATTAGTACACCCTCTCCACCGGTTGCCACCGCGTTATATCGACCGGGCTTGTTTCCATTCTCGGCGCATCGTCTGCTTGATACGCAAGTGTGTGTTTGAGCCAGTTTTCATCATCACGCGCGGTAATATCGGTGCGATTGTGGGCGCCTCGGCTTTCTGTGCGAGCAAGGCCGCCTGCGACGATCGCCTCGGCGCAATCGACCATGTTTTCAAGCTGGAGTACTGACATGAGGTCAATGTTGAACACACGTCCTTTGTTATCGACCGAAACACTCGGTAGCTTCTTCTTCACTTCTGCCACTTTTGCCGCAGCCGATTCCATACCCGCTTGATCGCGGAATACCGCCATATTCTTGTCCATCTCAAGAGCGAGTTCAAGTCGAACCGCAGCCGCACGCGGACCTGCTGGTCGATCAAGGATTTCCTGAAGCCGTTTCGCTTCGGATTTCATCTCAGATTCGTCGCCACTGGAACGTTCGGCCTCTTCTTTGATGAATTTCACCGCTCCGGCGGCGGCTCGGCGGCCGAACAGTACTGCTTCGAGTAGTGAGTTTGCTCCAAGTCTGTTCGCACCGTGAATACTTACGCAGGCCGCTTCACCGGCAGCAAACAGGCCGGGTATCTCGGTTCTGCCATCAACATCGGCTTTAATACCGCCCATGTTGTAGTGCATGCCGGGGCGAATCTTTGCGGGCGTTTCGGCAAGATCGATACTCATGAAGTCGGTTGCGACTTCCTGGAGATACCCAAGCCGCTCGTTGATGAACTCTCGTCCCAGATGTCGAAGATCCAGCAACACGCAGCCATCGATACCGCGTCCTTCGTTGATCTCAGTCTGCTCGGCACGGGAAACTACATCGCGGGAGGCCAGTTCCATGTAGTCAGGAGCGTACTTTTCCATGAACCGATCGCCGTTCGAGTTCAACAGGTAACCGCCTTCCCCGCGGGCAGCTCCCGACATCAATACTCCATTGGTCGGCAGGGTAGTGGGGTGGTACTGGATCATCTCCATGTCCATGAGCGGTGAACCGACCCGATACGCCAGTGCCTGTCCGTCACCAGTGCAGATCGCAGCTTGTGCGGTCGGTTGGTACGCCCTTCCTGCCCCACCTGAAGCCATGATCACTGCTTTGGCTCGAATCGTGTGCAGTTCACCAGTCTTGATTTCCATGGCGACAACGCCACGACACACACCGTCTTCCATAATCAACGATGTTGCGAACCACTCTTCGTATGTTCGTGCTTCGTGCTTGATGATCTGCTCGTACATCACGTGAAGGAGAGCCTGTCCTGTGATAGCTCCGACGAAGAAGGTTCTTGCCACGCGTTGTCCACCGAACCGACGTACCGCGAGTTTGCCATCTTCATTTCGACTGAAGATAACTCCCATGTGTTCGAGTTCGATAATCGCGTCGCCGGCCTCGCGGCACATAACCTCAACAGCCGACTGATCCGCCAGATAATCGCTACCTTTCACGGTTGCAAGTGCATGATCCTCCCAATCATCACCACGACTCGCAAGAGCGGCATTTATGCCTCCCTGAGCAGCATTGGAGTGACTTCTCACCGGGTGAACCTTGGTCATGAATGCGACGTCGAGCCCTTCCTGGATTCCCTCGATAGCACCACGTAAACCCGCCAGCCCTGCACCGATTATCAGTAGATCGTGTTCATACATCTATGAGTTGCCCCTGCACGGTTTGTAATTCAAGTACCCATCCACTCGGATTTGCAGGGCTCAGTTCATCGTTTCGATAGTGCTGTTTTCTGGACGTACTTATCCGACGAAATCATTCCCGCACAAATACCGTATCGTGTGATGCTCAAGTTACGCGTGACCCGAGTATGAGCCGTGGGTAGTGCGATGTGAGCTACGCGTGAAGACGTATGCACTGATTCCGATCACCAGAGCTGCAATGAAACCCTTTTTGCGAGCAGTAACACTTCACAGGAACCTGTCTCAATAGTTTCGAGGCAAGGTAAAACGTCGAACAGTGGGAGCTTGAGCAAAAGACCTGAAACAGTACGTCTGACGCACCAATTCACTTCCGTAAATTGTTGGTCGAGCGGTAAATACATTCCCGCATGGACCGGCTCTGTACTCGATTCGAAACACGCTGCGTCGCCACAAGCTCGGAAACGCCATCGTTGCCGGTGTTACCTGCCGGTAGAGAGTTAGCTGACTTCTATCTCGGTCACGTGCGGAGCATGAATACTGAGCGATGCAGTGAGGAACTGAACGACCATATCGTGGGTCGGCACACATTCAGGGCACTCTTCGTTTACGCCGGGCGTGTACTTGACCTTAAGGCTATTTCCATCGAGAGTGGCCGTCGGCAACGTCCCACCTTCTGAGGCGACCATCGTCTGTATTTGCTCAAGAACGAAATCAACATTCTTATCAGACGTGCTGTGAACCATGTGAAATCTTTCCCGTAGACCGTCGCACCAATCAGGCGTGCTACTAACGCAATACTATACGTGTCGGCAGCCTCGGTTATCGTTCGTCGAGCAGCGACAGCGCATGGTCAATGGCTTCGACATCGAATCCGGGAAGTTGCCGATCACCGATTACAGTCACCGGAGTTGAATCGAACCCCATTGCCAGTAGTTCACTCCGACCTTCAGGATCGACTGAAACATTCTTATCAACAAAGTCGATATCGCGGAGTGAAAGGAAACCCTTCACCATTTCGCAGGAACCTCAGTTGTTTGATGAGTAGACGATGACTTTTGGCATAGGAATTACGAGTGGCTACTGCACACCGTCCTGCGGGGCATAACCGAGGACTTCTTTGGCGTGCGAGTTGTCGCGGAATAGTTTTCGATTGTCACTTGTGGCCCAGAATATGTCGAATTTCAGATCGGCAGGGGCTTCGATGCATTTCACGGTCAATTGCTGAAGATCACGGTGGCTAGACCAGTTAGCCTGTGTACGTCCCGGGCCTGCCAGATCGACCGGGCCGCAGCTACTGATACGCAGATTTATCACCGAGAGTGGAGTCGTCAGAGCGTAGTATCTTCCGAGATCTTCACCGAACAACTTTGTCACCCCGTAGAGGCTTACCGGTTTGGGCTCGGAAAACTCGGTGATCATCTCCCAGGAATCTGGAATTTCTACATCATCTTCGGAAACAAGGCTTTTATACGGCTCGACGAGTTCATACCCGTTCGAAGTGGCACCAGAGCTAGCCAAAATCACGCGTGAAACGCCCGTTTGCCTTGCGACCTCAAGAACGTTGTAGGCACCGACGATGTTGTTCCGCAGCATCGAATCCCAGCCGGCCGCCATGCCCGCTTCACTACTCAATCCACCGTCGGCGGCGAGATTGAGGACAACATCGACCCCTTCAAATACCGGTCGTAACGAGTCGATATCGGCGATGTCGGCTTTAAAAACACGATCATCAGGAAGTCCATCCACTCCGCTGCGAGATAGTGCGCATATCTCGTAGCGTTCTTCAAGAACAGGGCGAAGCACCTTGCCGACAACGCCGTTTAGTCCCGTTATCAACACTTTCAGTTTGTTCGGTTTTGCTTCAGGCAATTAGATGTCTCCGGTGCTCGGAATGTTGAGGCAGACTGCACTCAGGTTCAGATGAGGATTACGATCCACACAGCCGCTGTCGTTATAAGCGAAACCAGAACGGCAGCCGATCCGAGATCCTTGGCTCGCTTGGAAAGCGGATGCTGCTCGATGCCGATTCTGTCGATCACTGCTTCGATTGCGGAGTTCAGTAGCTCGACGACCAGAACAACTCCGAGCGAGCCGATCAAAACAGCACGTTCGATGGCAATTTCCGTAAGCAGAAATGCCGCGATAACACCGACTACGAGTAATGCAACCTCCTGTTGAAAAGCTCGTTCCGTCTTCATCGCCTCGGCAAGACCGTCAAGCGAGTTTTTGAACGCTCGGATGAGCAAGGATGGATTGAGGAGGTTCAGTATTTGCTTCATGTGTGTGAAGTTTCGGCTAAGGAGTCAGAAACACGATAATGCTGCAGTTCGGGGAGGCTAGCGATATGGGTGGACTTAGCACATATCACTCAAATTGATGTGCAGCTCGACGCGAATCGCGAGGTTAATCCATCGGGCCGATCCAGCTTGTAACTCCCCCATCTGCCAGTAGCTCGCTGCCGGTAACGTACTTTGCCTCGTCTGAAGCAAGGAAAAGGATAGGCCCTGCGATGTCGGAGGCATCTGCGACTCTTCCAAGTGGAACTCTTTTCGCCAATCGTTCCAACCATTCCTCATCGAATGCACTCGATGTGAACGGGGTCAGCGTCCAGCCGGGTAGAACCGTATTTACCCTGATATTGTCGGGGCCGTATTGAACAGCCGCCGATCGAGCGAAATGTGTCATCCCAGCGCGTGATGTTGCATAGGCGTTCGCCTGATCACGCACTACCTTTGCCATCATCGACGAGATCAGGACGATCGAGCCACCACCACTCTTGCGCATCGGCTCGACGACGGCCCGAGTTCCAAGAAACATGCCCAGATTTGTGACGTCCATGACCTGTCGCCACTTGTCGACCTCTGTCGTCTCGATTCGTTCTCCGCGATCTGGCATCCCGGCCGCCATGATCATGATGTCGAGTTGACCGTGTAACGACATCGTCTTTTCGACCCCACCAGCCCAATCGACTTCCGAGGTTACGTCCAGATGGAAGTAATCTGCCGTTAGACCGGCTTCCTTCATTTTCTTCACCGACCGATTGCCTGCCTCGTCGTCGATATCACCGATCACGAGCTTTCCACCGTGTCGTGCGATCTCAAGGGCAGCCAGACCCGCAAACCCGAGAAGATGGTCTTCATCGGCATTGGCACCGCCAACTACGAGAGCCACTTTCCCTTTGAATCGGTCACTCATTTTGATTCCAATTTCCTCTAAACAGGCGGGTGAAGATCGTGAAATTCGGTTGCCTGTTCAAATGCAACTGCAGCACCGACTAACTGCGGCTCCGAAAGGTGATGCCCGGCAAATTGGAGCGAAACCGGCATGCCGGTTTCGTCAAGTCCACAGGGTAGTGAGATCGTCGGTAGGCCAGAGAAATCGAATGGGACCGTGAACCGACTGTCCCATGGATCGCGATCTGTCGGGATGGAGCCGTATAGAACTTCACGAGAAACCGGGTACGACGTCTTTGGCGTCGACGGGCTCGCCAGGATATCGATATCACGCATTGTCGAACGCAGACCGCCGTTCATCAGGAGTCTCAACCTGTGTGCCGCCGCGTAATCGACTGCGGAGTGGTTACTGCCGTTGGCCAGCCACTCTCGAAAAAATGGCCCATACTCACCTGATCTCGAAGGGAAAGTCGCCGCGTGCGCAGTTGCCGCCTCGCTCGAACAAATTACCGGCCAGGCAGCCATCGCCTCACGCATGATTTCAGGCATTCGTACAGGCACGATCTCGGCTCCAAGCGACGCCATGACTTCCACGCCAGCGACGATGGCATTCGCAAACGACGATTCGATTCCTGACGTGGCGTACTCCTCATCCCAGCCAATTCTCAGACTCTTCACACCATTCCCGATTTCAGAGAGCATGTCTGGAACTTCATGCGGAAGAGTTGTCAGATCGTTGGGATCGAACCCCGATATGGCCTGAAGAACGATTCCTGCGTCTGCCGCTGAACGAGTCAACGGCCCGACGTGATCGAGTGATTCCGCGAGATTCATCACCCCGAACCTGCTGACGCACCCCCAGGTTGGCTTGAATCCAACTGTCCCGCACGCGGCCGCCGGGTGTCTGATCGATCCCCCGGTGTCGCTACCCAGCGTTGCGTACGCAAGACCTGCAGCGGTCGCTGCGCCTGAGCCGCTGGAGGATGCACCTGCCCAGTGGGATGGTCTCCACGGATTCTCTGGAACCTGAAACCGTGGGTTGTACCCACCCATTGCGCCCTCGGTCATGTTGAGTTTTCCAAGCAACACGGCCCCGGCTTCCCGAAGTTTCGTAACGACCGTGGCATCGTGATCGGGGATATTGTCTGTGAACACCGCTGACCCGCCCATAGTCCTGATTCCCGCGGTGTTGCAGAGATCCTTTACGGCGATCGGAATACCGTGGAGTTTTCCACGGTAGTTGCCTTCTGCGATCTCACGTTCAGCAATTTCAGCCTGACGAATCGCCAACTCTGCCGTAACCGTGGCGTACGACTTCAGATTGCCATCCAGCGCGGCAATTCGATCAAGCTGAGACCGTGTCAGCTCGACAGGGGAGATATCACCGGCTTCAATTCGTGGTGCCAGGCCTGAAATCGTTTGGTAATGCATATTGGTCTGTTTTGGTGGACGTGAATAATTCGGTTTCTCGATATCAGTGCCTGATCGTGAATTTTGTTCGAGAGTTTACACACGCCGATCGCAAGTGATTGTGTGTGATTGCTGCAGGTGATGCTGTTTCCTGGAATCTAAGGCGTTGGAAGTTCACGACGAGGGCCAAGTCGCGCCGCTATTACCGGTCCGCCACCGTGGTTGTGACGAGTGATGGTCGATAACTTAGGTCGGAGAGTAAAGCCCGGATTCTCCCAATCTTCGACCTCGCAGCGCTCCGCCCAGTCGTTGTAAAACCTAATCATGGAGTCTGCACGTTCTCGCTCACCTGAAATCAGGTCGCTCAACTCGGTTCGATCATCTCGGATGTTGTACAACTCCCAGACCGCTCTGGAGTCGGGATCAGCAGGATCACCGATTTCGCTGACAAGCTTCCAATCTCCCATACGAACTGCGCGGTTTCCCTCGTGCTCCCAGGCGATTGAACGATCGCGCTCCCAGTCGTTGCCATCGATGACCCCGGCGAATGATTCGCCTTCGTGCGGCTTAATGTCGTTGCCTTTGAATGTTGTCGGATAGGTCGCCCCTGCAATATCGAGCAGGGTTGCGTTGATGTCGATGAGGTGGGCAGGACTGTTGAATATCGAACCCTTGTTTACCACTCGTTCAGGCCAACTGATGATGAACGGTGTCGATATGCCTCCCTCATGGGTGTAGTGCTTGAACAGCCTGAACGGAGTGTTGTTCACGTTGGCCCACGCGATATCGACACTGGCAAACGTATCTGCAGGTCCCGGTTCTATCGAAGGTGAATTGCCGGTGCGAACTACGCGTCCATCGACCGTGGGGTAGTTGTAGCGAGAAGGGTCAGGTGCTGGAGAATCCTCTGCGAGGAACTCGGCGCAGCCCCCGTTGTCGGCGAGAAACACGATAACTGTGTTATCGGCTTCGCCGGTTTCTTCAAGCTTCGCCATCAACTGCCCAATGCCACGGTCAACCTGTTCGACCTGCGCGGAATAGACAGCCATCTGCAGATCCCGCCACTCCTGATCGGGCGCCTCGTCCCACGGAAGGACTCCGGCATCGCGCGGGGAGAGGTTCCATTTTGAATCGACGACCCCAAGTCCTCTCTGGGTTTCATGACGGTTCAGGCGTGTTTCATCCCAACCCTTAAGGTACTTGCCTCGATATTTTTCGATGTCTTCCGGCCACGCATGTAACGGCCAGTGCGGAGCTGTAAACGCCATGTACAAAAAGAAGGGTTGGTCACGGTGGATAGCGTCATCGACGAACTGAGTCGCCTTCGACGCGATAGCATCGGTGAAGTGATAGTCGGTAGTTTCGATGCTGATGCGGGTCAGATCGTCCATGAGCATGTTCGGGTTGTAGTAGCTCCCGCCACCCGAAAGAATGCCATAAAACCGATCAAATCCCCGTCCATTTGGTGTTGGGTAACCCGGCATATCTGGCCGCCAGTCAACTGGAAGGCTCCCCTGTTCTCCGCCAACGTGCCACTTGCCCGCCATAAGGGTGCGGTACCCGGACGATTGCAACACTTCGGCAATTGTTACGCAATTGTCGTTCAGATAGCCCTGATACGCCGGTACGCCGAGGTCGTTGATCATGAATCCAACACCGGCCTGTTGAGGATTCAGTCCGGTTAGCAGTGCGGCGCGTGATGGGCAGCAGCGGGCCGAGTTGTACATCTGAGTGAACCGGATACCACGATCAGCTAGTTTGTCGAGATTCGGTGTGCGAATTTCCGAGCCGTAACAACCAATGTCCGACCAGCCCAGATCGTCTGCCATGATCAACACGATGTTTGGGCGTTTTTGTCCGTCTAAATCGTTGTTGGTTGAGGTCTGGGGCATTGGTGACGACGATCCTTGAATTTGTGAGCTACCGTTAGGAGTTGTTCGCTAGCGCGTCGAAACTTTACTCTTGCCCTGTGTTCATCTGTACCCGAATCAGACGGCTGCTGTGCTAAGTTCTGCGTGCGAGAAATCTGCGTTGGTTTCCATGCTTCGTTAAATCTGGTCGAACGGGAGTAATTTCATTGGTTCAGCACTTCGATTGCATCGTCATTGGTGTTGGCGGTATGGGAAGTTCTGCTGTTTACAATCTCGCAAGCCGGGGACAAAAAGTTCTCGGAATCGAGAGATTCGATATCCCCCACACGGAAGGCTCGTCGCACGGAGTAAATCGAATAATCCGGCTTGCCTACTACGAGCATCCCTCCTACGTTCCGCTACTTCGGCGCGCATATGAAATGTGGTCGGAGATTGAAATCATTGCGGGCGAGCAACTCCTGTATAAGATCGGCTCTATCGATACGGCTCCTGCGGGGCATGAGGTGTTCGAAGGATCGCTCGAATCGTGCATCGAGCATGGCATCCCGCACGAAGTCCTGAATTATCAGCAAATAAATGACCGTTTCCCCGGTTACAAAATGCCACCGGGACACATGGGGTTGTACCAGCAAGATGGCGGCTTTGTACTTTCAGAGCGTTCGATCGTTGCCTATGTGAATGCTGCGATAGCTGATGGTGCCGAGATTCACGCCAGGGAGTCGGTTTCCAGGTGGGAGCCAGAAAGCGGCGGCGTCAGAGTGTTCACTGATCGAGCAGAGTACACGGCCGAAAGGCTCGTGATCACTGCCGGGGCCTGGGCGGCTGGTATGGTTCCTGCGCTCGAAGAGCTTGCAGTGCCCGAACGACAGGTTCTGGCATGGTTGCAGCCCGAGAATCCGTCGCTGTTTACTCCTGATAACTTCCCTGTTTTCAACGCATTCTTCGAGGAAGGGCGGTACTACGGATTCCCCGTATTCGGAATTCCAGGATTCAAGATCGGGCGTTATCACCACCTCGAAGAAGTAATTGATCCTGATCATGTCGGTCAGCAAGTTACACAGGAAGATGAAGAAATTCTTCGGATCGCCACTGCCCGTTATTTTCCTGAGGCCAACGGTACTCTAATGACGCTCAAGACATGCATGTTTACGAACACGCCCGACGAGCACTTCATCATCGATCTCGTGCCCGGATACCCGCAGGTTTCGATGGCTGCAGGGTTCTCAGGGCACGGGTTCAAATTCGCCAGTGTGGTAGGCGAGATTCTCGGTGATCTTGCGATCGACGGTAGTACAGCTCACGAAATCGATTTGCTGAATGTGGGACGATTTTAGTCGACACATATCGGCTGCTTGACACTGGCTCGTAAGATATGAGAATCAGCTATAAGCACCAGAAACCGCTCCTGAGCTGGTAGTACCTACTCCCAAGGGACTTCGAGAAGTTCTTCGCCCCAGATCACGGGACCGTTGAAGACGCTTTTCACTTCGAACAGAGCCTGAGATTTTCGGACAGGTTCTTCCATTTTGCCCTGTTGATGCACCAGCGCCAACCGTTTCACACCGGCATCGACTGCGGTCTGAGCAGCCCCGAAAGTACCGGTTTCGGTTTCGTAGCTTGGCGATCCCGGAATCATGTCTTCATCGACCTTGATGCACTCCATCACGAGCAGGTCGGCACCAGTTGCGAGGTCCGTCAGCGACTTACATGGGCTGGTGTCGCCTGAGAAGACGATCGACCCTTCGTCAGAATCGATTCGATACGCAAGAGAGTCCAGATACGGCTGGACATGATCGACTGTCGCTGCCGTAATCTCCCAGTTCTTGCCAGTCGCCACGGTTCCAGGGCCAATGTCACGAGCATGGATCTTTTGCGGCTTTCGTGGTGGAATCCCGCCGCGCTCAACGTAGGCAGCGACGCTTAGCGGATGCTTTGTTCGAGCGACGATATCGTGCCAGTAAGCTCCGGTTCCTTCCCCGAGCAACCTCTCTGTCAGTTGCTCCGTGAGAGTTGGTCCGTATACCTCAAGTTCGCTCTCTTTTCCGATCGACATATCGAATCGTGTGAGAAGGAAAGACGGGTAGTCGGCATCGTGATCTGAATGGTGGTGAGTGAAAAACATGCGGTCGACCTGGGTCGATTGGAACCCGGCTTTGTGCAATTTGTAGTTGGCTCCATGACCGCAATCGAACATCAGCCATTCGCCTCCGATACCGACAAGGAACGAGGAACCCCAGTGCGCCATATCGGGGGCGGGTGTGCCAGTACATAGCATTATCACGCGAGGTGCCATTCGAGTCTCCTTCGAATTTCAGTGGTCAGGCATCAGTCGAGTTGCAACGATTCCATCAGCAAATATTGCTGGTTCCCACCCCCGTATCTACCAGCAACGCGCACGAATCCTCGATATACAGATTGTGCATAGCACTACTATATTGACTCCGGTATGGAGTAGGTACTTCATGCAGCAAGCAGGCTCACTGTAAATGATTGAAGTCAAATCCCTCAAAAAACGATTTCGGCGCGCGATGCCAGACTCCGCAAAATGGCGGCGTATCGTGTCACGCCCGAAGTACGAAACAGTGGAGGCGGTTTCTGGACTCGACCTGGAAATCGAAAAAGGAGAGTTTTTCTCCCTGCTCGGACCGAACGGTGCCGGTAAGACCACCACCGTACGAATCCTCTGCACACTTTTGTTGCCCGACGGAGGCTCCTGCCGAGTCGCTGGCTACGATGTTGTTGACGATCAACGAGCGGTTCGCCGAAACATCGGCGTGTCAATCCGAGGTGAGCGTAGCGTCTACTGGAAGCTTACTGGCCGCCAGAACCTTGAGTATTTTTCTAACTTGTACGGACTTCGCGGCAAAAGTGCACGCAGTCGCGTTTGTGAAATCGCAGAGACTGTTGGTCTTAGCGATCGGATCGACGACTATGTCGAACACTATTCGATGGGAATGAAACAGCGACTGGCGATTGGTGCTTCGTTGATCCACCGTCCGCCGATACTTGTGCTTGATGAACCGACGATCGGACTGGATCCGAATGGTGCGAGGGCATTGCGAAGTCTTTTGAAGGAGCTTTGTAGTACCGAGGGAGTGACAATTCTGTACACCACGCACTATATGCAAGAGGCGCACGAACTTTCTGACCGACTGGCAATCATTCATCGAGGTAAAAAAGTAATCGAAGGCTCACCTGCAGAGGTTTGCGCCAGTCTCGGCGACGAGAACATCGTTGAAATTACCGTTAGTAATTCTGATGACGATGTTGAGCAGCCACTGTCGAACGAGAGAGTTATCGACAAAATCCTGCACGTCGAACGTGGTTTATTGACCACAACGGTGAGGGCACGAACGGTTGTGCCAGTGCGCTCAGTGGCGTTGATTTCTGGACTGGAGCCGCTGCGGAACTTCGATATCCAGTCGATACATCTGGCGCAGCCATCGCTTGAGGACGTATTCGTGTCTCTGACAGGCTCGAATATCACTGAGGTTGGTGATGCAAGCTCACTCGAGTAGTTACAAACTGCCTGAGACCGCTAGTGCGTGGCTACGGGATGCCATCACCTACTGGCTTGACTCGTTGACGATCGCCAAGTACTCGATCTTCATTTTCAGTCGTTATCGCTCATGGCTGCTAAACCTGATGATCGGCCCGTTTCTGATGATCGCTCCATTCGTTTTCCTTGGCGATACGCTCGTCGGAGAAGGAAAGCCCCTGACCGGCAGTTACTTCACCGGAACAGAGTTCACCGACTACATTGGATTCCTGGTAGTTCCGCTGATCGCCGTGAATTTATCGAACACGGTTTTCACGTGGATCGGAGGTCTGATCAGGCAGGAGCAGTTGATGGGAACGTTCGAGCGAGCGCTCGTCACGACTCAATTCACATCAACAATGTTCATCGGCAAAACGATCGCACATCTTCTATATCTGGCGATCTTTGCAGTTTCGACCGTCGCTCTCGTTTTCCTGTGGGTTAGCCCAGAGTTTGACGTCAACCTGACAGCCGCAGTAATCGTGATCATTCTGCATGTTTTGTGTGTCTATGGAATGGCATTTGCAATGTCGAGTCTGTTGATACGAGTCACTGATTCATGGACTGTTCAGACCGTAATGACACGTGCTGTGCTGTCGATTCTGGCTGGTGCAACATTCCCGATCGTTATATTCCCGGGTTGGTTGCAGGCTATCGCCAAAGCAATTCCGTTTACGTGGATCTTCGAACTTGAGCGACAAACACTCCTTCAAGGGAACGGAATCGACGCGGAGCTTGGAGGGTTCATCTACGTGGTGCTGGCAACAATCTTCATGTGGATTTTCGGGTTTGTGATGTTGAGAGTTGAGCTTGCCAATGCAAAGCGTCGAGGATCACTTGGAAACTTCTAGTGAATAGGGATTACACAGTTCGGTCGGCGTCGGAGTTCAACACTGGACTGTTGAGCGAGATTCGTTCAATGGCCCAGATTTCACGTAACCAACTGTCATTGAGCCTGCGATATCAGAACCGTTTCCGTATGGAACTGATATCGCATGTGTTTATCTTGATTCCGATAATTCTGGCGGCGTGGGCGTTTTCTGATGGGCGTGGCTCCGAGCGCCTTGAGCAACTGACGGGACTATCGGATCAGTTCACGTTCATCATTCTTGGATTCGTGGCATTCACTGCACTTGGAATCGGGAACATGATGTTGCAGGAGAGTCACATCGCGTTCGCAATCTCGTACGAGATGATGACAGGCACACTCGAACGGATGTTCCTGATGCCAGTGCGGCGGATAACGATATTGCTCGGTATTGGGAACTACTACATCGCACTGTTCACCTTTCAGGCGTTAACTCTGTTTTTAGGTGCATGGTTGATTTTCGGATTTGAACCTGAATTGACGACACGTGGTCTGCTTTTCGCGCTGTGGGCGGTTCTGGTGCTGGTGGTGACGAACGTCACACTGGGCATAATTGGAGCCGCACTAACGCTGGCGTTCAAAGACAATCAGATGTACATGTTGGTGATTCATCGTCCCGCCGCCCTGGTTAGCGGTGCGTATTTTTTCATCGATCTGATGCCTCAGCCGATGAAGTTCCTCGCGTATATAAATCCAGTGTCGTACGCAGTTGACGCGTTCCGCGGTGCGCTAACTGGCACACCGTTGCTCACAGATTCAACACTGATCGCACTGCTCGCTGCATCCGCGTACACGGTCGCTCTGTGCCTGCTCGCAGGACTCGTGTACAGACTTGATGGGCCGAATGGAACGAGAGGGAAGCCTATCCCTTTTTTAGTCGCGATAATGGATATTCAACGAACCAACAGAATTCGGTGCAGGCAAAGCCGTTCTCTGGCCGTCTCCATCAGGATTACGCTCGTTCGTTGATGAATCCAGAGTCATCCGGTGATCTGGACCATCGAAATTTCTGAGGTCGACTGTTCGCCAGCGACCGATCAAACGTATCTGACAGGGATAAATAGTGACGGATTCTGTTCGAAAATTTGGCATCACTCGGCTCATGAGGCTTGGTCAGCTCGTCGCGCTCGTCGCTGTCTATTTCGAAGCAAGCTTCATTTTTCGTTCATCTGAGGAATTTGTCGTATCTCCTCTGGTGATTTCTCTGCTCTCTCTTCTGGTGGCGAGTGAACTCGTGCGAGTTGGTCGGAAGATTTCGTATATGCCTCTGGTGTGGGTTGGCTACATGGCGCGGTTTGCAGGTCTGGGCTGGGCAGGAACCGGCTTCGTGTTGTTGTTACTGGTCTGGGCTTTTCCCGATCGCGTTGGCGATGTTGGATTGCAGGTACTGTTCTGGGCATCTGCCGGAATCGCACTGGTGGTGAGTCTGTATGCATTCTCAACTGGTCGCACCAGAATTGTCGTGACAAGCTTCCATGTCGGGAAAAGTAGCAATAAACCGAGTCTGAGAGTTGCGCTACTGTCTGATTTGCATATCGGTGACTATGTTTCGGCGGCACACATCCGCAAGGCTGTCGACCTCTCAAATTCTCAGTCGCCTGACTTCGTGATTTTACTGGGCGACTATGTGGATAGCGAAGCGAGGCTGATCGACGAACTTTTGAATGAGCTTTCGGCTCTGGAATCAACGCACGGTGTTTTCGCAGTATTGGGTAATCATGACATTCGAGCGGACGAGCCACAGCACATCGTCGAGCAGTTCGAGGCTGAACCGACGATCCGTCTGCTGCGAAACTCAAGCGTGGAAATCGAGGTTGGCGACGGTGAACACACGCGCAATCTGCGAATAATTGGTATTGAGAGTCAGGACGATTGGTGGAGTTCCGAATCAGATGTACTCGCTTACGAGGTCATCGAGCGAGAGATAGCCACTGATCCAGTTGGTTTCACCGTCGTCGCCTGTCATCATCCCGAAGTCTTTGACCAGTGCGTGCCACACAGTATCGATCTTGCCGTCGCAGGGCACACGCATGGCGGTCAACTGGCATTGCCGTTCTTCGGGCGCACGCTGAATGTTGGTCGACTGGTGGCAAAGTACCTGCGTGGAGCATACGTTGTGGAAAAATCCACATTGATTGTCACGACCGGAATCGGGGTTGGGGTAATTCCGGCAAGAATGGGTGTCTCACCCGAAGTGACAATAGTTGAACTGGCGATCGAGTGATACCTCTGTGTTGAGTGCTGAAATCGTGTGTTGATAGTGATGGTGTGAATCACGGTAGCCTTCGATCTCCACTCGCGTTGGGAACAGGCACTTGGATTAGAATTCCAGTGCGACTCAGAACCTGACGGACTCGGTGGGTCAACGATGCTATGCTGCCGCCAAACAGGAAATCTGATCCGGCACGTGCCGACGATGCGGAGGATTCGACAAATATGCATCTGCTAGAAGTGAACAACCCGGTAGCCGTCCAGCGAGGCGTATTGAATGCTGTTAGCGCCAGCAACCGCCCCG
Organism: Chloroflexota bacterium; assembly: GCA_024275195.1. Taxonomy (GTDB): domain Bacteria; phylum Chloroflexota; class Dehalococcoidia; order Lucifugimonadales; family Lucifugimonadaceae; genus Lucifugimonas. The sequence continues at coordinate 7,658 of JAJRZP010000030.1, read as the reverse complement.
ATACTCTCGACAACAAAACAGTTGGGTTGATCTGGAGCGGCACACACGGTGGCGATATCGCGCTGAAACGTGCGGGGGAGATGTTGCAGGAGCGTTTCGACAACGTCAGCGTCAACTTCTACACCGGCGGAAACTATCCGACGCCACCTGCGATCGTGCAGCAGGCAGGGGAGGAATGTGACGTCGTCATCGGCGCCACAGCCGACTGAGGGACCTGTGCGTCGTGGATGGTCCACGACATGATTGTGATCGAGAAAATGGGCAAACCCGGTGTTGCCATTGTCTCTGGCCGATTCGAGAGCGACGCGGTCGCAAGTTCTCGAGCCTTTGGCATGCCCGATCTACAGTGGATCGTCGTTCCTCATATATATCGAAATCTCGATCCTGAAACTTGTCGGACACAGACCGAAGACGCCATCGACGATCTGATCGGTTCGCTCACGACCTCTATCGAAGCGCGTGAACAATCTGGCGCTGCCGATACACGTCGTTACGAAGGCGTGGACAGGCACGATGCGATCTTGAAGATGAACAAGGAATTCATCAATGAAGATATTGGTGACGGCCTGTTCCTTCATCCAGCAACAACACAGGCTGTCACTGAGATGCTGGAAGGTACACACCTACCACCGGATCACGTTGTTTGCGACATGCCTCCAGGGTTTGGTGTAGCGACGATTGAGAAAATAGCTATCAACTCGGTGATGGCAGGCGCTGAACCTGAGCATTTGCCCGTAGTGATCGCCGCGGTGAAAGCTCTTTCACAATTAGGAGGGCAGGGCGGCAAGTCGTTGCTCATGTCGACCAGCCCACAGGCACCACTGCTCATCGTGAACGGTCCGGTAACCAAACGATTGGGACTGAATCCCGGTTCAGCATTGGGGCCGGGCCGGGACAATCAGGTCAATACGCTGATTGGGCGCGCATTTGCGTTGTGCTTCCGAAATATCGGCCACTGGTATCTGAACAAGATGGATATGGACACCATTGGGACTTCCCGGAAGTTCATTCAGTGCATCGCCGAGAACGAAGACGCAAGTCCGTGGGATGGTTTTCACGTCGATCAGGGATTTAAATCGACCGAAAGTACAGTCAGCGTGTTTGTGACCAATGGTGAACTCGACGTTCAGGATCAGGGGAACCACACCGCGGAAGGCTTGTTGAAAAACCTGGCATATGGATCGACATTCGGAACGATGAGCTTGCAGACCCCGAGAGGTGGACAGGAAAGACTGATTCTCATGCCACCTGACGTTGCGAGACCAGTTGGCGGTCAGGGCTTCTCGAAACAGGCCGCAAAGGAGTTCATCCACAAGTATGCGCGTGGCAGTGTCGGAAAGCTGATGCAGTACATGCCACTCGAAGGTGAAGCGCGTGTACACAGTCACTGGAAATGGCTTGAGAACCTGACGGAGGATCAGTTGCTGGAGATAACTGTTCCGATCATGAACGATGCCAACGATTGCTACATCCTTGTGGTCGGGGCAGATCGCGCAAAGACAGCCGTCTTTCCATCGGGTCCAGCACCGGTGACGGAAGGTATCGATCAGTACTTGCCGTAGATCGGTTCAGACGGAACATGTCGATCGATGCACGAAGTACGCATCATGCCGTCATATCTACTGGAGTCGAACGATTTCCCAACTGGGTGTCTGGACATTCTGCTAGACAAACTCTGCAAGCGACTACTGAGCGTATACTCGCCGCGTTCTCGACTAACTATTCCGGATCAGTAATTCCGCGTAACCGAGTATTTTCGGTGAACGACTACATGAGGTCGACCCAACGAAATCAACTCAGGCCGAACATACACCAGCCCAAACCGATCGCCAACGCCGCAGCGTACGCGCCCGGCTAACCGATTCTGGACCGACAGGATCGGCCGTGCTGTGGCGAATCACCAAAATAGCATTCGGTTACCGATGGCATCTTCTTGCTGCCACAGCCTTTGCTGCGACGACTGCAATCATGTCGTTGTTCATACCGAAGCTCCTCGGTGAAGGTGTCGATCAGGCATTCACGCTGTTTCGAGAAAATAGCAACACCCGAACTGAGATCGAAGCTTTGCTACGGCAAACGGCGATTCTGGTACTGATCGTTGCTGCCTTGCGTGGAACGACAGGGTTCGCACAGATATTTCTGGGTGAAACGTTGAGCCAGCGTGTCTCCAACAACCTTCGGATGTTGTATTTCGACAAGCTGCAGGTATTGAGTTTAAGCTTCCATGATCGAGTTCATACGGGCCAGTTGATGTCGAGAGGTCTTTCCGACATCGAAGGTGTCCGAATGTTCGTCCAAAACGGATTGGTGCAGATCGTACGTGTCGTTGTCGTGATCGTTGCAGCCGCGGTTTTCATGGCGCAGATTGACATGCAGTTGATGCTGTTCAGCCTCAGTTTCGTGCCCTTCATGGTCTATCGGGGAGCACGAATGCGTATTCAGCTTCGAACGATCTGGCGAAAGGTTCAGGATGCACTCGGTGAACTGACAACGACTATGCAGGAGAACCTCGCCGGAATACGTGTTGTCAGAGCGTTCTCCGCTCAGAAATATGAAGTAGAGAAATTTGACACGACCGCGCTGGAAGTCGTTGAACTAAGAATGAGCGCCGCGAGAACACATGCGCGTGGCGGTGGGTTCGTCTCGTTCTCGTTCCTGGTCGCGTGGGCAGTCGTACTGTGGGTCGGTGGAGAAAAGGTTATAGATGGACAGATCACTATTGGTCAACTGACTCAGTTCTTCTTCTACCTCGCTCTGCTGCGATTCCCTGTTCGGATGATAATCATGATCGTCAACTCAACTGCAAGGGCATCTTCGGCGGGTGGGAGAATATTCGAGATCCTCGACGTTCCATCAAAGATCGCAGATTCGCCGGAGGCTCCCGATTTACAGATCACCGGAGGAGTTGTCAGGTTCGAGAACGTGTCGTTTTCCTATGGTGATGCTCCGGCACTTCAGGGCGTTAGTTTTGAAGCTCGCCAAGATCATACGATTGGAATAGTCGGCGCTCCGGGAAGTGGAAAAAGTTCCGTTGTAAACCTTATTCCCAGATTCTATGACCCGACCGCCGGAAAGGTGACTATCGATGGTACCGATCTGCGTGATGCCTCCATGCAATCCGTGCGTCGCGCAGTCGGCCTGGTCGAGCAAGACCCGTTTCTGTTCGATGGCTCGATTCGCGAGAACATTCGATATGGCGATGTGAAGGCGTCGGATGAAAAAGTTGTGGCAGCGGCGACAGTCGCCCATATACACAGCTTTATCGAGAGCCTTCCTGACGGTTATGACACTGAGTTGGGCGAGCGCGGAATCGGACTCTCTGGTGGTCAGAGACAGCGAGTCGCCATCGCACGAACATTGCTCACCAATTCACCGATACTGATCCTCGATGACTCGACCTCTTCGATCGATGCTGGTACCGACGCACAGATTCGATCGGCGCTCACAGAGTCCACAACCGAACAGACCACGATAATCATTGCGCACCGTTTGAGTTCCCTCAGACATGCAGATGAAATCCTCGTGCTTAGCGCGGGTCGTGTGGTCGAGAGAGGCAGTCACGAAGATCTGATCGCGTTGAGCGGACATTATGCTCAACTCTGGGAACTACAGCGCGGCAACAGCACAGAGATGGTCGACTAATGGCCAATACCTCCGGAAGCACTCAGGATTCCAGCACCGATCCGAAACGGCAGCGACCGGCATCGGTCGAAGAAGAGCACTCCGAACTGCACGAGTCCGACGAGCAGATGTTCGCCCAACTCGATAGCACTGTCTTCAAGCGATTCTTCTACTACGCAAGCCCCTACAAACGAGCGATGCTGATCGCTACCCTCGCCGTCATCGGCTTTACATTGGCAAACCTTTCCATTCCGCTGATCGTGAAGTTCGGAATCGATGATGCGATCCGGAATGACGATTCGAGCCTGTTGTCGGTAATCGCTATCTCGCTGGTAGGAGTGGCGGCGATGTACTGGTTCACCAGTTTCCTTCAGCAGATACTCATCACACGAGTCGCCCTGAAGGTTCTGTACGACATTCGCGCCGACATGTTTTCACAGCTACAGCGATTGGCACTTTCATTCTCAGACAAGACACCGGTCGGGTCGCTGATGGCAAGAATGTTTGGAGATGTCGGTGCGCTGCAAGAGATGCTCGAATCGTCGATCGAGATCATCGGCGACGTACTTACTCTGGTTGGCATCGTGGTCATATTGCTGGTACTGGATTTCCAGCTTGCGTTGATGACGCTGGCTATAGTTCCCGCCTTGCTGATTATTCGGCTGGTCTGGCAGCCCATTGCGCGGCGGGCATTCCTGCGAATGCGACGTAACTCTTCAATAGTCGGTGTGTACCTCGACCAGAACGTGAGTGGAATCCGAGTAGTTCAGGCATTGAACCGGCAACAGGAAAACCACGGAATCATGGGTGGAAAAGTCCACACATACTTCTGGTCGACCGTGAGGGCAGCGCGACTTGGCGGAATCTTGATGCCGACAGTTGAACTCATGACTGGAACTGCTCTGGCGGTCGTGCTCGTCTACGGTGGTGGACGTGTGCTCGACGGAACAACCGAGGTCGGTACGATGGTTGCCTTCCTCCTGTTCGTCCAGCGATTCTTCGAGCCGATTCGTACGTTGACCATGCATTACGCTCTGCTGCAACGTGCAGTCGCCTCGGGGCACAGGATCTTTGAGTTACTCGATATACCTCTCGAGATTGTCGACAAGGCGGATGCCCGTCCGATAGGTGATGTCGATGGCCGCGTCGAGTTCAAAAACGTGACTTTCGGATACGATCCCGAACGCCCTATTCTCCGCAACATAAGTTTCGTCGCAGAGCCGGGCCAGACAATAGCGCTTGTTGGGCCAACCGGATCAGGTAAGACATCTATCACGGCTCTCGCACACCGTTTTTATGATGTCCAAGAGGGATCGGTGTCGATAGATGGTCATGACATTCGTGATGTGACCCAGGAATCGATTGGCGGCGTGATGGGTATGGTTTTGCAAGAGCCGTTCCTGTTTTCAAAAACTGTGCTTGAGAACGTCCGTTACAACACCGTCGGTGCCACTCGGGAAGACGTTGTATCGGCGTGCAAAATTATCGGCGCACATGACTTCGTTATGCAGCTCGACGATGGATACGACTCAACACTTGAGCAACGTGGTTCCAATCTATCGGTAGGCCAGCGTCAACTACTCAGTTTCGCCAGAGCGTTGGTCGCAGATCCGAAAATACTGATACTTGATGAAGCAACCGCGAATATCGATAGTTACACCGAGCGTGTGATTCAAGTTGCCCTGAAAAAGTTGTTGGAAGGCAGGACTGCGCTCGTAATCGCTCACCGACTTTCGACTATAAGGAGCGCAGATCAGATTATCGTGGTGCGTGACGGTGAGATAGTAGAAACAGGTACCCACGACGGACTTGTCGATTCAACCGGCCTGTACTCCCAACTCTGGCAGACCAACTACACGTCGTTCGACGATATAGCAGGTAACGCAGACGATATATCCGGTACTCCGGTGGCAAGTACCTAGCGACGCCACTTTATTTTTTCACTACCAGCGGCATCAGCAGCCGAGATTGCATCTCTGAATCGTGAAACACCGTTTGGTTTGCAACCTTCAGTTCCGCATCCGACCAGAAATCCTTACCAGTGTTGTGATTCCTGTCGAAATTTGGGAAGTCAGAACTTGAGACGTCCAGTCGCAGACGCTGACCCGGTTGGATTTCTATGCCGACAGGGTTCAGTTTGATCGTGTATTTATTCGGTACGTCAGGGTCGAGCAGCTTTTCCTGATCGAAGCCTGAGCGGTAGCGGGCTCTCATAATTCCGTAAGTCAGGTTAACCGCCAAACCATCTTCTTCCACGATGACGAGCTTTGCGGTCCAATCGGTGTCAGGCGCATCTGAAGCCGCCCAGAGTTCAAGCTCAACCGGTCCAATGAACCGTGTGGGCGAATCGAAAGGTGCGCTCTGATAGACGAGAACATCTCGCCGCCCATCGAGGGGTTTTTGATCTCTGGGCATTGCCTGGGCATCGATGTCCATCACGCTCATAACCGGATCACGCGGATCGTACGAGTACGAGTCGGGGGTTTCCCCAGATGGTCGATCATGTGTAAGCATTCCATCGCCAAACAGAGTGTTTGCATTGCCATGACTGTGAAGATAGAACGGTACGGTCTCAGCACGCTTTATCGGCCAATCGTCTTCGAACGTCCATTTGTTGGCACCGAGGATAAATAGCTTCACCCCCGGCTCGGTACCGATTCCATCATCGATATTTTTGAACTGGTAGTCATACCAGCGCAAAATCAGGTTCTCCCATGTCTCCTCCGCCTGTGGCCCGTAATCGATTGGGCCGAGGTTGCGGTTGAGGGTAGTCATCATGTGCGACCAGGGTCCGACCACCAATCGATGCTGTCCACGCAGGTGCTCTGGGCCGTTCGTTTCCAGCCCCGTGTATTGCTTGACAGTTCCAATCACCCGATCCCACCAACCAGTGAACATCCCGGCCGGAATATTCACTTTTGGGTGGACTTTGTCGAAGTGCCACATCTCGACGTTCTGTTCTTTGTAGTACGCCCTGAGTTGTGGTGTAAGTTCAGAGAAGGGCTCATCTGGAATATCTCCAAACGGCAGATACCAGATCCATTTGCCGCGTTCTATCGCCCGCCACTGGTCTACAGCCTCGACTGGTGAATGTGGGCCGTGCTTCACTCCTGAGCGCCGACGCATATCGGCTGCCATCATGTAAGTCCATTCAAGACGACGACCTGTCTCGAAAATACCGAAGTTCATGTCGAGGGATGCGGTACCCATTCCACTTGCATGAATCGCTTTTAATGAGGGCGGCTGAAGCTCTGCCATGCGCCACGATGTCCACCCATCGTAGGAGTGCCCCCATGTCCCGATCTGACCATCGGAACTCTTGAGGTTCGCAGCCCATTCAACTGTGTCGTAGCCATCCTCCCCGTCACCGATAAGTGAGTTGTCCATGAACTGCCACAAAAACTCTCCCTCGGAGTCGTATCTGCCACGCATGTCCTGGCAGACAACGGTGTAACCACGCTCCGCAAGGATTCGGGCCGATCGGATGTATCGAGGATTTAATTTCCAGTAGGGAGTACGCAGTAGCAGCACCGGATGCCTGCCGCCATCATCAGGTCGGTAAATATCGGCTTTTAAGATGGTGCCATCTCTCATTTCGGTCGAGACATTCTCTTCAGATTTGATCGATGGCAATTTTCGGCTCCCATGGCATGTTTCGTAGTTGCGCAAATCGTAACGAAGAATGTGGTGCTACGTGGGTGGTTTTACCCTCGAAATCAATGCCAGTTGCTCCACACACATCGACCAGATTCTCTTTCTTTAACCCCAACCACTCTACCGACGCGCTACCAAGTCATCCGATGACGCCCTAACGCGCAAATGCCCTTCTCTGCCGGGAAGAGAAGGGCATTTGAATCTTCGGGCCACCCGCTCAGTGCCTACTGAGGGGGGAAAGCCTGATGCGCTGTACGGCTGGCCTGAAGATGGCCTGTGCCCGGGAGAGGTCCGGCCGGGGACGCTCCCAGATGCACTACATAAGGTTTCCTGTAATTTGCCTGGTCTATCTAGTTCAGGTTCATTACGTTCCGAAGGCCAGG
>JAJRZP010000029.1 GCA_024275195.1 Chloroflexota bacterium | reverse complement strand
TATCGAGAGGCGGCAGCCAGAACTGATTTCGATCTTCTTACCGGCAACGCGGGTACACAGGTTTCTAACTTCGATGAGGCTCGAGCGAGAATCGCAGCGGCGCACAGTTCGGGAGAAACCGACCAAGACGTGCCACCGATATCGATTATGCGCGCCGACGGATCAATGCCGACAATATCGGTTGGCGACGCTTTCATCGATCTCAATTTCAGATCTGACCGCCAACGCTCAAAAATCGGGGCACTCGCGGGCGCACGCACTTTCCTCGAATCAGAAGGAGCGTCACGCGGGCGAAAGTGGGACGGATCATGGATCGACCACGATCTCAACCTTGATATCTGTGCGATAGCCGAGTACCACCCGATATTTGAGGCTGAGTATGCTGTAAGTGTTGCCTTCCATAGCGAACCACACGCCGACAATTTCCTTTCTCAGTGGCCACAAACAGTTGGCTCAGATAAATACACGCTGATTGCGGAGAGCGTTAAATCGTCGCACATGGGCTACTTCCTCCGTGGCCGATGTGAGGATCCTGCCGAAGGTGCGAATGAGGTATGCAGCGTCATCCCCTCGCACGGGGAAGAAGACGGTGTGAAATCAGATACCGATTTTTATATGCACCCTGCGATGCGTGCCAACGAAATTTCGGCCGAGGTAATCGAAGCTATTGCAACTGGCGAGTCACGCCTTATTTGCTGCAATATCGCCGCTCCCGACATGGTCGGTCATCTGCTCCCGTCGCGCTATGAAGAAGCGAAGGCAGCTTATCGGGCGGCTGCGAAGGTCCTCGTGGAAATAACGACGGCCGCTCAAAAAGCAGGCAGCTACACGGTAATCACTTCCGATCACGGCAATATCGAAGACGACACATCGGCACACTCGGTCAACGACGTGCTTACTACTATCGTCAATCCCACTGGAGCCGTGCTGGGAGTTGGCATTCCAGTACTTCAGGCGAGATTGTTCGATATAGCGCCAACATTGCTTGAACTCATCGGGACGGCACCAGCATCTACCCGCGGCGACGGTGATCCAACTGAAGGCTCCGATCGTTTCAGGGGCAGACCGTTGGTGGCTACTGAGTGATGTAGCCGGGGCGTTGCTCGGTAGAAACCTCGGTACAGGTTAGGTGTGGACTCGCAAGATGTGTGCTAGCCCCCACTTGACTGAGTGTCGGAGCATGGTAACTTCTGGTGTATCGGTCTTCCGAAAGACCTACACAAGAACGACGGTGAAAAGTCCAGTCGCCACTGAGGTTTCACCGCCATTTCATCGTCTCGAGTTACACAACGAATGGTTTCGCGAACAGAAACGAATAGCCCCGGACTTCGCTACGTATCCATCGCAGACGATCTACAGAAGCAGATCGAATCGGGTGAAGTCAGCGATGGCGAACGACTGCCCAGCCAGCACGAGATGGCGAAACTTTATGGCGTATCTCTCACGACTCTGCGATCTGCGGTCGATCTTCTGGAACAACGTGGACTGGTTCGGTCGGCCCACGGCCTCGGAACATTTGCTCAGGCACCCGTATCGGCCGACACCGCCCCGCAGGTGCTGATAGTCGATGATGACCAACAGGTGATCGATCTATTGACAGCGATACTCGAAGGTGAAGAAATAACGGTTGCCTCAGCAACCACGGCCGCAGAGGGAATCACAAAGCTCGAATCTTCGTCCTTCCACGCCGTTTTCCTTGATTTGATCATGCCGGGAGGCTCAGGTGTCGAACTGCTGAAAGCGGTCGAACAGAACGGAATGAAAACCCCGGTAGTGCTGATAACAGGCGCAGCCGACACCGCGCTGATAAATGAGGCGATGGAGCACGGCCCGATCACACTTATCCGCAAACCCGTACGGGTGAAGCAGGTAAGGCAGGTGCTGGAAGTTCTCGGCGTTCAGAAACAGGCGAAGGCTTAGGCGTCAGAACAATGAGTCCAGAGAATCGACAGGCAGTACTATCCCCGGCAGCAGCCCACAAGTTTGAACTTATTGGCCGCATATCATCCGGGTTGGCACATGAACTTAACGGCCCGATCGGTATTGCGATGGGATTCTCAGAACTGGCAAAAGAAGCCATCGACGCATCAACAAGTCCGGAGCTAAGCCAGGCCGACACCAGCAAGGTGCGCGGGTATCTGGACATGATCGAATCGGCCAGTCTGCGGGCACGCGATCTTTCACGGGGTATCTGGAACTTCGCTAAAGCAGAACCGGGTACGACAGAAAACATCGATGTCGTGAAGTTGCTCGATTCTGTACAAGAACTCACGGCACCTGCAGTCAAGGTCGCACAGATCGACGTGGCACGACGCGAAAACCCTTCAGGAGTCAGTGAAGCGAGATCTCACGCAGATTTTGCCCTCTGCCAGCAACTACTTGTCGAACTGGTACTTGCTTCTACCGAATCGATCCCCGGTGGCGGACTGGTTGTGTGGCAGGTATCGCCAGATGCCGAAGGCGTGGTGAATATCGAACTTGTCGCCGAGCCATGGAACGAAAATCCCACCAGTGCATGGGTAATCCCCGAGTACGTCAGGGAATCTTTCAACGATATGGGTGGTTCTATCGCAAATGCAGTCCAAACCCCGGTCAAATCTCAGACCGCCGACAACGATGATGACCTGATCGGATGGAGGGTCTTGGCGACTCTTCCTCCCGCAAGCTCGAACTGATTTACGAAGATAAATGATCTTTAGCGATTTATCGCAAAATAAGTGCCTGAGGAGGCCGCTGTGACGACGGATACGGTAGCAACAAAGAACATCAAGGTCTTGATGGTCGATGACCACGAGATCATGCGTCAGGCATACGGAATGCTGTTGAACACCGACCCTGACATTGAAATTGTCGGTTTCGCTGGCGATGGGCAGGAAGCACTCGTGCTTGCCGACACACTCGGGCCGACAGTTGTGATCATGGACGGGCGAATGCCGCGGCTGAACGGAGTCGATGCCGCCCGAATAATTCGGGAAAAGCACCCCGACATGGCAATTGTTCTTCTCTCGGCTTTCGATGACGACGAGTTCGTCCGAGAGTTCTTGAAAGGCAATGTCCGTGGCAAGGCATACCTGCTCAAGCAGTCGCTCCAGAGCCTTTCCGACCTTGTTCAGGCGGTGAAGGACGTTGCGGAAGGCAAGACTTATCTCGCAAGTGAGATCGTTGCGAAGCTTGCCGGTACGCAGAACAGTCGCGAGAGCCAGTTCCTTTCGGAATTGACAGAGCGAGAGCGCGAAGTTCTCGACTGCATGGCGCGCGGTCTTTCAAATGCCGCTATCGCTGAAGAGTTGTTCATCCAGCCACGAACAGTTGAGCGACATATCGGTTCGATCTTTTCCAAGATGCGTCTGCAACCACAGCCCAAGGCACACGCCCGTGTCCAGGCAGTGCTCGCTTACCTGTCTGACACTGGAAGACTCAAAGAGGGTTCGAAGGCCGGTGAAGGTGACGATTCAATGATCGGTGCGATCGGCATGATGGGCTAGACATCTCCCCTGTCCCAAAAAGACACAAGTCACTCATCAGCACCGACCTCTCAAGTGCGAGCAAGCCTCCCGTTGATTACGGGAGGCTTGCTTGGTTAATGCGCATATGCCGGGCAGTGCTGCCGCGTCGCAGTAGTGGAACGATGGGTTGTCGGTCGGTCGATCACAATGTTGGGCTGAATCCTGCGGTGGCATGCAGAACGCCCGCGTCGTCATGCTGAACTTGATTCAGTATCACGTCCGAAGAGGCGTGGTAAGCGAGCATTTGATCAGCGGCGCGACGTTATCGATTCAGTCACTTACGCCCTATCCGTAGAAAAGTCGCTGGCGACCCGCAGAAAACGTGGCACGCCACTTACCAGGCGATTTCGCCGCCGTCGATCACCAGTTCCGTTCCGGTTACCCACGCGGCTTCGTCGGACGCGAGGTACAAAATGCCGTAGGCGATATCCATCGGAAGCCCTAACCGCCCCAGCGGGGTCATCGCTATCCGGGTGTCTCGTATCTCTTGTTGAGAGTGAATGTCGTGGGTCATCGGGGTGTCCGTAAATCCGGGATGAACAGAGTTCACTCGAATATTGTCTGGAGCGTACTGCACCGCCGCAGCCTTGCTGAACGTCCGGGCTGCTCCTTTTGACGCGTGGTACGCAGCACCGGCTGGCGAGCCGACGATTCCGAATATAGACGATACGTTTACGATCGACCCGCCGCCGTTTTTCCTCATCGCCGGAATGGCCGTTTTTGTTCCCAGCATGACTGCGGTCGAGTTGACCGCAAACACTGTGTCCCAGTTCTCGACAATCGTGTCTTCAACCGTTGCCCTGCCCTTCGCACCCGACATGCCGGCGTTGTTCACCACGATGTCGAGTCTGCCCCACGTCGCCATTGTCTCGTCGACAACCTCTACCCATCGGCTCTCCTGAGTGACATCGAATTTACGGTAGAGGGCTACCTCGCCATCATGGTTCAGTTCTACCTCAAGCGCGTTTCCTTTGGCATCGTCGATGTCGGCAATCACAACCTTCGCGCCTTCTTGCACGAACAGGCGTGAGGTGGCCTCGCCGATACCTGATGCCCCACCGGTGACGATGGCGGTTTTTCCTTCAAGACGGCTACCTGATGGCATGATTGATTTTCCTTTGCTGACTCAGAGGCAGGCGAATATAAATTCCTTCTCCCGTGGGAGAAGGAGTTTTGTTGGTCACATCTTCACACCCTAGTCGAGTACGTTGTTCTTGAGTACACCGGGATTTATCTCTAAACCCAGACCGGGTCGGTCTTCAAACGGTTTCCACGTGCCATCGTCGCCGTATGGCGGAGTTTCCGCCCACCAGACTTTATTGCTCTGCTCTTCCGCTCCAAGAACTTCGACGACCTTCAGATTTGGAGTCGCCATCGCACAGTGCAGGTGAACCAGTGAAACCGCATGAGGTGCGACCGGCAGGTTGAACGCATCTGCCATGGCCGCAACTTTCATCCACTCGGTGATACCGGTTACCCGATGGACGTCAGGTTGAACGATGTCTACTGCCCCGGCGACCAGCAGATCTCGAAATCCGTACTTGGTGTACTCATGTTCGCCTGTGGCGACAGGAATCGTTGTCGCCTGCGATACCCGGGCGAGTCCGGGTATATCGTCAGCGAGGACTGGTTCTTCAAACCACGCAACGTCGAACTGCTCGAAGATCTGCGACAACTTAATCGCTTGTTTTGCGTAGTAGCCGTTGTTGGCATCGACATAGATTTCAACGTTGTCGCCCACCGCCGTCCGAACCGCGGCGAGCCGTTCGATGTCTTCGCCTTCAGACTGCCCGAAGTCCTTGCCGACCTTCATCTTCACACGTGGAATACCACGCTCAACATAGCTCATTTGCTCCGCAACAAGCTCATCCTCTGAGTAGTTGGTCCAACCTCCAGAACCGTAGATCGGCACATTCTCATGAGCCGGTCCCAGGAGACGATAGATCGGCTGATCGAGTATCTTGCCTTTCAAGTCCCAGAGGGCAATATCGATCGCAGCAATCGCCTGAAATGCCACGCCCTTCCGACCAAACCCACGCACGCGCCAGAACATGTCCTGCCAGAGTTTCTCGATCATGAACGGATCCTGTCCGATCAGAACACCACTCAAGTTGTCGTGGATAACCGCCTGAATGGATCGCTGACCCGGTGCGAATCCAAGACCGACCGTTCCCTCGTCTGTGAGGATGTGAACGAACAACTGACTCCGACCTCTGGAGTTCGGGTCGACTGGCGGAATGGTCGCATCCTGAATCACAAACCCGTCAGGGTCGTGAAGCATCGTAGTTTTGATCTCTTTGATTTTCATTCAAGTCCCGTCACCTGCACGCATCGTGATCAGATCGACAGATTACCCCTGATGAATCGGATTGGGTACATCCTGTGTCTCCGATTTCGTGGGTGACTGAGTTGGATCAACGATGCATCGCTATGCGAATGGTCGTAGTCTTCACTCCCTAATTGCGCTCCCAATCCAGAAATAGCGGTTCACTCGATCTATGACCACCGGTGGTTCGCAGGATCCGAAGTCGAAATTCGGTCGCGTGTTCTACGGATGGTGGGTCGCTGTTGCTGGTGCCATGAACATGGTGGTCAGCTCTGGTCCGACATTTCAGGCAGCGAGCACGCTGTTTCGAGCGATCGAAGATGAGTTCGGCTGGTCACGGGCGCTCGTTGCTGGGGTTGCGTCATTCGGCCGTTTCGGCGGCGCGATGCTGGGACCGCTCGAAGGCTGGCTGACCGACAGGTTTGGAACAGGCAAGATGGTCGTCGCCGGGTTCAGCATCGGCGGCATCGGCCTGATCCTGTACTCGCAGTTGCAGGGTCCGGTGCAGTACTACGCCGCCTACTTCGTGATCTCTCTCGGTTTCTCGATAGGTGGGTTCGTTCCGTCGATGGCAGCGGTTAATGCGTGGATGCCGCATCGACGGGCGACGGCAATGGCAGTCGTGATCGGAGGATCAAGCCTTGCCGGCATATTCGTTCCGGCTATCGTCTGGGGTATAAATAACTACGGCTGGCGTGAAACCACGTTCGTGATCGGCCTGATAACCCTCGCTGCCGGACCACCGATCGCTTACGTTGCGGGTAAGCGTGCACCTGAGTACGACGAATTGATGGACCGCGTCTCGAATCCTGAAGATTCGAAGCCGAGGCCAGCAGCGCAGCACGATTTCACTGCCCGAGAAGCGCTTCGGACGCGGGCGTTCTGGTCGATCTCGATAACCCACACGTTCACAAACCTGTCGGTTGGTGCGATCTCCGCGCATATTTACTTCCAACTGACCGACAGAAATGCAGTCGGTCTCAGCGACACCAGCGCAGCAACCATACTGCCGATCATGGCACTCGCTTCGTTCGGGTTCCAGATGCTCGGTGGATTCGTCGGTGATCGATTCAATAAGCGAACAGTGTTACCGGTTCTAATCCTGATGCAGGGAGGATCGCTGATAGTGCTAGCACAGGCAGGGAGCTACTGGGGCGCTTTATTGTTTGCCCTGCTGTGGGGTCTTGGATTCGGTGGTAGGACTCCAATGCTCCACGCTATGCGCGGCGACTACTTCGGACGCAAGCATTTCGGCGTGATCCTCGGAATGTCGGCATTTCCGATGGCGATGGGAATGATGGTCACACCGTGGTTGGTCGGTCGCATCTTCGACTCGACCGGCACTTACGTCTCGTCGCTCTACGCGCTGGCGGCAGCTTGTGTGGTCGCGGCAATTACCATCCTGCTGGCGACCAAGCCGACGACTCCATCAGCGCGAAGATGATTTCGCTTCTCGCACCGTTCCCGCAAATTATCGCATCCAACAAACCAGGGTGCTGCCGAGGAATCGCGAGCCGTCCCTCCGCTACCTCGGCAGCACCTTTCGTACGTAAGCAAAACGATACGTCAGGAACATGAAATCCGTTTGTGACTGAGTAAAGAACCGTGAAAATAACTTGAAATTCGGCCGATGATTTCTCGGGTGCAATAAATCAGAAAAGACCAAACCGTAGCTGGTCGAGTGCATCGGCATTTGCAGCGATTGCGATAGTTGCAGTTCTAATCCTTGCGGTTATCGCGAATCTTGCTGTCGGAAGAATCATTCACTGGAATATCGTCTCAGCACTCGGCACTGTTGGTTTCATATTTCTCACGATTGGACGCAGGTTCAGGACGATCTGATCCTGCGTAGCGTTTGGGCTCGTGAATTCACTAAGAACGCCAGCATCTATCTGCTAAATTCGAGCTCGTGAACGGCATTAGTACGACCAGAATTTTCGACGATCCCCTCGACACAGTGCTATCGACGACATCGAGATTTGCTATCGAACTGGCAACATGGATGACTGGTTCATGGGCTGCCGCTGATCTGATTGGTTCCTACCTGACGGCAATTCCTGCCCTCGTGGTCCTGGTTCCATAACCTGTGGTGCTTTCGACCACCGGAGACAAGCGGCACGTCCTAGTCGCAGTTCCGGGCAGGATTCGTCTGCTGATCGAATTTTCACTTGCCGCAGTTACCATGACGGCACCGCTTATCGTGTGGACTTACATCGGGGCAATCATCGTTGCAGCGGTAGTTGTCGTGATGTTCTCCAGCGGGCTACCACGAACGAAGTGGTTGTTCAGCAACGAACCACCTCGTCGGTCTCTTCCCGCAAAGTAGGCCAAAGTCGGCATCCACAAGTAGAATTATCTCGTTTGAGTGATTTTTACTTCGGCTGGCTGGGCCGAACAGATAGGGTTCAAAGTTTCATAAATGCGACAAATTGCTGATCTCGCGACCGACATGGGTCTCGATCCCACAGTCCTTGAGCCATACGGTAGCGACAAGGCTAAGATTCCGTTAGATGCCTTCCCTGAGAGGGACGAAAAGGCCAAGCTGATAGTTGTCACGGCGATCACTCCAACCCCGGCAGGAGAGGGAAAATCGACGACTGCGATCGGCCTGACACAGGGTCTTGCGAGGATCGGCAAGAAGCCGGTGCTGACAATCAGGCAACCCGCTCTCGGGCCGGTGTTCGGTCATAAAGGTGGCGGAACTGGCGGTGGCAAATCGACTGTTCAGCCCGCTGTAGATATCAACCTTCACTTCACAGGTGATTTTCACGCAATTGAATCCGCCCACAATCTGCTCGCGGCAATGGTCGACAACGCTGTTTATCGCAACGCTATCGACGGTTTCGATGCCTCTGGGATCTCGTGGCGACGAGTGACCGACGCAGAAGATCGAGCGCTCCGAACGATAATGACGGGTGCTGGTGGCAAGCTGAACGGCCCGGTTCGAGAAGCGGGCTTCGACATCAATGCCGCCTCCGAGATCATGGCGATTTGTGCCCTCGCGAGCTCCTATGGGGACCTGCGTGAGCGCATCGGTGACATTGTGGTTGGCTGGAAGAAGGACGGCACGACTCCGGTCACGGCACGTGAGATCAAGGGTATCGGTTCGATCATGGCGCTCCTTCGTGATGCCATCAAGCCGAACCTTGTTCAGACTACCGAGGGTCAGCCGACAATCGTCCACATGGGCCCGTTCGGCAACATAGCGCATGGATGCTCGTCGATTCTCGCCGACAAGCTGGCAGTGAACTGCGGAGAGTACGTCATAACCGAGGCGGGGTTCGGTGCTGATCTCGGCTTCGAGAAATTTATGGACATCAAAGTCCGCCAGGGTGGCCCGAAGCCAGCGGCTGCGGTGGTGGTTGCAACAATCAGAGGGCTGAAATGGCACGGTGGCGTTGCACTGAAGGATATGGGCACACCTGATCCAGAGGCGGTTCGACGCGGTACGGAGAATCTAAAAAACGCTCTACGGATCGTTGGTATGTACGGCCTGCCTGCCGTCGTGGCGATCAACCGATTCCCAACCGATACGGCAGAAGAGATTGCTGTGGTCAAGGAAGTCGCGATGGAATCGGGTGCAACGGGCGTCTCCGAGGCAAAGGGGTTTGCCGAGGGCGGGGCCGGTATGACCGATCTCGCTGAAGCGGTGGTCGAGGCAGCCAACCAGCCTTCCGATGTAAAACTTCTCTACGAAGACAGTGACGACTATTTCGACAAAGTCGAAAAAATGGCGAAATCCCTGTATCTCGCTGGCGATGTAAAGTGGGGGCCGATGACCAGAACCACCGCTCGACGATTTGCAGCAAATGGATGGGATTTCCCGGTCTGCATCGCAAAGACTCACTTGTCGATATCGTCTGATCCCAAGCTGAAAGGTGCGCCAACCGGGCACACGCTTCCTATCAGGGAACTGCGTATTCTTGCCGGGGCTCGGCAGATCGTGACGTTGGCAGGCGATATCATCACACTTCCGGGTCTTCCATCGAAGCCTAATGCGTGGGATATTGATCTTGATGACGATGGTGAGATAACCGGAATCCTGAGCACTTAATCGGCAGACTGGACTCTCTAAAGTCAGGATCTGCCGAAAACGAGACACGACGAAACGTAAGAATGACAACAGCAGCCAGACCGACATTCACCTGCAAAGTTTGCGCCAAAGCACTGACACCACGGTTTCTACCGTCATCAGCCCCAAGTTGCCCAGCTTGTGGCGCAGACACAACGCCGAATCAGGCAGCACTGGATGCTGGGCTGACTACTTTCTGTGCAAACTGCCACACCAAAGGCCATGTCTACGAGTCCGATAGCTGCACAAACTGCGGTCTTGCATGGGGACACTGGTCAGGCGGTGGATTAGTCGAACAAACCCCCGCTTCGGCAAGCGAACACGGGCGAGTGTTGTACAAGTCAACTCGTGGCCCCGAAGGCGGCACAGTTCCCCGCTGGAAAATCGTCTAGCGTCTACTCTTCGTGCCCTGCCAGGTTCACCTCAATACACGTTGTGTGATTCCATATTTATTGATACCCAGTATCATATTTGAACGTCTACACTAACCAATACATGATCTGTAGAACGTTAGAACCTAGTATATCTATGATACTGAGTATCATAAAATTATAAGCTTCAAAACAACAATCCCCCTGCTACTACTACTCGCCCTGTTTGCTGTAATCAGTGTGGCGTGTGCAC
>JAJRZP010000028.1 GCA_024275195.1 Chloroflexota bacterium | reverse complement strand
GTTGCAATCGCAGGGCTTACGATGATGGTGCTCGCGTCCTGCGCCTGAGAAGATACCGATGCCGTAAATTCGGAACTGGACGATCCGCGCGAACCGTCGCCGACCGCGCTCGTGACCAAAGAGAATGGGATAACTCGCGTTGTCGTACATCTGTCGGCGACTGGTGATGATGGGCAGGTCGGCACTGCAACATTTGTTTCAGATGCCTTAACGACTACCGTTGAAATATCGATCAGCCCACCTTCAATCGAGGCACAGCCAATCCATATCCACTCTGGAATATGTACTGATGTAGGCACTGTTGTGTTCGCTCTCCAAAATGTGATCAAAGGCAACTCGGCAACCGTAATCGATCTACCGTTGTCGGAGGTGCTGCAAGACGGTGCGCTGATCAACGTTCATGCGTCGTACTCCGACGCATCCAACTACACAGCGTGCGGACAGTTGCCCGACGAACTGCCATAATCAGGCAGCAAGAATCGTCAGTTCGTCACCAGTCGCTGGCGGCAACTCGACACGGACAGTTGTTCCTCGCCCTCGTACCGACTTGATGGTGAGAGTTCCTCCATGCAACTCAACGATCTGCTTGCAGATGACAAGCCCGAGCCCAGTGCCCTGCACCTGACGGGTTTCGCTGTTGTCGGATCGGAATAACGGAGTAAACAATTTTTCCTGGTCATCAGATGAAATGCCGATCCCTCTATCTGATACTTCGATTATCGAGCAGGTGGCTTCGACCGAAGTGGATATTTTGATGTTGGTATTTTCGGGGGAATATTTTGAAGCATTCGATAGCAGATTGGTCACCACCTGCACCAATCTGCTTCGATCACCTTCTGTAACTGTAGACACCGGTGCAATATCGGTCGATATGGTCTGAAACTTGGAATCGAAAATCGGCGTCATCGATGCTACGACGCTTTCGACGATTTCCCGAATATCGACGAAGTCAATATCGAGTTCCATCTCGTTTGCCTCTACTCTCGAAAGGTCGAGCAAATCTTTCACCAGGGCACGCATCTGTGTCTCACCACGACCGATTGCCTCGATCATGCTCATGTCTCGATCAGATAGGTTGCCATTCTTGTTCTGCAACAAGATTCCTGTAAATGCGGAAATGCTCGTGAGCGGATTGCCGAGCTCATGCGTGACCACCGACAACAACCGTAGTCGGGCTTCATCTGCCGATTTCAGATCTGCGTTCCGTTTATCCAATTCGGATACAAGTAGATGTTCGTGGATGAGGAGCATGCGCAGTTTGTTACGCGCATCTGTTTGAACTCGGTGTCCACGAATTACGACGATCATCAAACTCACGAATACAACAGTCATCACACCGATGACCATCCAGAGCCGGAAGCGTGCTCCTGCAGATGTAGCCGCTTCGATGGCGGTTGAAACATCGCGGTACATGATCACAGTCGTCTCGAGTGATTCGGCACTCGGCAATCTACCTTCGGTAAATACGGGAACCCGGGTAATCACCGCTTCGATGAGGGCTGCGTGACCGTCAAGACCGCTTATCGCGGCTGCCCCAACATAGTCGCCGGTAGCTTCATATGGTCCGACCGCATATTCGGACTTATCACCAATGTAGTAGGGATCTGTCGAGTAGACGATCTTGCCGTCTGTATCGAGGATGTCGACTCGTGCCACTTGTTGACCCGCCAGTGCATCCAGCACGATGCGGTCGATCACCGATATTTCATGCGGCAGCGTCAGTAGCATCCCAGCCGTTGGATCGGTGATTTGGCTGAGTTCTTCCACAATCCTGAAAGTGGAGACCTTTGCTGGTCCGAGTGCTTCGGCTTCCAGACGCGAAATCACGCTCGATCTCTCGACGCGACTCGACACGAAATTGACTGCCACCAGTGCAGCCAGAACAATCAATATGCTTGCAAGCGCGTACTGCTTGACCGGAGAGCCCGAACCCAATGAGTTTTCACTGGGAAGATCTCGATGACTCAACCCACCGTCAGAAACGCTCGTGTTTTTAGGATCCACTATGAAACGATACGTTGGATGTATACGGTCTCACTCGCGAGCAGATACTAAATGGCTATACGTGGTTCTCCGCAGTAAGTTGCGAAACGATTGGCTCGCGACATGCCACCAACCCTAGAATTCGACACCACCATCAATCGAATCGAACAGACCGGATTACCAATTGAAAATCACGAAGATCGACTATGAAATTCTTGTGTGGCCAGAACTTGACCCGCCGTTCTGGATGTCACTGCTGCCCGTCAATCGGCCACACGAACTCATCGTCAAAGTATTCACTGATGAAGGGTTGATCGGATTTGGGCACACCGACCAGATTCCTGGCGTGTATCAGATCGATAGTCAGGGCGAACCAATCGCCGGAAATGCAGCATCGATTCTTCCTGATCTAATTGCTCCAATTCTTGTTGGACAAGACCCGACCAGGATCGAAGCACTGTGGAATGTGATGTTTCAGACCACCTTCCAGAGTCGATGGAATCGTTACGGTCGGACCAGAGCACAGTTGATGGCGGTGATAGCCGCCGTCGATATGGCGCTCTGGGATATTGCGGCAAAGATCGCCAGCATGCCTGTGTTTCGATTCATGGGAGGTACTCAGCACTCTATTCCGTGCTATATGGCCGGGGGTTACTACCGTGAAGGCAAGACCATCGAGCATCTAATGCGTGAGATGAAAGTTTTCCGTAAACAGGGTTTCAACGCGGTGAAAATGCGAGTTGGTGGTGAGTCGCTCGATACCGACGTTGAGCGCGTGGCGGTCGCACGGGAGGCGTTAGGCCCTGAGACGTGGTTGATGCTTGATGCCAACGAAGCCTATGAATCAGTCGCTGGAATCGAAGCAGCAAAGGCGTTCGCTCCACACGATATTTTCTGGTTCGAGGAACCGGCACGCTGGTACGAAGGTGCCTCGGTGTGGAAACATGTCGCTAACGAAGGTGGAATTCCAGTCGCAGGAGGGGAACAGGCCGCAGCACGATGGGAGGCGGCTGATCTTGTTGAATCGAGTGCGATCAGCTACATGGAGTTCGATGGTATGCGAACTGGTGGTCCCAGTGAATGGCTCAAAGTGGCAATAATTTGCGAAAAGGCGAACATCCCGATGGCTCCGCATCATGGGCCGCTTATGCACGCACATCTTGTGTCGGCTGTTCCGAACGGGTTGTTGGTAGAAGTATTTCCAGATCCTGCTGGATACGGATCGGATGACGAGTTGGAGTTCACTCGCTGGGATCGAAAATACGAGATGTTCAGCAGCTATCCAGATATTGTCGATGGCAACTTGATGTTGCCAGACACGCCCGGATGGGGCTTCGAATTCGATGAGGACGCGATCGGAAGATTGAGGGTTCAACGGCGTTGAGCGTATTAATATTTCCGGCAGGTTGAATAATCGGAATTGGCGGGAGTGCAAGGGAGTCGAACCCTCCGCGCACGTCGAAGGACGCACGCCAGCGGAGTTGAAGTCCGTGAGGCCCACCGGGACCCATCCACTCCCCCACTGATTTGTGAACGCAGCAAGAGTACCGCGTGTTTATCGGTCTCGGGAACCAATTGAGTAATTATCGAGATTAGATTGTCGATGTTATGACATGTGCGAGGTTCTGAATTCCTTTCGACGTAGCCCAGAACAGCTAAACTCAGAATGACTTGGTGCTGATAGGTTCTGACGAACCCTTCCGGCGAAACGCTCCGGCGGGAATAAAAAAAGACCCCGATAGAACGAGCTATCGGGGTCGATTTGGTTTCAGATTCTCTTAGACGGAGATTGCTTCGTCGAGTCGTGCCTGAAGCACGCTCTTGGGAACAGCCCCAACTACCTGACCGACTGGTGCTCCACCCTTGAAGATCAACAGAGTTGGGATGCTTCGCACACCATACTTTGCTGATGTCTGCGGGTTGAAGTCGACGTTCAGTTTCACGAACTTAGCCTTGCCGTCATACTCACCGGCCAACTCTTCGACGACCGGGGCGATCATTTTGCAGGGACCGCACCACTCTGCCCAAAAATCGACCAGTACAGGGATATCTGAGTCGATGACTTCGGTGCCGAACTCGGCGTCATTTACATCCAGCGGTTTTGCCATTCGAATTCGCCCCTTTAGCGATTATTCACACAGTAGTCGACTCACCGGAGCCGATTGGGAAAGCCATCTTCGGGACGGCCTTCGAAAAATTAGATACAGACAGTCGCAAAAGGATGCAACCTCACTGCACTATGTACGCTGAGTTAATCAGCCGCTGCACTCGCTTCTTGTTCAACAGGTGCTGACTCTAGTGTAACCCTTGAATACCCTAAACCCGGCATTTGTGGTGTCCAATCGGGGGTATCGAGCTCATGCATCCGCGTCGCCAACTCGCCAAATAGGGTTGTGACGCCTATCAGACCTATCTGCGGCGACTCAAATATCGCCTTGCCGCGTGCAATCACATGACCGCCTTCGCTCGTGACCTGAACAACGTCGCCTTCGCTCAACCCTGCAGATTTGGCATCGTCAGGATGTACCTGTACAAGTTGCTCACGATCGAGATAGTTCATATCGGCTGGTTTGCGAACAATTACATCCCGTTCCGGTTGGCTCAGTACACGGCCGGGGGCAAACGTGAGCACTTCACTATCGATCGAACTCGCCAGATCATCGTAGTCCAGAGAAACCGCGCTTACGTTTGAACTGGGGTCAGAGAACAGTACTGCCGAATCGTCCGAGCCGGTTGGCCACTGGACTCCGCCGGATCGAAGTAGTTCGTGTGACAGGCCGTTGTAGTCAGGTATGTTTTCCGAAATTTCGGCGAATACCTCGGATGATGAGGTGAAACTAAATTCTGAGGTCCCGATTGCATTCGCAATAGCTGCAATCGTCTCCCAGCCGGTCTTTTCCTCATGACGTGGCTCAGCCGTGATCCTGAGTAGCTGGACTCTTCGTTCAACATTCGTAGCGGTCGAGTTCTGCTCTGCGTAAGTTGCCGCGGGCAGTACGACATCAGCGTGATGCGTTAGCTCTGAGTCCAGCACCGCTGACACGACGAGGAAATCAAGAGATTCCAGTGCTGCCGGAAGTGCTCGCAGTGAAGGTGAATATCCCGAGACTCCGTCGGCCATCAACAGAGCGGCCTTGATGTCTCCTGTAGACATCTTTGAGATCATCTGGGAAATACCGTAACCGTTCTCGCCGGGAGAAGCTCCCATATCGCGGGCACCGAGCGTGTTTGCCCCGTGATACAGCGGGTAGATGCCGCCAGACACTCTCCCAATGTTTCCTGTGATTGACGCGAGATCGACCACGGCATCGACAAGTTTTTCGACGGCAGAATCGCCCATGCCATCGTTACCAAGCAAGATTGCACCTGCATCACTCCCAGCGAAGACTCTCGCGGCGCGACGGATCTGCGAATCTTCTATTCCGGTGTCTCGAGAAACCTTTGCAAGATCGAACTTCCACAACGACTGCTTCAATTCTTCTGCCTGATTGATACGTGAGCCAACGAACTCTTTGTCCTCAAGCGCCTCGTCGAGGATCACACGACTCATGCCGGCTACGAGAAGTGCTTCCGATCCCGGCTTGGGACGCAGCCACTCAGTGGCGTAACGAGTCAGTTCAGTCTCGCGAGAGTCGATAACGACCAGCTTTGCCCCTTCGCGCACCGCTTTCTTGGCAGGAACTGCGAGGACGTTCTGTTCTTCGGTTGGATTTCCGGCGATTACGAGCAGGCTTTTCGCATTCTCGATATCCCAGATCGGGTTCGTCGCTGCACCCGCTCCCAATCGGTCTTCCAGACGTGACAACATCGCACCATTTGAATTCAGGGTCGAATCGATGTTCGGGGTGTTTAGAACAGATTTCGCGAACTTCGCCGCGACGTATTGATCTTCATTTGAGCCCCGAGGAGATGTGATTACAGCAAGCTCTTCCGGGGAACGACCATTGAATCCGGTCTTGATGCGCTCGAGTGCCTCATCCCAGGTTGCTTTTCGAAGAATTCCGCCTTCGCGGATATAGGGCCGCTTTATTCTCGAGCTGTCGTTCGTGTATTCGTACCCGAACTTGCCAGCCATGCAGGCCTGACCATTGTTTGCAGCACCCGCGAGATCGCCTTTGAACCGGACCACTTTGCCGAACTTGTTCACCTCGGCGATCATCTGACAACCCACCGGACAGTTCATACATACGGTTTTTACTTCTGCGACTGCCTTCTCCCACTTGTACGATCGCTCGGTAAGTGATCCCGTTGGGCAGACATCGACGCAAGCCCCACAAAACTCACAACCTGACTCAAGCAGTGACGTTCCATGAGCCGTCCCGACGAGTGCAACGCCTGAACGGGAAGTGAGTGTCAGAGCGGTGTCGAACCGGACCTCGTCGCACACCCGAACACAGCGAGAGCAAACGATGCAAAGGTTGTAGTCACGATCGTAAAACGGGTCATCGGAGTGTATCGGCAGATCGCGTCGGTGATAGTTCAACGGTGTACGCAGATCGAGTTCGACCATACGTACCGTGTCTTTTAATTCACACCGCTCGTTCTTCGGGCAGATCGTGCATCTGTCGGTGACCGTCACGTGGCGCTGGCAAATATCCTGTGGCCCACATAGTTCGATCCGATGACATGTGAGGCAGCCGTGCGGGTGCTCTGTCATCAGGAGTTCAATCACATTCTTCCGGAGTTCCTTCACATCCTGGCTATTCGTGGTGACATCGGCATCCGGCATCGGTGGCGTCGTGCAGGAGGCGACAGTCATTTTTCGACCGTTCGCTTCGACCTCAACCATGCAAGCCCGACAGGAGCCTTGCGGCTTCATTTTCGGGTAGTAGCAAAGGTAAGGAATGTATATATCCTGATCCATCGCCGCCTGCAGAATCGTCTGGCCAGGTTTCGCAATTACCTCGCGGCCATCGATCTTGAAGGTTGTTCCATCGGCCATGCAGAAATCTCCGGACGTATGGGTTTACATGAAACCCAGAACTAAAGCTAAGGGCGTGTACGGGTAGGAAGAATCATAGTGCCGTCGCCGAATACGCCGACAGGAGCGATTTCGCCAGCCAGACAAGATTTGATCTCTTCGGCAAAATACTTCAAAGCGGATGCGATCGGATTGAAACCGAGTTGACCATGTCCGCACAGAGAACCGGCTTTCATACTTGTGCCGATTCGTTCTAAGAGGGCCAGATCGGCCGATTTGGCTTTGTTCTGGCACATTCGATCGAGAATCTCGAGCATATGTGTGTTTCCGAGTCGGCAAGGGAAGCATTTTCCGCACGACTCGAACTGGTTGAAAGCAATCAGGGTTCGGAGCAGATCGACGACGTTGGTAGTCTCATTACCGACGATGATTCCGCCAGAGCCAATCGAGGCGCCCGCTGCCGACATTGCGTCGAAATCGATCAGCGTGTCAAAAGCGTCTTCACCCAACAGCCCGTTGAGCGGACCTCCGGCCTGAAGCACCTTGATACGTTCGCCCTCAGATACTCCACCGCCCACCTTCTCCAGTACGTCACGGATGGTCATTCCCATGGGAACTTCATACATTCCGGGGTATGTGATATGCCCTGACAGGCAAACGATTGCCGTACCTGACGTTGTCTCGGTTCCGATGCTCTTGAACCAGTCTGATCCGTTCCGGATTATTTCAGGTACGTAGGCGAGGGTCTTTACGTTGTTGATATTCGTCGGCTTCTGCCAGAGCCCGGCAGCCGCCGGAAACGGTGGCTTGAATCGAGGTGTCGAGCGCTTGCCCTCGATGGCTTCCATAAGGGCGGTTTCTTCCCCGGCAACGTACGAATCGCCAGTGAGCGAGACTTCCATCTCGAACGAGAAATCCGTGCCGAGGATATTCTTGCCAAGCAGGCCTGCTTCGTATGCTGCGGCAATCGCCTTGCGTGCCGATTCAATGGGTAGTTCGTGTCCGGTGCGAATGAAGATGTAACCATGTGACGAACGGGTGGCGTATCCGTTGATGATCAGACCTTCGACGAGCGTGTGTGGGTCGTTTTCGATGATGCCTTTGTCATTGAAAGCCCCGGGGTCGCCTTCTTCACAGTTGCAGAGAACATATTTCACCGGAGCCGTGGACGGGGCGAGGAAGCTCCACTTCAAACCTGCCGGGAATGCAGCCCCACCGCGACCTCGTAGACCCGATGCTTTCACCTCGTCGACGATCTGCTCGGGTGTCATCTCGGTTATTGCACGATTCAAAGCAGTGTAGCCACCATTGGCGATGTACTGCAGCAGATCGTGAGGATCGGTGTCACCAAAGTTTCGGGTGGCGATTCGTTGCTGCAACTCGACCATTGGCAAGCTGCCGAGTTCGGGCAGGTCACCGACACCACTTCCATCGCCACCTGAATACGCGAACGCCCGGTCGGTAATTGGAGCGCCGTTCTTCACATGCTGTTCGACAATCGCCTGGACGTCTTCAGGTTTCACGTTGCCATAGAAAACCCGCGCACCGTTCGGCATGAGAACATCGACTTGAGGTTCGAGGTACATCAGCCCCATGGCGCTGACCATCGAAACATTCGCGTTTACCCCGACCAATTCGACGGAGGTTTTGAGAGCCTCAAATACTTTATCTGCACCGACCGCCTGGCCAGAGGTACCACCACCAACCCGAATCCAGGCGCTTTCACCTGAGGTCAACTCCTCCCAGCGTCTAGCTGCGCGGGTTTGGAGTTCTTCGAACGGCGTTGGCATTGGGTATATGGTCCTCTGGTGTTTCTGGCAGTTGAATCGCTGGCTAACCGCTCTGGCCGCGAAGTTCACGGGCGATCTTTGCGGCCGATTCCGGTGTCTGTTTACCAATCAAATGGTGGTCGATTGCAATAACCGGACCCTGAGCACATGCACCAAGGCATGTGTTGTATTTCAGCGTGACCTTACCGTCGGGGCTTTCGCCTTCTTCGGCAATATCGAGCGCCAGATGAACCGAATTGAGTATCTCTTGAGCGCCAACGAGGTGACACGAAGGACCCCAGCAGACATCCAGTGTCTTTTCACCGGGGGGGGTGAACCGGAAGTTCGTGTAGAACGATGCGACGCTCCACACTTCGTTGATAGTCGAACCGCAGAACGTTGCAGTCTCTTTGATTGCCTCGTCAGGCAGGTAATGGATAGAGTCCTGCACCGCTATCAGCGAAGAGAGAACCGTGACAGTCGGCTGCCCCTGTGCGTTCAGGATCTGCCGTATCTGCTCACGCAATTTCAAGCTCTGCTCTGTCTCAGCAGTAGTCAACATAACCTCTACGAAAATATGGAATATTCGACTTCGAGAATCGATTCACAATCCTAGCAGAGCCCAATAGGCCAGACAACGGAATGGATATGAATATTTGAGACTCAAAACAGTCGAGGCTTTTTACACGCATTATGTGAACCATTGCCGTTCATAATCATCGTCCGAAGTTCACTTGCGGTCGACATGATTCTTTCGTGTTTTTACTGCGCTCTTCTAACGAAGGTCTGGGGGATAACCACAACACCGTCAATATCGACGAAAACTTAGTCACCTGTAATTTTCTCGATTTCGCCCATGACAATCGGTTCGCCCCATACTTTGACAGCTCATTTCCCGACCACATCCACGGGTGTGAGATGGCAAAAAATACCGCTAATCTGGATATCTTATGAAATCGGAGTCTCGATTCCCACATCGACAAATTAGACGCGAACTCCGCTGTGATTGAACGTCACGGCCGAATTATTGAAGGAAGTACGAAGTTGGGATGTCTGATATCGCGCAACACATCGCAGACGATTCCCGTATTGCGGTTGGTCAGGCGATCTGTGAAGCAATCCGAAATATTAAACCCCTATTGCTACTCAAGCGTGCCACATAGAATTAGGCGGTTTGCCAGTCATTGTTAACGATGCCAACGACAATCGGAGTTTTTACGTGAAGATCGTATCTATCGAAACGATTCAACTCGAAGAGTTTCCATCAATCATCTGGGTTCAAGTAAAAACTGACTCGGGCCATATCGGGTTAGGTGAAACGTTCTTCGGACCCAGAGCGGTGGCTGCTTGCATTCACGATATGTTCGCGCCAATGCTCATTGGCAAAGACCCACTGGCCATCGAACGCCACTGGCGTGACATGTTCGACATGGCGAACGCATATGGATATGCCGGTGCCGAAGCACGCGCGATATCCGCGATTGATATCGCTCTATGGGACATCTCTGGGCAGGTCGCCGGTCAGCCGATCTACAACCTGCTCGGTGGTGCGTGCCGCGACAAGATACGCACGTACAACACTGCCGGGCAGTACGGCGACAACAGGGATATGGAGTTGGCGATCACCGACGCCGGGACTCTCGCTAAAAGCCTCATTGATGATGGTATTACGGCGATGAAATGGGCCTTCACCGACCAGTTTGCCGATATCAACCGCGGTACACACATTTCAAACGAGGATTTGAGGTTGTTGCTAAAGCCGGTTGAGGATATCAGGGCCGCGGTTGGCGATCAGATAGAGGTGGCGAACGACGGTCACGGCAGATGGAATCTGAACTCCGCCATTCGAATCGGCAAGGCAATGGACCACCTCGACATGATGTGGCAGGAGGAGTTGATACAACCAACAAACGTCGACAGCCATCTGAGACTCGCCGACGAGATCGAAGCGCCAGTCTGCGTTTCTGAGCGTCTTATCAGTAAGTATCAGTTCAGGGAGTATTTGAAAGCGGGGGCTGCCGAGGTCGTGATGCCTGATCTGATATGGACTGGCGGGATAACCGAGACGAAGAAAATATGCACCATGGCGGAAGTCGAGCAACGCCCCGTTGCGCCACACGATATGACGGGCCCGGTGAACGTCTTCGCTTGCGCTCATATTTCAATGAATGCCCCCAATGTATTCTTGATGGAGTCGTGTCGCGCTTTCTATGGAAGTGGCGGTTGGTACGAAAAAGTTATTGAAACCAACATCTCCGTCGTCGATGGGTACATGCTGGCACCGCAGGGACCTGGTCTCGGCACGCGACTGCGCAAAGACGTGTTCGACCGTTCTGACCTGAGGGTTGAAATCACCGATGAGCCCGACAACCACTTTCATTGGGGCGGTCACGAATCTCCTGTGTTCGAGGTGGTTGGTGAACGAGGGAGTCGACGGGTCCAGTATCGTGACTCGTGGACCGGAGTCGATACAGATATGGTTTCGGTTGCAGATGACCGTTAGTATCAGGTAACAGAAGTCATAACCGGTCAGCTAATTGAAACGATTCACCATCTCAACCGAACTGCCAGCCTCTCCTCAGGTAGTTTTTGACGCGTGGACAGACAGCGATCAACACAGTGCGATGACTCAATCTCCAGCAACCGTGTCGAAAGAGATCGCAGGGATATTCACTGCGTACGATGGCTACATCAACGGAATAAATCTTGAACTCGTGCCGGGTGAAAGGATTTTGCAGACGTGGCGCACAACACAGTTCGACCCAGATGACCCTGATTCATCGGTAGAAATAACTCTGGATGCGGTTCCGAACGGCACACTTCTTCATCTGAGGCACTGGAATATCCCAGATGATCAGGCGGATGATTACGAGAAGGGCTGGCAGGACTTCTACTTCACACCGATGCTGGAATATTTCTCAAACGAATCGGAACGTTAGTTTTTCTCGTCTGATGATCCAGCCTTTGAAGCGACCGCCAGATCAACCGATCGATCACGCGGTTGAGTCGGCGACATTACGATCTCTTCTATTACCGTTCGTCCCGGCAGTGTCGCACACAGCAAGATCGCAGCCGCTACATCCTCGGGCAGCATCATAGTTGCTCGCGCCTCAGCATCAGGATTGTGAGGCCGATTGTTGAGAATGGGTGTATCGACTTCGGCAGGCAAAATCGTCGATGCTCGGATACCTCTGGAGTTCAGTTCAGCGTTAATGCCTCGCATCATGTTGTACGACGCAGCTTTCGCTGCACTGTACGCTGATCCGCCAAGTAGTCCGGGATGGAGTGCGGCGTAGGACGAAGTGGTGATCACCGTTCCACCACCTCGCTCGATCATCGATCCAACGACAGATTGAGTGAGCCGGAAGACACCCTCCACATTAACTTTGAACACACTCTCCCACTCTTCAACACCGACGTATCGAATAGACCGAACACGTGAACTGTGCCCTGCATTGTTGACTAGGACGTCGACTTGTCCGAACTCCTGAAGGGTCCACTCACCCAGTGCGGCCGCTGCATCACCATCTTCAAGATCGACAGACCGCGCTACTGCGGTTCCGTCTTTGGTTTTGATCAGCTCAACGACCTCGTTTAGAGGCTCGATGCGACGACCTGCCAGCACGAGCCTGGCACCCTCGTCAGCGAACATGAGAGCGGTCTCTCGTCCAATGCCGGTTCCTGCGCCGGTGATGATCGCTACCTGACCGTCGAGATGTCCCATAAAACGTAGTTCCAGTCCGAGTTGAACAGATGTAAAGCCATCGAAGTATTTAGCAGTTCGAAGAGTTTACTTCCAGTTTCGCCAGTTTTGTTCCTCATCACCGATGATCGTGCTTGCCATTTCGCGCCCCATTTTGAAGCTGTAGTTGGTCCCGCGATCTTCGGGATAGATTTGTGTGGTATTCGCCAGGTACAGCCGTTCAATCGGCGTCCTGTGAGCAGGAATTGCAGCCGAGTAATTTGTGCCGATTATCGGTTGTGCAGCACTCAGAGCGTTGTAGTGACTGCGTTTGACCCACGAACGATTGAACTCAGAATTGAATTTCGTCAGGTGTGGCAAGTACAGATCGAGAATTTCGTCCTCTGTCATCTTGTAGACCGGATCTGTCCGATCAAGATAATTGGTGATGTAGAGAACGTTGCCACCGCCATACCACTCTTTTGGCAGCATGTTCGTGTGTTCGATCAAACCCAGAAAAGGCACATCAGGATCAGCGATGTTCATCCAGTAGTAGTCGGTAAGAGGGCGTGACAATTCGAGAATGACCACAACAGCCGCCAGATAGTGAACGTCTGTCAGTCGCTTTTTATAGTCAGCGGGAAGATCGACCATTTCTGGGAACGAAAATGATGGAACGGTCGACAGAATGCAGTCGAACTCACGGCGAATTTCTTCCCCGTTCTCAGGTTTTGCCAACAGAGCACGGGCGACTCCGTCGACCACATCGACTTTCACGACTTTTGTTGATAAATGAATTTCGCCTTCATGCGATTCGATGGTGCTCCTGAGTTTGTCGAATACCGTGTCGAAACTGCCATCTGGGTATCCGAGCATTTCTCTTCCACGAATACCCTCCCTCGAAGCTAAACGTGTTTGGATTTTCGACCAGAACCACGGCATCCCGATCTGGTCGTAGTATTTGCCAAATTTCCCTTTTAGAAGGGGTGCCCACACTTTTTCATACGCTTTACCGCCAAGCCGTTTACTGAGCCAGTAATCTGCTGTCTGATCTTCCAAACTTCGCCAGTCTTTGATTCTGCCGACTTTTAGCGCAAACAGTCCGAGTTTGATTCGATCTAAAAGCGGGATCGCGCCAAACCGTAGTAAATCGAGTGGGGTCGTGGTTTTGTAGACCTTGCCAGATGTGTAAGTTCCAACTCGCGACGGATACCATTTCATCGCATCGCCAATACCCAGATCATCCATTAGTTCCAGAATCGCCTGGTCGTTTTTGAACAGATGGTGATACCCGCGTTCAAGAGGGGCTCCGCCAACCGGGATGGTGGAAGCCTGCCCGCCGATGAACGGTGCCGATTCGTACACAACGACTTTGTGGTTTCTGGCCGATAGATCAAGAGCGGCAGCTAACCCAGCAGCTCCGGCACCGATGATCCCAATTTTCATGTGGAAGAACTCTCTCCTGTGATCGGATGATCCGATTGTCGAGCACCCTTCATCAATCCCGAAAGCGACTTACCGTCCAGTACCAGCAGCACGGCACCAGCCACGGTCGGCGGCACCCACAGAGCTACATGGACTGTCAGTGCATATGCCGCCGCTACTTCCTGCCCGACTCCCAGTGCAACCAGTGCTGCCGCACCAAAGAAATCGAAAGGTCCCCAACTCCCGGCAGTTGAAGGTAGAACCCCTGCGAGATTGGCCGCCGACGTGAACACCAGTATCGCCGCGATAAACTCTACCTGACTATCGAATATGGGTCTGAGATCAAACCCGATGGCGATCAGGTAGTACATAGCCGCTTCGGCAGCCCACACCGGCAACGACCACGCGAACACCTTGGCGAGATCGGTAGGAGAACTGATTACGGTCAGGCCTTCAAGTAGCCGTTCAGCGATGCCCAGCAATCTGGTGCGTAAGCCTTTTCCGATGATGAACATCAATCGGTCGAGCCACCCCAGAACCGTTTCTGCACTGGCTGCCGAGATAACTACTACTGCCGCAAGTACACCTAAAAATGGGAGTAACGCAGCGACCGCCAGAGTTACTGCCCCACCGGGAACGTCGGCCGATATATCCCCAACAGCGCGCTCCACGCCTACCGTCCCCATCAAGCCTGCCGCCGCGAGGAAAAACAATAGTGCGAGAACATCTGTCGCCCGTTCCACTGCCACTGTCCCAAATGCAGCTGGCACGGTACATGACTCGCGCAGGCTCAGGTAATACGAACGTACAACCTCTCCTATCCGAACCGGAATCAGATTGTTCGCCATGTACCCGACGATCACGACCGAATAAATACTCTTCTGCGGTTTCCCGATGAGCGGACGCAGGAGGAACTTCCATCGAGCAGAGCGAAACCAGACTGCGATGAAGTAAAACACCAGAGAAGGAGCGACATAGGCGTAGTTAGCACCCCGCAGCACGTCGCCTATCGTGTCGAAGTCGACAAACAAGATGAAGAACACGGCAAGGAATGCCGCACTTCCAATTGCGCCAAGCCAGAAGGCCTTGTTGCCGAAAAACATGTGATGTTACCGGTGTCCTTGAATTCTCAATTTCGGGAACAGCTATCTCGCGGGTACGAGCGGCACATCTTCGGATATGTAAACGAAGGAATCGATGGTGCCTAACGGGTTGGATAGCTCCCTGTACAGGAAATAGTCTATCGAGCCAGCCCATCGATTTCGATCACGCAAAGTGTCGAAAAATGTTCGTGGAGTTACGTTTCGGTATCTTTCGGGGAACCACCAGCGGTGAACAAGTCTTCTTCCCTCGGAGAAGCCATCGGGAAGTGTGGTGACGACTTTCGAGTTGTTGTTTTCGTTGATAACGGCTATGACACGGTCTTCACCCACTTCAACCTCACCGGATGTGTAGTCGTTGAACGCAACCTCGGTGTAGCGCCTGAGATACCACTGCCAGGGCCACGAGTAAGCATCTCGTGTGTCGATCGCTATCTTTATCTCTTCCCGATCGCCAGTCAGTTGGCCAATTCTTTCAATCTCTTCTGCCAGATCGTGAATATCGGGAGATGTCTGGGTGTAAACGAGCATCTCGCGGGGGATATCACCGTTTTCGAAGTTGGCGACCCAACCGGCGCGGAATGTGAATCCAAATACTATGACAACTGAAATTAGCCCGACGATTCCCAGTGCTTGCGATCGGCCGATTCTGCTTGCCAGTATCTGCAATGCAAGAAGTAGCAATCCGAGTAGGGCGAGAATAGCCCAGGCTGAGGCAAACTGCTTTGAACCTTCACCAAGATCGCCGAAGACCAGTTTCCACAGCATTATGTAGAAAATCGGAACGCCAGCCAGCGCCAGACCCGCCCGACTGCGCCAGGATTTGCGCCAGTCGATCGACATGATGACGTCGTTGAGCGTGGATGCCGCGAGGATGATCGCTGGCAACACGATGTTCACCAGCAGCCAGGGCATTTTCTCACCGGCATGTGTATATGCGATAAAGGTGCCTATCGTCCAGAAAAGTAGGAATTTGTTGAACTTCGACATTCGCAGGACGAAAGGAATCGCCACGGCCGACCCGTAAACGACGATCAGGGCGAGTTTCCCGACGTAAGAGAGAACATCCTGCTCTTCGCCTTTGACCAATCCGCGCTCGAAGCTCAGTGTGTCGTTCGCTAGAACCACCATCGCAACGGCTATTAATGCAACGAAGATCCACGGTCGAAACCCCGATTTGAACCCGTAGTAAATTCCAGCGGCTCCTGCGACACCAAACGGTAGGAACTCGTAGATCGACGCAATCGTGAAGTAGTAGTACCAGGGCTGGTTCCCCCGTGCCACATCCTGCTGGGCTAACCAGTAACCGAGGGATTGCCACGCTCCACTGCCTACTCCTGCCGGGTTCGAGCCAAAACCAGAGAACAGCAGCACGAAAATGATCGCGAATACGCTAAACGCAACCAGGAATACACGCCGATTCCAGTACCAACCGATAGCAAGGGCCGCTGCGAGAAATGCAGCGCTGATACCAATTGCGAAGTTCCAACCAGCACCGTTGGGAGATCCGGTTGCTACTCCGGGTAAGCCATCTTCAGCAGCCAGTGTTACCCCTAGCACGTTCTGGAATATGGCCACCCCCGCTGCAAGCAGGGGCAAACTCAATACTGCCAGCAACACAAAGAACGATGCCTCAGGGCTGAATTCCCTGAGCGTCTTTCGTGCGTAGAGCCAATCGCGCAGTTCTGGCCATACCTGGGTGAAAAGATAGGCACCGAGCAGTGCGACGACTATGTACTGCGTCTCTTTTGTTGCGTACCCAAGAGCCATCAGCGCGGCTGCGATGTACAGCCAACGATTTTTACGCTCGTCCAGATAACGCCACATCACGCCTATCAGGGCCAGGGTGAATACCGCCATGAATATGTCAGCACGGGCAAAACGGCTGTAGTAGAGGATGGCTGGAGAGAACGCCAACATACCTGCCGCGATAACTGCACCAACCTGCCCGATTCGAGGTTTCAGCAATAGCGGGACAAGAACGAGGCCCGTCCCGAACAGCGCCATCGGCAGGCGAAGTGAGAAATCGCTGTCGCCAACGATAAAAAATGAGGTCGCTATCGAGTAGAACAGGAACATCCCGTGCATCAATGGGTTGTGATCGTAACCAGCACCATTGAACAACTGGTAAGAAAAATAACCGTGCAGGCTCTCATCGTGGTGCACAGCACGCCCACCAAGGTCGTATAGCCGCATTGCCAGGGCGATCATCACAAGTCCCGCATAGATCGAATATTCGATCTTGAACGGGATGAGGAAACCTGTCTTTGATTCTGAGTCGGCCCGATCAGTATCGGCGGTACGGGGACGGGTAACTTGAATATCGGTCGGGTCGCCATCAACCCAGATTCCGTCAACCCAGCTGCCAGTGCTGGATTGACTGTTGATCACGTCTGATTCGTTTGAAGTGTTATCTATGGTCAACGGCTAGTAGTTGATACGAAACACGGTGTAAGAGCCATATTCAATTATCCGGTCACCAATCGTATCGAACATTGCCATGTCAATGTTTCCGTAGGTTGATCTTTCCCGTGGTCCAACAACCACCATTGTGAGTTCATATTTGTCTATCAATTCCTGAAGTTCGTTCGTATCGCTCGTGGTGTAGATCGTCCGAACATCAGACTCTCGATCAGAAAACAGATCATCGCCACCGCGCCATTGTGTTTCGTGGAATATCCATCCTAAAACAGTCGGAACCCCGGAAGACCCCGAAATTCGAGCAAACTCTGAATAACTACCTCCGACAGCTTCAACGAGTACATCGTCGCTGTTTGCCATATCCCGGATGTCATTAATTACATTCAACTCGTCGGAGTTTCGCGATTCCATGAAACTCAAACTATCAAGATTGGGACCAAGTCCAGAAGTCGTCGTCTTCGTAACGGCTGCAGCCACAGGAAAGTAGACCGAACTAACAGCTATTACGGAGAAAATGCCTATAGCGGTTCTACTGAGTAGTTTGAATCTGCCATCGAGCAACTGGTGTTGTTTCCACCAGATATAAACGCCATAGCCACCGACGATGGCCAGAACTATCCAGACCTGATAGTAAAACTTGAACACGGTGTTCATACGGTTTCCGAACAGGTCGTTGACGAAGAACAGTTCGGCGGCAAAGATAAGGTAGATCGCAAGTGCCGTGAGAAGCAACACAAACTGGGCACCATCGTCCGCCCCACGCCGGGCACGGGTAAGTACAACTGCGATCAGGATTACCGACAACCCACCCAGCAGGCCTGAAATCGGGAGTCGTGTGATCACATCAGATGGTTGAGCGCCGTCATTGAACGCAAGGTGAGCGAGCGCCCAGATCACCCACGGCCCAACCGCAAGACTGAGCGCAATTATCCATGCCGGTCGCCATATCAGCCGACGGCCACTGCCATCAATTGAATCAGAACTTCCTCTGCGTACCATTCTTACCAGAACCGTCATGTAGCGGTTCAGCAGCAGTATGACAGTAGGTGCGCCAACCGAGAACAGAAGCAACCAGACCGAGATGAGATGAATAGGACGAGTGCCGTAACTCACCGGGGCTATCGGGGGCCACTGCACCTGACTTTCGGCTGTACCGAAGTAGAAGGGCGAGTAGACGAGAATGCCAACCAACCACAACGATCCCAGAGGTAGTGCTGCCGATAAAAGCGACTTCATTCCGACCTGGCGTGTCGCGAGAAATCCCATCACCACCAGACCGGTGGAGAGCAAGAGCAAGAGCCCGACGTCCCAGAAGTTTATAAAGCCGGATGCTCCGACAACAATGGCAACTAAGATCGCAGCCGGTAAGTTCTTCCTCAGTACATCGAAAGAAATTGTCCGGTGAGTGATGTACAGCGCCATCAATATCGTAAGTCCGGTAAGTACAAACGGTATCGACATCAGGTGAGGATGAAAATCACCCAGCAGGAAGCTGAAAAACGGGTACTCCTGAATAGTGAAGTCGAGCCCGTTGCCTGTATCACTGTAGGTGTTAATAATTCTTGAACTTTTCCACCACCACCAAAAATCGTCGGGCCGCCAGGTGATAATCCGATCGACGCGGTCGTACTGATCGCCTTGATACCAGTTGAGCAACCAATCTGGGGCGACCCCGGTGATATCTAAAATAGTCCACAGCCCTGACAGGTTCGATACCAGAAGCAGCAGTACAGTGGAAGCTGAACCCGCCAGAAGTGCGACCTTCGTACGGGCGCCATCACGGCGCACCAGTGTCGCAACGAACGCTGCAGCGACCGACGCAGCCAGCCCGGCAACGAGTGCTATGCCGACGTTGTACGCAACTGTAGGCACAGTTCCTGCCATTGCGTTCACACCGCCGTATATCCAGTACCCGAAGTAGTAGTAGGCAACCGGCTCTCCTGCCAGCCAGAGATCCTGCGGTGGTGCGTATTCGGAACTGGTGACAGCCGTCAGCATCATCAGGTCCATCGGCTTTTCAGTTCCCGATGCCGCAGGATCGTACGCTCGCAGCGAAAGAAACATCACGAAAAAGACGATGAATATCAGTTCGATGGTGACGATGATTCGCCATCTTCGAACGAACGACCTTCTGATCTGGGGGAAGTCCGTCCGTAGAAACCAGAGACCTATCGATGCCAGAACAACAAGGGCTATCCACCAGGTAATCGGGGAATTCGGAACGAGCCTGGTGTACGAAACAAGCCAGACCGTCGTAGCGACCAGCAACATGCCGATTGGTTTTGAGATCGCCCAACCACGATCTGCCAGAATTGGGAATGCACGCGCGACAACAGGAAATGCTGCAAGCCCGATAAGCTCGACCGTGAGTAGTGTTGCGATAGCTTGCAGCATTTACGGAATGAATTTTTCGGTTGTGGCTGGTCTCGAACTAACCAGTCGGTTCCGGTAGTAGCGCAGTCGCGAACGCTTCGGCGTCGAATGCCGACATGTCAGATGATTTTTCACCGGTTCCGATGAACCAGATCGGTAGTCTCAGGTCTCCAGCGATAGCCAGAGCCACCCCACCTTTTGCCGTTCCGTCAAGCTTTGTCAAAAACACTCCGCTGCAATCGACCGATTCAGCAAACGATTTCGCCTGCATCAGCCCGTTCTGACCGGTTGTCCCATCGATCACGAGCAGAACTCTTTCGGTAAACCCTGATCCGTTCTTCTGTACGATTCTTTTTATTTTTCGGAGTTCTTCCATCAGGTTGTGAGTTGTATGCAGCCGCCCTGCCGTGTCGATTATCAACAGATCGACGTTACGTGCCCGGGCAGCGTTAAGTGCGTCGAACGCAACGGCTCCAGGATCACTTCCTGCCTTTTGTGCAATGACCGGTACGTCGAGCCGGTCACCCCATATCTTTATCTGTTCAATTGCGCCGGCTCGGAACGTGTCCGCTGCAGCGAGCATCACATTCTGCCCCTCAGATCTGGCGGCATCGACCAGTTTGGCTATCGAAGTGGTTTTCCCAACTCCGTTCACTCCAACTACGAGCAGAACAACCGACTCGCCATCGGGAAACGGATCGATCTCAGACGAATCAGTCAGCATTTTGGCGATCTGGGTTCGCATCCGTACGCGTACCTGCTCGGGCTCTTTAAGAGACTCGCTGTCCACAATATCTCGCAGTTGGTCGATGAGGTTCATCGTAGTGTTGATGCCAACATCTGAAACGACCAAAGCCTCTTCAAGTTCATCCCAGAAATCATCGTCAATGCTCGACCGGCGGAAAATTCCGTCGAGCCGATTTCGCCAGGCTGATCCGGTTTTCTCGGAACTTTTAGCGGTTTTTTCTTTTTTCTTGAATACGCCGAACAGTTTCGGTCTCACTTTCTCTATTTACTGACCAGACGATTGGCCCGAATCTGATCTCAGCAGAAGGATGTCCAGAGCACGATTCGCAGCTTCACGTTCGGCATCAATTTTTCGTGTTCCCGACCCCGAAGCGATCGCGTTGTTCTCAACTACCACCTCCATGGTAAATATGAGTTCGTTTGGTGTACCACTTTCAGATACCAAGTTATATCGAGGTGGCTGGTTTCCGTTGGCCTGTAAATATTCCTGCAAACGCGATTTCGGATCTTTTCGTGTCTCGGTTCGTAGAGCCTCATCAACATATTTCCCGAGGCATCTATTCACGAACGCACGCGCCTGGCGATAGCCGCGGTCGACGTAAACGGCCCCAACGACCGCTTCGAACATGTCTGCGAGATTCGATGATCGCCTATCGCCACCGGCAACGGATTCTCCTCTACCCATCACAAGCCAACTTCCCAATCCAATAGCTCGGGCGGCATGGGCCAATGTTTCCCGTCGAACTATGTGCGAACGCCTTACTGTCAGGTCGCCTTCGGCCAGGTCGGGAGCGCCTGTATACAGGCGCTCCGCGACGATCATGCCAACGATCGAGTCACCCAAAAACTCGAGTCGCTCATTGGAAACGGAAGGGACATCCGGGTGCTCGTTGGCGTACGACTGATGTGTCAATGCGAGTGCTAGAAGCTCTCTGTCACGAAACTTTACGTTTAGTGCATCTTCGACGGCATCGAGTTGATCAGGGTCTAGTGGATTTATCGGCAAGTGTCGTTAGTCTCGTGCATCCCGCGGCCATGGCGGTTGCGGTCGTTTGAGTTCGCCGAAATACTTCCGACCACTCGCTATACCCATGAAATCGTTGAATGCACTCATCGTTTCGTCTTCAGGAGGCGTAAACATCTTCAAGAAGGCCGATGTACCGTTTTCAAATACGAAAGTCGGGGTTCCGAATATCCCCAGCCCCAGTGCTATCTCGTGATCAACCCCGATCTGTGCGAGAGACGCCGGGTCATCGAGTACGTTGGAGAATATTTCGATATCGAGATCAGCGTTTTTCGCGATTGTAATTACCGCTTCTCGGGTTCTGATATCTTCACGTTCAACATGCTTTGCATGAAGAATCTTTTCCATGTAGTCGACGTGGGCATCGGTGCCCTGTGCCCTTGCAGCGATGCCACCACGTAACGGCCAGAGTCCTCGGCTCACGTAATCGGGACCTTGTTCCCAGGCTTTCCAGTCTTCGCCTTCTCTGGAATTTACCTGTTCAAGCGCAAAACTGCGCCAATTGATTCGCAGGTCGTCTCCGAGTTCATCTTTCACCCTGGCCAACCAAATGCCGGCTTGCTGCACCCATGGTCAGGTGTAGTCGATGAACACATCTATCTTGACTGGTTTACTAACTTCCATCTCTTGTGAGTACTCTTTCGCTATAACTTCCAACGCCTGTTCAAATTCTAGCAACGGTACATCGAAACGTTCGGGCAAAGATTCTGTTTTAACGCTTACTATTCATGCATACGGAAAATCTATCAACCGATGCCCAATTTAGCCCAGCTACTCAGTTCAAAATCACCTGCCGAATATCAGCGCGTATTTGATCACTGTCGTGAACTGACGAAAAACCTCGATTCGGTTGAGGATGTCTTTCTCGTCGGTGGTTTCACGCGCGATCTTATCCTCGATCGTGAGCCGGGTGACATCGACATTTCAGTAGTTGGTGACGCCCGCACGTTTTCAGAGGCACTTGCCGACCGATTAGAAGCCACTACGTCGACAGGATCTCAGTTTCTGACATTCAAGATTGAATCAGTCAAGACGCTTCCCGATGTTGCCTCAATCGATATCGTCACAGCGCGATCCGAAACTTACGGTGGACCCGCAGCGTTGCCTGAAATTACACCGGCTTCAATCGAAGATGATCTTAAAAGACGCGATTTCACCATTAATTCGATGGCGATTTCTCTCTCAGACTCTTTTTGGGGGAATTTAATCGATCCAGCAAACGGATTTGGCGATGTCATGCGCAAACGAATCAAGATTCTGCATGATTCGAGCTTCATTGATGACCCGACGCGAATATTCCGAGCGGTTCGCTATGCCGTTCGATTGGGTTTTTCGATCGATTCGAAAACCAGCGAGCTTATGTCAAGTGCGCTCGGAAACATCGACAATTTAAGTGGTGCCCGTATCCGTAACGAGTTCGAACTCATGCTCCGCGAGCCGACACGTGTGCAGATTCTCCGTAAGTCGGAGGAAATCGGGCTACTTGGGGCGATTAGTCCGGGGCTTCGAGTAGGTTCGCGTGCGCATCAGGTACTTGAGGAGCAGGCGAACCAGGGAGCATTGTCGCCGAATATATCCGATCTTCTGGCGATCACAACTTCCGGCTTGAACGAGGCTGAAGCGGCTCAGGTGGTTGAACGATTCGACGGACCCGCGGAATGGGGCGATCCGATTCTCGGCAATGTCGATCTTGCCAGGCACGTCGGCGTGTTGGATCAGCCGAATGTTCTACCGAGCGAAATAGCCGAGGTACTCAGTCCAATACCTGAAGCATCGATACGAGCATACATCGCAGCCGGGCCGCCACTTCCACGCCGGGAAAGATTGACCGAGTATCTGGACAAGATCAGGTTCGTGAAGCTTGAAATTACGGGGGATGACCTGACTGCCGCTGGAATCCCGGAAGGACCGGTTATCGGGCAGTTGATCGATATTGTGACGCGCGCGAAACTCAATGGTCAGGTGCGTTCGAAAAGGGACGAACTCGAACTGGCCAAGAGCCGACTTCCCGGTTTGCAGGAACGCTAACCCTCGTCCTCAGGGAGTGCCCGCGCTACGTGTGCCCCACCCCATTCCGATGCACGCCGAGCCAGCCGTTCGCGGTGGAACATGTACTGGTTGGCAAGCGCCGAGTGGTCACCAAAATAGTCGCGCGCCCAGTCGGCCGCGTACGATGGCGATGACTTCTCAGGCAAGTCGTACCACTTGTGGAGCGCACGTATTATGTGGCGGTCTACGATGAAAGACTCGGGTTTGTCGAGCGAGAATGCCAGCACGCAGTCGGCAACTTTCTCACCAACACCGTGAAGTGCGGTTAGTTCGGCACGAGCGTCCGAGTACGAGGCTTCCCGGAGATCAGCCAGATTCAACTGCCCGGAAGCAACTGCCTCAGCCGCCGGAATTATGTATTTCGCACGAAATCCAAATCCGAGGTCACGCAAGAAACGTTCACCAGCCTCAGCTACTACTTCTGGCTCAGGAAACGTCACGTCCCGTACCTCAGAACCAACGGCGTAGCCGAGACGTTCAGCCGCCGCCCCGACGTTAAGTTTTATCCTCGGAATATTTGAAGTACTGGACGTGATGAAGCTGAAGAGACACTCCCAGGGGTCCTGCCGCAGGACACGAAGCCCGGAGTATCCACGTAACGCTGGGCCGAGACAGGGATCGTCGGCAAATCTTGTTCGAAAGTCGTCGATATTCTGATTATCGCCAAGATACTCACGCACTGTGTGTTCGAGCCCATCGATACCGTTTCGGTCAAGTGGGGTGATTATCAGACCATCGTGTGTCTCGCGAACATTGACTACCCGCCGACCAATCACACCACGATATCCGCCTGACTCTTCCTGCCACCAGCGAAACGCCTGTCCACCATCGAATGTCGCTTCAACATCGATATATCCCACGGGTAGGAATAGTGGACGAGTGGTTGTCGTGTAGCTATTCGAAATAATCACTCAAATGTCCCGTTTCGCCAGCTCTGTAATAGCGGGAACAGTCGTTCAGTACTAACTCTACGAACGTTGCAGCGTGGTAGAGAACGCTGAAACTTAACCCCATAATTTTTAGTCACGATCCTGTTGTCCAGAATCACGAATACTCCACGATCAGTGCGAGATCGGATGAGACGGCCAAATCCCTGTCGGAAACGCTGGACTGCCTC
Source organism: Chloroflexota bacterium (assembly GCA_024275195.1). Lineage (GTDB taxonomy): Bacteria > Chloroflexota > Dehalococcoidia > Lucifugimonadales > Lucifugimonadaceae > Lucifugimonas. The sequence goes on along the minus strand of JAJRZP010000028.1, from coordinate 13,940 downwards.
TGGAATGCTGTACTCGCCAAATCCATCATCAAACTGTTCACTCCGCGCGGCTACGATCGGGTCTGATGGCACCGGGAACGGCAGTCTTGCCATCACCAGCGCATCGAGCGACGCGCCATGAAGATCGACACCTTCCCAGAGGCTACTTGTTCCCAGCGCGATGGTTGGAGTGTCGTCAGCGAGCATGCGCATGATTCGCGCTGGCGAACCATCAGCACCCTGGGCAATCACTCTGATCCCGTGCTGCCCAAGAACTGGAGTTATTGCCTTTCTGGCGTTATCGAGCGCTGAGATAGAAGTAAACAATGCCAGTACCCGCCCGGCGCTTGCCTTAGCGATTTCGACCAGCACATCAGCAGTAGCGTTTGCGAAGCCTGTGTCTCCCGGCGCAGGCATATCTTCAGGTACGGCAATCAGCGTGTTTTTCTCATAGTCATACGGTGAACCCAGAATTAACTCGTCACCGGTTTCGAGACCAATGGAGTTCCTGTACCGCTCAAAACTCTTTTCATAGGCGACCGTTGCGCCAGTTAGAATCACCGATCTGTCACTCTCGAACAACGCCTCACCAAGCTTGATCGATACGTCAAGTGGTGCGCCGTTGATGCTGGTTCCGCGAGTTCCCGATTGAGTCTTCAGCCAGTAGACACTGCCCTGCATTGGCTCCGGGATAGCTTCCCGCAATGAAGACACCGCTGATTCGATGGAGTCTTTTACTGCGTAAGCGTCGAGAATAAGCCCCTCAGAAGAGCTGTCTTTCACCGCCGTCGCCTGCTCACATAGATCTCCAAGATGCGCTGACACTTCTAGAAGGCGTGCATTCGCGTTTTCCCATGCGATTTCAAGATCGCTCCATATAGGCTGGGCGCGGACGCTGTCGGTGAGGCGGAGTTCCGATTGTTGCCGAGACCCCCCTACCTCTTCCGCGGCTATCCCGGCCGCCAATTCGAACATGACCGACGCATTTTGTATAGCGGCTTCTACAGATTCCATCGCCTGAATGGCAATGCTGGTAGAAGCATCGAGTGCGTTTACTACTCCCTTTGCTATGACCGCTGCAATTCTGGTGAGTATTCCCCTGCTGCCGGTTAGCCGACGAAGCTCGTTCTCCAACAGAAACTGATTGACTGAGAATCCGAGGTGGTTGGTCGCTGCCGATTCAAGATGGTGCGCTTCATCGATCACCAGCACGTCGTGGTCCGGCAGTAGCCCACCACCCATGGCTATATCCGACATCAGCAACGCATGGTTGATGATGACAACATTCGAAGCATTAGCCTGATTCCTTACCTTTCGCAGGAAGCAAGGGCCCTCGTTCGACGGACACATCATTGCGCCCTGAGCAGAGAACCGGCTGAACAACGGGGTTAAGCGTCCCAGTGCCAGTTCACTGCGATCACCTGTCTCGGTCTCTCGGAGCCAGACAAGCAATTTTGATAGCAGTTTTGATTCGATATCAGTGGGTTCGGTTGCAAGAATCGCGTTTTGCCAGCGTTTGAAACAAAGGTAATTCCCTCGGCCTTTCAGTTGCGTCGCACGCATCCTGTCGGTCGACTCACCGAATTCGGAGAGAGCCTTCGAAGTTATCTCGACATCCTTGCCGTTTAACTGCTCCTGCAAATTAATGGTGTTTGTCGAAACGACGATCTTTTTCCCCGTTCGGATAGCGTGCAGTACAGACGGCACAAGGTATGCAAGGGATTTTCCGACACCAGTACCTGCCTCGACGATCAGGTGCTCGCCATTCTCGATGGCATGCCCGACGGCTTTCGCCATCTCGATCTGCTCAGGCCGAGGTTCGTATCCTGCCAGTGTCTTCTCAAGTGAGCCGCTCTCACCGAATATCTCGTCAATCGCGGCTGTCACGCTTTGAGCATCTGTCTCATCCCGGTCATACTCATGTGGCTCAACCGAGGGAATCCTGTTCGATGATCGCAGTCGTTGTGATAGTTCTTTCGGGTCGATTCCGGTCAGGCTGTCGCTGCTTGGAAGAAATGCCGACACTTCCGATTCGAGTATGCGGCGTACGACGGCTCCCAACGGGGTCTTCGCGTACTCGCCCAGCGACCTGATCTGCTCAAGGACAGAACGGTCAAATTTCTCGATAATTCGCAGCAGGTGCAGAAACAGGTCCCGAGTAACGAGAGCATCAGATAAAGCCCTGTGCGGGTCGTCATGTGCAAATCCGAACCTCTGAGACAAACGACTCAGGCTGTATTCGGGGCCCGCGGGAAGTGCGATCTCGGCCATCGACATCGTGTCGTAAAGACCATCTGGTTTTACTCCATGCGAGCGCAGGAACGATGCATCGAAACCGACGTTGTGCCCGATGATCGGGACGCCAGCGATGAATTCGGCAACATCTGACTTGACCTGGTCCCAGTCAGGTGCGGAATCGACCTTCTCTTGAGTTATCCCGGTGAGGCCCACGATGAAACTAGATAGCTTGCGCCTCGGGTTTACCAGCATGCTGAACGTATCGAGCTGCTCATCACCTCGGAACTTGACGGCTCCAACCTCGATGATGTGGTCGGAGTTTGCACTCACACCTGTCGTCTCAAGGTCGAGGGCTATCAGTATGTCTTCGTGAATTCCAGACAATAATCTATGAGTGCTGCGTGGCAAATAGTGAAATTATTCGACGCTCGTGCGTGCGCAATCGACTCTAACGGAATCTCTGATGTCACGAGTGGTTTACGGGTTGATAAATGAATCGATCCAGATCGATTAGTACCCGGCGGATCTCAGGATGCGTTCGACGTTTTCAAAACCTGCCTCGAGTTCATTCGCATCGATTGCTCGAATTGTTTCGACCGTTGCGGCGTTGACGGGGTTGGCGATTCCTACAACGGCATCTGCGGTTCACGTCCACCTGTGAGTTTATTTAGATCGGCCATACCCATGCCGCTGTCGGTGGCGACCAGCACTGTCTCTATGAGTGTGATTTTCACTTATCGATTGCTTTGTTGGGATTGGGTTCAATTCAAACTCGGATGGTCGGCGAGTATACGCCCGGTGGGGTTAGAATTTCCGGCGGCACGATAGTTGACGTGTCACCAAGCACCTTCCGCACAAGCGAACGAGAGAAAATATTGAAAGCAGCCAGAGTTGTAGCCCGTCGCAAGATCGAACTCCTCGACGTTCCAGAGCCAGGCCCCCTTGAGGATGGTGAAGTCAAGATCAAACTTGAGTCGTTGTCTATTTGCGGAAGTGATATCTACCTCGAATACGACGCAGAGCTACCAGAAGAGGACTACCCGTTCGTGCCAGGTGCCCCGATGCATGAGTGTGCGGGTGTTGTCGTCGAGAGTAGGGATACCGACTACCGGGAGGGTCAGCGTGTAATTGTTATCCCTCGTCGAGTTGCAGGAATGCAGGAGCAGGTTGTTCAGACAGCGGATCGCTTGATCAAACTCCCCGAATGGGGTGATCTTTCCGAATGGGTAATGTGTCAACACTCTGGAACTGCACTCTACTCCGCCCGACACTGGGGGAACCCGATGGGACGAAAAATCGCGGTGATCGGACAGGGTGGCATCGGGCTTACCTTCACGATGATCGCTGAACGACAGGGTGCGGCGCAGATTGTCGGTATCGATCTCGAGGAGTACAGGTGTCGAAAATCGTCTGAACTGGGTGCTACTCACACGATCAACGCTTCGAACGAAAATACCATCGAGGCATCGACCGAGATCACCGGTGGTGAAATGTTTGATGTGGTGGTCGATGCGAGTGGAAATCCTGACGGTCTGGGTATCGCGATCGACCTGGTGAAGGATCAAGGTCAGATTGTCTCGTTCAGCCTGGTGGGGCAGAGTGATGTTTCATTCGATCATCGGAAGTGGATGGGTAAAAACATTCAGATGAACGCCACGGTTATCGCTGCCACTCACGAACCGATACAGGAAATCCGTGACATCGTTGCACTGAAGGAAAGAGGCTGGATCGACCCCGGCGTACTGAAAACGCACGACGCCAATTTTGAAGACGCACAGGATACATTCGAGATGTACCGCCTGCGTCAGGACGGGGTTATCAAGGTAGCTATGTCTATCTAGTCCGATAGGTGGCATAATCCCCACCCGATACTATTCACGTTATTACGCTTAATAAGGAGTTATATATGTCCGGAGAAGTAGGATCAAAGGCACCATCGTTTGCATTGCTGGATACTGATGGCAACGAGTTCAGTTCTGCCAGCCTCGCCGGTAAAAAAGCGGTAATCGCTTTCTTCCCGGCGGCATTTAGTGGTGTTTGTGCCGACGAACTGTGTACCTTTCGAGATGCACTTGCCGACTACTCTGCCATCAACGCCGTCGTAATTGCCATTTCAACTGACGGACGCTTCGCCAACGGCGCTTTCCGTGACGCAAACAGCATCTCGTTCCCGATTCTCAGCGACTACAAGCAGACCGCAATAGCCGATTACGGTGTTGAGTGGCCCGATTTCGCAGGTATGGATGGCTACACTGCGGCCCGTCGTTCAGTATTCGTTATCGGAACTGATGGCAATATCGCCTGGAGATGGCTCTCGGATGTCCCCTCTGATCTCCCCCCCTTCAGTGACGTGAAGTCAGCAGTCGAAGCAGCAGACTAGCCTGGTTTTCAACTCGAAACAAAAACCGCAACAGGCCCCGGAGATTTCCGGGGCTTGTTTGCATTAACCAGTCGGAGCATCATTCGCTCAAAATAGTTCTCTCACTGTTCGAACGGACTGATTTACATGCCGAAGTTCACCCCAATCTCACTTTCTCAGAGTCTCAACTCGAAGCCGAACGATGAACGATACTGGGCGTCGAAAACTGCCGGTGCAACCTCTCAACTCCCGACGGGCAGTCAAGTGTTCTGGGGAATTCCCTTCGAAATTGCCGACTATCACCTCGTGATCGTCGAGGACAAATCAGAGTTAGAAATCAGTGTCAACGCGTCAGGTTCACATCTGGTATTCGCACATTTTTGCGATGAGAACGCGTCAACGACCGTTGCGGGCCAATCTTCCGACTACCTGAATCCTGTTGTCACCGCGCCCGGTGAACATATCGCCGATTACATCGTCGTATTCGATGACGGCTCCGAGCATCGGCAAACCGTTCGGCGGCGGTTTGAGATAAATCAAATCCAGACACGTATGCAGAGCGGATTCTCATCTCGTCAGCACCAGGGGTTAAACTCTCTCCCCAAACGTGGACCGTATCCGAACAATGCCTGGGGGAGATGGCAGACGGGTGTGATGGTCGGCGATCCGCCGACATCTGGCAGGACGCGGGCGCAGGACGATCACACGAGCCGTTCGAATCCACCGGCTTCGTGGACGATCTATGCATTAGAACTTCCCGATAGATCGAAAATCGTCAGGTCGGTACGGATTGAAGCTACCGGGGCAGCTTCGTTCGCAGTTGGTGCAATCACAGTCTTTGATGGATCAGAACACCCACTTCGCCACGAACCGCTCGAAACTGTCGGGCTTGAGTTCGAAGAGAGGTCCGTGGAGAACCTTGATATCAACATTGATCTCGGTGTGATCGCACGACGACAGGACGTTCCGAGTTTCGACGGTGACGCGTGGCTTGCCGATCCGGTAAAGGGGTGGGGTGAGTCGGGTGAACCTTCTCAATCGACTGCCACAATCGACTTAGCAGCATCGACAGACGCAACGCTGTCAGTAGAAGGCCACGAGATCGATGTTCGGTCACTGGTGGAACGGGGCGAGGCAAGGAGTAGAGACGGCAAAGTCAGTGCCCGGGTCTTAACTGCGAAACGAACGTGGGTACACGGGAAGATCATCGATTCCAGTACAGGAGAACCGACGGCAGCGCGTATCCATTTTCGTTCTCCCGATGGACGATACTTTCCGCCTTACGGTCACACCCACGAAGTCAACGACAACTGGTTCGAGGACTACGGGGCCGATCTTTTACTTGGTGACACTCAGTACGCCTACATCGATGGAACGTTTCAGGGTGAGTTACCTGTAGGGGATGTTTACGTAGAGGTTTCGAAAGGTTTTGAGTTCGATCCTATCCGGCAAAAACTAAACATCAAGCCGGGGCAGCGTGATCTTGAAATCACTCTCGAACGTAATTCAAACCTACGGAAGTCCGGCTGGGTGACCGCCGATACTCACACACACTTCCTCACGCCTGAGACCGCTCACCTCGAAGCTGCTGCCGAAGATGTAAACGTCATCAACCTTCTCGCTGCCCAGTGGGGAGATCTTTACACGAACGTTGGCGACCTGACGGGCGAAGTTTCTGGATCGTCGTCTGCGGAAACGATCGTCTGGGTTGGAAGCGAGAATCGGCAGCACTTCCTGGGTCACATCAGCCTCATGGGCGCGACCGGCTCGCCGGTGTTCCCAATGTCGACCAGTGGCCCAACCGAGGGCTACATTGGAGATCCGACGGTACGAGCAATGAGCGAATGGGCCGACGAAGCTCGTGAGAAGGGCGGGCTCGCCATCGTCCCCCACTTCCCATTTCCTCACTCCGAGGTCATCGCCGAGGTTGTTCTGGGCAAGATAGATGGACTCGAGATACGTGATTTTCACGTTCCGAGCATGGATACCTTCGCAGTTCACGAGTGGTATCGCCTGATGAACTGCGGATATCGGGTTCCAGCAGTCGGAGGCACCGACAAGATGTCGGCGGGGATGCCGGTGGGTGGCGTGCGAACGTACGCCAATATCGGTGACAGAGAGCTTTCTCATGAATCGTGGAGCGATGCCGTACGAGCGGGTCGCACCTACACGACCAGTGGCCCGCTGATGGACTTCGAGGTGGAGGGCCTGACGCCCGGCGATGAATTATCCCTTCCTGCATCCGGCGGTTCTGTGCATGTGAAAGCTACTGCCACCTGTGCCATGCCGATCAACAAACTCGAGATTGTGTTTAACGGCAAAGTGATTGCCCAGACGACATCTGACGGCGGCGAAAAGATACTCGTGATAGACGAGCAGCTTGATCTCTCCGGTTCTGGTTGGATTGCGGCACGGGCGGTCAGCAACCACATCGCATGGCACGTCTGGCCGGTGAATTTCGCTGCACATACGTCGGCTGTTTATGTGAAGGCCGGCCAGACTGATGTGTTCGATGCAGCTCTGGGTGAGTATTTGATCACCACGATGCAAGGCGGAATCGAGTGGCTCGACACGCTGGCGACACGAGCCGATGCCCGTCGCCATGCAACTATCCGGAAAGTGTTCACCGACGCTATCGGTGCCGTGAATCAGAAGATGCCCCATAGTCACAGTGACGGGACAACCCATACTCACTAGACAGCTTGCTGTAGCCAGATTTCTCCTGTTCACCCTGGCTCAGAAGTATCTCGTTTGTTTTTACAGGGTTTAGGGTTTTTATACCCAAAACTTCTGGTTCGACTGCAAATAGCCCCAATTGATTTCGTTGTCAGGTTTCGTCAGCCTACCCTGTCTAGTTGTCGCCTTTCGGGTTTGCCGGGCGAACTGAACCTGCGCTGACGCCACCGTCCATCAGAAGTTCGGCTCCGGTCATGTAGGACGCGTCGTCAGAAGCGAGAAACAGGATTCCCGCTGCAATATCGTCCGGCTTTCCCCATCGCCCAAGGGGTACGCGATCAGTACGGAACTTACTCTGCTCGGGATCAGTGTAGAGATAGTCAGTGAACGGGGTGTGTACCCAACCCGGCATGATGGTGTTGACTCGAATGCCCATGCCCGCCAGTTGAAGTGCTGCCGACATCGAGAAATTCAACATCCCACCGCGGGAGAACGAGTAGGCAGATCCATACGAACCCGATCCTTGCTTTGCTGCCATCGAAGCAAGATTGATAATCGCCCCACCACCGGAGTTTTCCATCGGCACGGCAACGGCGCGAGTACCGAGAAAGATGCCGACGGTACTTATCTCCATCGTTTTCTTCCAGACCGTCGGCTCAATTTCGAGAATCGACTTCGGATCGAGTATTCCGGCAATGTTGACGAGAATATCCAGTCGACCGAAACGCGCCATGGTCGCATCGACAACCTGTTGCCATTCGTCCTCTTTGGTCACATCGAGGTGCATATAAATTGCATCGTATCCGGCTTCACGAAGCTGCTGTGCCGAACGTTCACCAACGTCATCCTGTACGTCGGTGATAACCACGCCACGGCCCCCTTCTTCGAGAAACCTCCAGACGGTTGCACCGCCAAACCCCATTAGTTCGTCTTTATTTGTGGCGGCCGAACCCGTGAGCAGTGCGACTTTCCCGTCAAACCGATTTGCGAATCGTCTGGACATTTTGTTCTATTGATCCTTTGCGATCGTACTTCGTGATGCTGTTACGCATCTGCGCTGACAAAATTTGTCTGGCAATTCTAGACCCGGACGAGTGAGTTTTGATAATTGTTCAACCGGCATCTACACACGCTGTATAGCAACGACTAGATTAGGAATCAAAAACCCGAATATAGCGATAAAAATCGCCAGCTCCAACAAGAGGTGGTTCTTGCGATCTCGGAAGAAGATAAACGAGGGAATGGAGATGAACAAAACCAGAAACAGAACGACAAATAGATAGGCAGGACTGGGTGCGAGGGAAATCGCGAGATTGTCGCCGGATTGAGTGGCCTGAGCAGCAAACGACATCAGTATCGCCAGAATGTTCCAGCCCAGAAATGTCACAAGAGCAGTCAGCATGATCAGGTACGATACGTTCGATTCTGAGGCTCGTTCTTTCAGCTTTTGAGGGGGATCGTAGACAAGCAACAGAGCCAGATGGGTGACAAAGATCATCCCCATCAGAGCGCCGCCGATCATTCCGGCGACTACAGTACGTAGCGGCTCTTCCAATTACGAGCCCGATTCTTCCGCTATTGCCGGGGCAGTATCAACAAGAAATGCCTGTTTATGGTGAATACCTGTAAGCAAAAGATGCCATGCTGTGCCGATTTCCTTTGTTGGTGGAACAGCAAACATCGACGGCCCAGCCCCACACAGCATGACGTCGATTGCACCCAGCGAAATCAACAGGTCACGTTCTGCACTCCATCCGGGGAACAACTCTTCCGCTATCGTTCCGAACTGGTTGAAGAAAAACTCTGGCGGACAATCGCTGCCAGAACGTACACGCGCCGCCAGTTTGTGACTCAGGTTGCCGCGGGTGAACATCGACTGGTCGACATGTGAGAACACAGATGTGGTTTTTGCTTTCGGATTTGGTAGCTCAACTTCTGGAGTGAGGATCATGAATCTCGGTACTTGAGCCGCGGTGATCGGTGTCACATCTTCACCTCTGCCCTGCACCAGCGATGTGCCTCCCCGGATCAGGAATGGCACATCGGAGCCCACATCTGCTGCAATGTTGGTTAGTTCGTCCATGGATAACCCGAGCTTCCACAGGCTATTCAACCCACGCAATGTTGCCGCCGCATCTGCTGAGCCACCACCGAGACCCGCGGATACCGGGATATTTTTCTCGATGGAAATCGTTACCCCATCAGATATTCCAACTCGATCCTGCAAAACCTCAACCGCCTTAGTGGCGAGGTTTATCTCAGGGGTGATTGCATCGTCGTCACAGGTCACAACAACATCGTTGGAGGTAGTGAGGGTGACGGTGTCGAACAGGTCTACGGTTTGCATTACTGAAGCCAGATTGTGGTAACCGTCACGTCGCCTGCCGAGTATCTCCAAAGTGAGATTAACTTTGGCAAATGCCCGTTCCGTAATGGAAATAACGTTACTCATCGTTCTTCTTCTGGCGTTTGCGGCGAACCGAGCCGTGAACCTGCGCGGGGCGTCCAGCTTTGACCCATTCATCGTACAGAACCTGCCAGTCGTCCAACGACAAGGTCGAAGGTCGGCGCGATGTCTCGAATCCTGTGCTCTCAACAAGTTTCCGAGCCTGCTCCAGCGGGATAAACAGGCCATCTGAAAGAGAGTTATGAAGTTGTTTTCGTGGGCTTTTGAACCCACTGCGCGCCAGTTTGAAGAAATCGTCTTCGGAATCGAATGTTATTCGTGTCTCGTCTGTTGGTGTTAGCTTGAGAACTGATGAATGGACTTTCGGCGGAGGACTGAAACATTGTGGTGGAACATCAATCACATGTTCCGCGGTTGAGTAGATTTGAATCGCAAGCGACAGCAGGCTCATATCGCCGGGACTTGCCGCCATGTCGTTGGCAACTTCGCGCTGAATCATAATCACCATCAGTGACGGCTTGCGCGTAGATTCAAGAAAATTTCTGGTTATCGGGTTCGCCGCGTAATAAGGCAGGTTTGCAACGACCTTATAGTCGGATTCGACGAGCCACGGATCGAGGTCAGATCCAAACTCTCGAGCGTCTACGTTTAGAACCCGTACGTTCGTATTCGCCGCGTACTTGAACGCCAATCGATCAGCGAGATCTGTGTCGTACTCAAGTAGCAGCACCCGTTCTGCGCGCTGCACGAGTTGATCGGTTAGTGCGCCTCGGCCCGGCCCCACCTCGACCACGGTATCGTCAGGACTTAAATCGGCGGCGGCGATGATCGCATCGACAACCGTTGCGTCTTCGAGAAAGTGCTGACCCAGCCGTTGTGGCGTCATGGGCTAATCCAACCCGCAAAAGTTCATAGCTCTTGGGGAGTAGTCCTTGTACGAACGGCACAAGAGGTATCTGATGCAAAAAATATGACCGTGCGCCCCCATGTCGCCAGTTGCTTGTGGCATAGATACCAACACCGACTCTAGCCCGGCGTACCCACGGCACCCGAGGTGATTCGCTTACCGCTGCTACCTTCCGGTCCTGACGGAGTTCACGAGGCCTCGCCGCGCAGGACCAGGCTATCAACGTCTAAGTATTGACTCCAGCGGCCACATGCGAACTGTCTCGACGGGGGACATCAGTCTCGCTATAGCGGATTGCGAGTACAGGGCACCGCTAACGCCCCACCTAGCACGATCAGCTTAATCGTACTACTGAGCAACTCGATAGTCGCTGAAATCCAACACGATTACGGCGTTGATTCCCGATAGAATCCCGATATGGTCAACCAGAACCCCAACAATTCAATCGAATTTCCAGCCGTAACGAAAGCGGTAATCCCTGTCGGCGGACTCGGAACACGGTTCCTTCCCGCCACTCGCACTGTACCCAAACCGCTATTGCCAGTACTGAACGTACCGGTGATCGAATTCGCCGTACGCGATGCCGTTGCGGCGGGTGTAACCGACATTGCGATCGTCATGTCGCCCGGAATGGAATCCGTTGCCGATTACTTTGCCAACCAGGAAGTCCTTGAACGAGAACTAATATCGCGAGGGCACGACGAACTTCACGCTGTTCAAGCTGAAATCGCTTCTCTGGCAAAAGTGACAACGATCTATCAGCACGAGCCGAAGGGACCCGGTCACGCCATTCTTCAGGCGCGTGAATTCTGCGACGGTGAGCCGTTTGTGACTATCTTTCCCGATGATGTGATTATCAATGAAACATCTGCGACCGAGCAGTTGATGCAGGTCTATCGGGAACACGGTGGCTCAGTTGTAGCTGTCAGTAAAGCCGCTGATGAAATTATTCACACGAAGGGCGTGGTCGGCGGTCGTTCTGTTGCACCTGGCGTAGTTGAGGTCGACTCGATGGTTGAAAAACCCGCACTGGCAGATGCGCCGAGCAATCTGGCTATCGTCGCCCGCTACATCCTGGATAACGCAGTGTTCGACTACCTATCAGGAGAGCATGCGGGCGCAGGGGGCGAAATTCAGATAACGGATGCCATCGCATCGTTGCTGGGCAGCAGTCCGATTCACGCCCGCGAGATAACCGGGTTCCACGCCGACACGGGAAATCCCGGGGGGATGCTACGTGCTGCGATTCATGTAGCGATGCAGGACCCAGAACTGGCAGAGATCGTCACTCAGGCATTCAATGATTCGCGGAATTAGCGCTAAATACGCCGGAGCGCCGGTGAGATTGCGAGAACGACAACGCCAGTCGCAATTACGGTGAGGCCAGCACCAGCCAGCGCCCACTGAACTCCGATTACCTCGCCCACTGCACCAAGCCCGAGCTGCCCGATCCATCCGCAGCCTATCGCAAACACCCATGCGCCAACCGCACGCCCTCGCATGTCGTCCGGCACGTTGAGTTGAAGCAGTGTCCACTGCATTGCGTCAAATGCTGCCGCGGATGCTCCGACCCCCATAATCAGCACCAGAGCAACAATGTAAGACCCGGATGCGGCGAACGTCGAAAGAAACACCCCGTACGCCAGTGCCACCGCGATTAGCAGTAGACCTTTTCGCCGGAAATTACCCAGCACCATGAGAAAAGCCGAGCCGAAAACTGAACCTACACCAGCCATCATTGTTAGCGTACCCAGACCTTTTTCATCGACGTTGAGCGCTTGCTTTGCTACTGCTGGCATGATTGCGCCGTAAGCGAAGCCGAATATTTCGACCATCACCGCAGTGATCAAGATCATCCTGACTATGGGCAGGCTCGACATCAATCTCAACCCATCGATCACATCCCCGACCATCGAGTTCGTACGATCGAGCACCCTCTTTCTCAACCCACGGTCGGCGAGAAGTGCCAGAAAGCCACCGAACGCGAACACGACTCCTGAAACGATGAATGTAACTGGCACTCCGAGCGCGCTGATGGCAAATCCAGCGGCCAGTGCTCCAACAGCTCCAACTGCACGCATCCCGGTCGACTGCACCGCCACGGCATTCATTCTGACTTCTCTTGGCACCGAGCTCGTGACCATCCCCTGAACGGCTGGAATCTCGAACGACTGGCCTACCCCGGAAAATGCCAGGATCACGAAAACCAGCCACAACGGTTCAAGGTTGTTTGCGGCGATCAGTGCCAGAAATGCCAGCACGATGGCCTTGTATATCCCGCCGATCAACATGATCTTCCCTCTAGAAAATCGATCGGCTACCGCTCCACCGATTGGAGCCAGCAAAAGCTGTGGTGCCTGTCGCACGGCGAATGACGCTGCCGTAAGGAACACCGATTCCGTTTCGTTTAGGACAACCCAACCGGTAGCAAGTCGCTCGCCCCAGTTGCCGAGAGAGAATACGACTGACGCCAACCACACACGACGAAATCGCGGGAATGCGAAGGCTGCGAGCGGCCCACGTGGGCGCGAGAAACCGACTGGTGAAGCGCTGTTTGTGTTATTGGTCGCCATGAGCCCGCCATTCTGGACGCGCCCACGAGGCTAGTCGAGTGACAGTACCGCCATAAATGCCTCCTGCGGTACTTCAATCGAGCCGACCATCTTCATTCGTCGCTTCTTGCCTTTTTTCTGCTGCTCAAGCAATTTTCGTTTCCGACTGACATCACCGCCGTAGCACTTCGCCAGCACATTCTTGCGAAGGGCTTTGACGTTGGTACGCGCGACGATTTTTCCACCAATTGCAGCCTGAATCGGCACAGCGAACATCTGACGGGGAATCAATTCCTTCAGTTTTGATGTCAGCAATCGACCGTATGAGGCGGCTTCGTCTCGATGCGTGATCATTGAGAGAGCGTCAACTGGCTCATGGTTCACCAGTACATCCAGCTTGACCAGATCGGCAGGACGGTTGTCGATCACCGAGTAGTCCATCGACGCGTATCCCTGAGTGCCAGATTTCAACTTGTCGTGAAAATCGACAAGGATCTCTGAGAGTGGAATGTCGTACTCAAGTAACACCCTTGCGTCGCGAGCTGCCGCGCTTCCGGGATCGGCATCATCTGTCATCACCGATTCAAGATATTCCATCTTTTTGTACTCACCACGTTTCGTGGTTACAAGTTCCATGATGGCGCCGATATACCGCGCAGGCGTGACAATGGTGATGTTCACCCACGGTTCCAAAATCGAGTCGTATGCGTGATTCTCAGGCAGCTTCGATGGGTTATCGACGGTGATGGTCTCGCCGTTCTTGAGCAGCACCTCATAGCTCACACTGGGAGCGGTCGCGATCAGACCGAGGTCGTACTCGCG
>JAJRZP010000027.1 GCA_024275195.1 Chloroflexota bacterium | reverse complement strand
GCATCTGGGCAACCGTATCGGCGATTAGCTGCCGGTCACGTGAACCATGCTCGGAGTCGATCACAACGAAGTCGAGAGTGCTGCCAGCAAACACTCGCCCCCAACGCATGCTTGCGGTGGCCGAGACCATAAATCCGAATACGGGCCTTTTCGCTTTAAGTGCAGCTTTCAGATCGGCTGGTTTCATGTTGTCCTCTTCGGTGATTGGTAGACGTGGAACGGGTGTCGTTTTACTGGTCTTTATATTGGGCTCGGGCGCGAGGCGTAATAGTACCGGAACATAAACACGCACGTTTCGCTATCGATTTTACCGATTCACCGAAACCGGACACCAGTGGATTCGTCGTACCCACATAAACAGGTGTCACGGTAGTCTCAAGTTCGGGCTCCGCATAAATCACACTATAAATCCAGCGAACTACTACCACCAGATTTTCAGATTCAAGTAGGCTCGATTGTCGTGAAGCAGAAACCGCTCGACATCGTTCGACCCGTTCAGATCGCCTTTGCACTGGTGGTAACGACGGCATTCGTACTCGTTGCATGCACCCCGAACAGCCAGGTTGCGCCGACGGTTGATACACCCACACCAGCAACAAATGCAATGGCTGCTGTTTCACCGACCCCATCTCCGACTGCAACACCCGTAGAACCGACTACGACACGCGTTCCCCCACCACTTTCGCCAACACCAGAACCTACCGCGACGCGCGTTCCCCTGCCGAGTGCAACTGCCGTTCCACCTACTCCATCGCCGACACCGACCTCAATAGCGACTGCAACTTCAGTGCCGGTTGCGCCGACATCCACGCCGCTACCAACCAACACGCCGACACCTACGGCGACTCCAGTTCCGACAATAGCGACCGGGGTTCTCCCCGAGGGGGTTATTTCGGCGTTCACGGTTTCAGAAACGATTGACCGGCCGCCAACTCCCACGGCAACACCATTTCCTGCACCGTCGATGCCGTTTATCGTTCCAACCCCAACCCCGGTAGGAACTGCAGACTTGCAGCCGTATTTCGGAAATGGTCAGCCGGTTCGGGTCAGAAATCCAAACGGTGGCCCGTTCGTTGAGAAATCTGATCTTCTGGTGGATTTTTTCTTTATAAACGAGGGTTCGGGCTCCGTAACAGGTAACTACTACATCGATCTGTACATCGACGATACGATTGCCCAACGGTGGATCGGAATCGATCTGGCTCCCGGGAATTTCGGTTTTATCGAGGGGGGAACTGGCTTGTTGGATCTCTTCGAGCTACAACCGGGAGAGCATGAACTAAAGCTGGTTATCGACCCTACAAACCTCATCCCTGAAGTATCGGACGGCGACAATACCTACATCACCAATTTCATCTGGGCGGGTCCGGCAATACCGACACCGCAGCCTACAGAGAGGCTTCCGAATCTTTCGCTGGCCGGGCCAACGACGGTGATTACTGCAGCTCCATACCTCGGGGCTGCAAGTTCCGGTGGACTCTCGAACCGAGGTGATACGTATCTCACGTTCTCTATCCTGAACGACTCCCCGATACCCATCACACGCGATTTCAATGTGAACGTTCTGTTTGACGATGTACTGGTATTCAACGCGAGCTACGCAGGACTGGTCGGCGGCGGGTCCATCTCATTCGATTGGGATGGCCTCGGAGACGCGATCCGGATTACTCCGGGCGAGCATACCGTGACGTTGGTGGTGGATCCGGGTAACGCGATCACAGAATCCGATGAAACCGACAATTCTGTCGAGACGATTCTCGTTTGGGGCACCGACGAACCGATTCCCGCACCGTCTCTCGAAGTCTCTCAGGGAGCGCTGATTCGCGAGGTGCAGGTACTGCCAAACTTCACCGGTATCACTCCGTACGGCTGGGACGCCTCTATCACGGCGAGTAACTCGGCAGACGGGCTGGCACTCGGTGTCGACGGTGACATATGGGCATCGTCGAACACCCAGATATCGTTTTCTATCAGGAATTCAAGCAGGGTGAACTCTGCCGAATCGGGATCGTTCGAGGTGCAGATATACCTCAACAACGAACTGCTCCGCACTGTCCTGCTCGGATCCGGGGATGACGCTGGAAGTTTCTGGACAGAATCGGTGACCATTCCCGCCAACAAACTCGAACCCGGCCAGCATCTTGTGACGATGGTCATCGATTCCCGAGACGATATCCTGGAGAGCAACGAAGGTGACAATTCTCTCGGACGTTGGTTCGAGTTTCTGCCGGGAGCATCTCCAGAGAGTGAACCAATCAGGTTTGAACTCACCGATGCCGAGTTGGCCGATATGCTTTCACCGCTGACCATGCGGGCATTCACCGATCAGGTTCGGTCGACGCTGGGGTCTGGTATTGATCTGCCAGATTGGAGTGCGGACATCGAAAATGCCGGTCGTGCCGGTTACTATCTGCTGACAGGCCGTGATCTAGCCACAGAGCGCATCGTTATGCATCTATTGCCAAGCGAACAGTTCGTCGCTGCTTCTTTCAACGCCTGCATGACTGACTATAACTTGCTGCCAGACTCGACTTACATTTCGACCTATGAATTCTGCTCGGATTTCGGGGGAGAGATCGGTTTCAAGTTTCGCATGAACGGCAAAGTGCACGTTTATGTCGATCTAGGAGAGTCACCGATCAAAGCGTTGGGAGTATATTTCCACGAACTGGGACACGCCCTTCAGGATCTTGAAAACCCGACTCAAACCGAGGCTGAACGCACGCCAAATCTTCGTGGCCTGCTTGAAGCACAGGCGCAGATATTCGAAGCTGCAGCTCTCAGAACCATCGAAAGCTATCTCGGGATCGACTTGATGCGATTCCCTGATGTGACGGTGATGCGTGATGATGTGGAGTTCATTCTCGACCGCAGCAGGACGCTGACCGGTTCACCAGAGCACGTTCTTGGTCAAAATATGCTGTGGAATGAGGTATTTTCAGACTCGTCAGGTCTGAATCTCGGTGATGAACTGCGAACCAATAAGCGCCTTTCCGGTTCAAGCGCGAAGGCACTGTTCGATTATCTGGTTTCGCTCGCTCCGTCGAGTATCGACGCCTGGAAAAACGGAATATTTGCCAACACCACGGCAGCAGATGAGTTCATCGCTATTTCGCTCAGTCGGTTGGAGCAGGACCTGCCCGTTGACAGCTATGGAAATCCAAAGCTGATGGAACCCGCCTTCCTCATTCCATAACTGACCGACAGCGACTCATCTCCGGGTTCTACCAGTGATACTGTTCGTCTGCTGGAATTTCATGGCGTGCGATAAGTTCATATGGAGACTCTTGAGTTGATTCACGACAACGTTGAATTTGATTTCTATTTCATCAGGCACGGGGAGTCGCAGTCGAATATCACCCCCGGTATCGCCGCCGGAGTCAACTTCGATGCTCCGATGACCGAACGTGGACACAAGCAGGCTGAAGCTGTGGGCAGGCGTCTTGGCGATGAACGGGTGGTGTTCGACAAGATCTATTCGTCGTCACTGGTTCGAGCGATGCAAACGACCGAGGGTGTGCTGCGCGGGATGGGTCTTGAGCGCGCAGGGTACGAGAAGGTCGACGCCATCATCGAGAAGCAAACTCCTGCATGGCGAGGGAAGCTTGCCAAAGACGTTATGCCGACCGAAGTCAGGCTCCTTATGGCCGAAAAAGGCAAGCACTTCAAAGCGGCCGATGGCGAGACGATGCGATGGGTAGAACGTCGCGCCTCCAACTGGTTGGAAGATGAGATTATCTACAACCCGGAGTGGTACGAGAAGCCGGGGACTCACACGATCGCGATAGTCAGCCACGGGGATACGATGCGGGCGCTGCTGCACTACATCACTGGCATGGACAATCGACTGCTGGCACGGACCGATATTTTCAACTGCTCGATCAGCAGGTTTCGCTTTGGATCCCATGGCTGGCACATTGGTTCGATCAACGATTCATCGCACACCCTCGCGCTCGGGGACATTGTTCGAGACGAGAAGATCGTGCAGGGCGGGCTGGGTGTTTAGTTCGATCCTGCGGAACTGCCGCGCGGACTTCTTACCGATGTGCATGCCCACGCAGAAGCTACATTGTTGCAATGCGGCGTATCGTATCGGGAATCTCAGTTAGTACGCTCACCTCAAAAGTCGGTGGCGTGCCAGTCTCCGGTCGCACTGCACGTTCGAGATTGAACCAAATAGTCGACATTCCAAGATCAGCGGTCCCCTGAATATCGCTACTCCAGGAATTGCCGATCATGGTAGCTTCTTCTGGTCGAATGCATAGCGCTTCAAGTGCAGTGGTGAAAGGCAACGGGTTAGGCTTACCGACCCCGACATCACCAGACGCTACTACGGTTTGAAAGTACCCGGCGAGAACGGAACGCTCCAGCTTGAACCGCTGTACCGCTGGTGATCCATTGGTGACAACCCCCAGTAAATAATCATTCCTAATCTCGCGAAGAATATCGTGAGCGCCCGGAAAAGGCACGATACGGCCAACTCGTTCTATCCGATGTCGCTCAATTATCTCGTTTCTTAGTTCGGCATCTTGAATTCCGAAGTCGGCCAGTACGCTGTCCCATGCATCGCGTTTGTACTGATTGATTGTTTCCTGGTCATTACCAAGTCCGTCGTCGGGAATGTCGGGTGGTCCCCAGAGACCTTCCCACCCGGAATAGGCGATAGTTGAATACAGACCGGATGGACTCCATGTAGCCCAGAGTTTGTTTGCTGCCTCACCGACGGATCTGGTCATTTGTTGAGCATTGATTCCGTATCGCTCAGTCGCCAGTCTACAGGCGATCAACAACGCCTCGTTCTCCGGTTTCATTTCGGGTACGAGGGTGTCGTCCAGATCAAAGAGTACGGCTTTGAGTTCTGCCATTAGTTGGGGATTCCGAGCAGACTGACGTGGTAGTCACGTGATAGGCCCTGCTGGCAGTGCAGTTCAAGTTTCTGGGATGCTTCTTCGATTCCGATAACCCGCAACTCCCCACGATCTTTCCACAGGTGCAATCTATCGAGCGTCTCGATGGCATCCTGGAGATCGAAGTCCACTTCGATAGAGGTTAGCTTTTGCAGGTATTTTTCGATTTCAGATTTGATTTCGAACTTAGAGGTCGTATGTCCATCGTTTTCGACATCGAGGCAGAAGGTGTAGAGAAGTACCGCTTCCTTGATCTCTTCTTCGCAGATCATGAATGAGATCAGGTGTATAGCGCTTCGATTCTGCCCGAGGCTTTGAAAATACAGGTGCTTCGCCCTATTTGAATCGCGATCTTTGATCGCTCGCCGATACCCTGAGAAAACTTTCCAGAACAGACCGGCAAGTGGTACTGCGACAACCCACAACAATTGGCTTGCTGCCACTAATCCGACTGCCAGCACCTTTGCGACAACGGTCCAGACCGCACCGGCGCCACTTCCTATCATCATCACTGCGTCGCGCAGGCCCATGCTTACACTCGCATTTGGCAGTAGAGCTTCGACATCTCTGATCGGGATGTCTTTGAACAGCCTAACTTGGACGTTGTCCTCGCCGGCCGGTCGTGTGATCAGGACCAGTCGATTGAATATCGCCACCTCACTTGTCACACCTTTGATCGGATGGATCAGTGTTCGACGGTGGAACGGTGCTGTCGACCTGCCGCGCACCCAAATCGACATTTCTTCGAGGCTTTCTTCGTCGATTTTCACCTTGATGCCGTGTGTGTTGCCTGCTTCAAGCGCGGTCTTAACCTGATCGTCGGAAAGCTGCTCAAAATTTGCTTTTTCGAGCATGTGCTTTATTTTCGTGTTCAGCAGGCGAAATTCGGAATCGTCGGGAGGTTCACTGTTCAGAACGTCGATTGTTTCTCGATCGGGATTGACTCGTGCATAGGTTCGGGTCAGGATGCGTTCGAAAACAGATTTTTCTTGCTCAAGGATACGAACCAGCCAGCGCGCCACATCGCGGATGTTTTTGCTCTCGCCACCAAACGTCTGGGTGTCTTCAGATAGATATTCGATCAGGTCGTCAGAACCGACCGGAATAAACCTGTTGTCGGGACGCGTGAACCCTGACTCGTAGACGTTGGCGAGGGGGGATCCCGGGTTGAGGAACCCGAGCCCAAACCTTCTACCAGTCAATCTTTACCTCTCGGCCAGTTCGAGATGATTCTTCAGTGGCTTCGAACACTTTCAACACCCGTAGACCGTGTTCTTGCGGAATGGGGGTGTCGGCATCGCCACGATCGATTGCTTCGACGAATTCGGTGAATTCATCCAACAGGCTGTTTGTTTCTGGAACTTCCTGCTTATGCCATGTCCCTTCTTCAGTGTCGGCGATATACAACGCAGTTTCCTGATCCGCTGCCTGACCGTACTTTAGCCTGAACCTTGCCATTCCATTCGTGAAGAAGAAATCTCCGCCGTACTCGGTGGCACCGACCCGCCATGCCATGCGACTTATCGTTGCAACTTTGCCCGATTTCCAGCGCAGGAAGCACATTGCTGTATCGTCGCAATCGATATCCGGGTTCTCGCCACGCGGGTACGTGACCTGACCGATTTTCGCACTCACGGTCTCAACGTCGTCACCCATGATCCACATCAGTCGATCGATCTCGTGTGTACCGTCCATCTGCCCCATCCCACCACCTTTGGAGCCGATCAGCATCCAGGGCGGTCGAGTCCACGGCTGGTACACCTTGTGCCACATATCGTGGGCCATCACGACCTCTCCGAGACGCTTCGATTCGACCAGCTTTTTCATCGCCTGAACCGCGGGATAGTAGCGTTGAGTGTGGGCGGTCATCAGTTTCACGCCATTCGCGGCTGCCGCATCGATCATCTCGCGACCTTCGGTTGCCGACAGCGCCAGCGGCTTCTCCATAAACACGTGCTTGCCAGCCTGCACAGCATCGAGTCCCGCCCGATAGTGCAGCCAGTGGGGAAGCGTCCCTATGACGATATCGACATCATCTCGTTCGAGAACTGCCTTGTAGTCGGATACAAACTCGACACCCGGGTACTTGTCTTCCCAGGGTGCTGCCGCTTCGGGTCGTTGTTCGGCAACAACCTTGAGTTCGGCTCCCGGGGTTTGGTTTACGACTTCGATGTAGCTTCCACCGAGTCGGCCAGTGCCCAGCACTGCTACTCCTACCAATTCGATATCCCGCTTTCAAGTGCTAACCAACGGCTTTCTGACGCTGACATATTTCTGGCAAGCTAGTTCGGCGGAATTGTAGACCGCTGGGCGAGGTAACGGGTAACGAAACAACCCGACTCACAACCGACTTCACCAGCGAGGCTCACCTGCCCGACATTGCGAGGAGTCAGGTGCGATAGGGCTGAAAAATGACCTTGAATTCGATCTAAGCCAGCAGCGGTTTCAGCTCTTCAACGTGGTCGATGATGAAATCTGGCACTGGAGCATCGTCTGGATAGTCTCGACCCATTCGCACCCATGCGGTTTTCATTCCGACACCGTGCGCACCTGTTATGTCGGTGTAGGGATTGTCGCCAACGAACAGGATTTGTTCGGTCTGAACATCTTTTGCATCAAGCAAGCGAACCGCTTCCATAAACACTTCGGGGGCGGGTTTGTTTACACCGAACAGTTTTGATGCCAGTACGAAAGGTGTCTTCTTATCGAGACCGGTGGCTTCAGCTTTCTGGTGCTGGAATTGATCGCCGTTGGTCACGATGCCCCAATTCACCGATGACGAGTTCATCCAGTCAACGAAATCAACCGCCCCCGGCAGAACTTTCATGAACTTCACCATGTTCGAGAAGTAGAAGTTGTAGTGCGAATCTGGATCACCAGTCACACCCGGCCATTTCTGCTGAATACTAAGAAATGCCGCGCGGGGCTCAGTTGCGTTGGCCGGTGACAGGCTCCAGAAAAACTCCAGTGCGTCTTCCCAGGATGTCGAGCCGTGAATCGCCTCATGGTTGTTGTAAAAGACCCGATAAACATCGTCGTACGCAGCACACCGATCTATCAGTGTGTCGTCCATATCGAAAAGTGCCGCACGGAATTTCTGATTGGTCATAGGTTGAATCGTAGTTGTCGCCCTGCGGTTGTGTGAACTCCTGGGCCTAAACGTCTGCGGGTGAATTGTCTTCAGCGTTCCATGAGCCGAACTCTGTCACCTCAGTCGGGTCGAAAGGGCGCTCGGCAATCACTGACTCGTCCAGATCAGTTCCGAGGCCCGGAGCAGTCGGCAATTCGAAGTAACCATCTTTTATCTCAAGCGGAGTCGCCTGAACTCTATCGTGCCACGGCATGTCACGAGCTGTTTCCAGGATCTGGAAGTTTGGAACTGTTGCACAGACATGCATCGACGCCGCGGTTGCGATTGGTCCGTTGGGATTGTGCGGAGCGAACTTGATGTACTCGATCTCGGCCATCTGAGCGATGCGTTTGATCTCAGATATGCCACCAGTATGGGCGATATCAGGTTGAATTACATCGGTGAGACGGCGGTGAAGAATCTCACGAAAGCCGTAGCGGAAGAACAGCCGTTCGCCGGTCGCGATGTCAGTCTTATGCCCGTAGTTTCGGATCTGCTCCATCGCATCGAGGTTGTCGGGTGGGACCGGCTCTTCGAAGAAGGTGATGTTGAACTCTTCAACCGCGGCGATCTGCCGGTTTGCCAGTGATGGACGAGATCGACCGTGGTTATCGATCATGATCTCGATTTCATCTCCAAGATCAGCACGCATTCCCTTGATTTTTTCATGTAGATCGTCAACTACGTCGGCTTCGTAGAATTCCCTCTGTCCGATCACCCAGCCACCTGTCTTGAATGCCGTAAAACCCTGATCGACCGCGTCTTTGCCACCTCTGAGATCGGATGCGTGAGTGTAGGCGCGAACTCGATCACGAACTGCACCACCGAGCATTTTGTAGATCGGCAGGTTGTACGTCTTTCCTGTCAGATCCCAGAGGGCGATATCGATCGCCGCCATCGCCGAGCCCATCACTACACCACCGCGCCAGAAGCCGTGCCGGTACATGATCTGCCAGTTCTTTTCGATCTGAGTGGGGTCGCGTCCGATCAATCTTGATGCGAGCGTCTTTATGCCTGCTTCAACTGCCAACTCGTGGCGCTCCAGAGTGCCTTCGCCCCAGCCGTGAACTCCTTCGTCGGTCTCAACTTTGCAGAAAACCCAGTTGCGGTTTCCGCCCTTCATAATGAATGTCTTTATTTCGGTGATCTTCATGGTTGCTCTAGCGAGTTCACAATGTCTGGCTGATACGAATTTTCAATAGAAATTAGATAGGGTCTCCAGGATAAAAACTCGGCAGACCCGTACTCGCCTCGGAATCAACGGTATTTTATCCCCCGTTCCGACGACTGGAAGCGGCTATATGTCTTTAATCTTCGGGTAGATAATCAAGGTCAACAGGACTATTGCGAGGGTTCCTATCGCGAGGAGCAGATAGCCAGAACTTACGCCCCAGCGATCGGCGACGGCCCCGGCCGCTATTCCCGCAACGGGCGAAAGGGCGGTATCGAGCAAGGTCGCTGAGATTATTCGGCCACGTAGATTGTCAGGGGCAAGTTCCAGCAGCGTGACACTGTTTCCGGCTCGGAAAAGCGTTTGCGACACGCCGATCCATATAATCAGCGGAAATGCCATCCACATGTAACTTGCACCGGCGAAACCAAGTAGTGCAAGACCGTATGAAGTCGCCGCGAACAGCATCAATCGACCCTTGTATGGCATATCGCGACGGGACGCGATGAACAGTCCACCGCTCAAGCCACCAATCGCACCAACTGATGTCAGCACGCCCATGAGGCCAATACCACGCCCGTACTGTTGTTCTACGAGTTGAGGCAGCAGTACCTGATGCGAGAACCCGATCGCCAGCGGTCCCAGCCCCAGCAACACCAGCGCAAGAATCACCCGGTGCCGACCGATGTAGACGAAGCCTTCGATCAGTTGGCTCACAGGGTTTCCGACGGGTAACTTCGAGGTTCGTCCGGGGATGGTGATTCTGGCTGTCGTCCAAAGCACCACCACAAATGCCCCGGCTGCCCAGACATAGGCCCAACCCACATCGGTCGCGGCGATAAGAATCGCAATCAGTGCAGGACCGCCCATACGAGTACTGTTGATGGCTATCGAGTTGAGAGACATGGCGTTAAACATGTCTTTACGGTCGACAAGATTCGGGATGATCGAAGTGCGAACGGGTTGATTCATCGCCATTCCAGCGCCAAGCCCAAACGCCAGAACGTACACGTGCCACAGTTCGATGCTGCCCGACAGCAGCAGCCATGCCATCGTCACGTGCATCAACAATGTCCAACCCTGAATAACCAGCAGGAGTCTTCGACGGTTAAAACGATCTGCCGCAACACCACCAATCAATCCGAGTATCAGCATCGGCACAGCACGTGCGACCAACACTGAGGCGACCGAAGTTGATGAGCCGGTCAGATCCCACACCAGCCAGCTACGAGCGATCGTGTCGGCATGCATCGCAGTTGCGGAGAGAACCTGCCCGAACCACAGGTAACGAAAGTTACGGTTACTCAGGGACCGGAACGCAGAGAAGATGGTGGCGGGCACCAACCTCGAAACGGTGCCGCGACCGGAGGGTGATTTTTGTTCGGTTGCCTGCTCGTTACTCAATTCCGCCGCAGTATATGCCTGCGTGTGTGGCAGAGTTATTGAGGGTTGATTTCGATCGGCGAATGTATCGACTGCCAACCCTCTAGCTCAAGAGTCCGAACGTTGTCCAGTTCGATACCCAGCGCATGTGCCGTGTCGGCGGGTGTTGCTGAGGCACCCAGGAGTCCCAGTCGATGCTCCATAACGTTCCGGTGTGCCACTGGCAGGGTCGCCACTGCGTTCATTGAAAATCGCCTGGCCACATCGCCTGAAATAGATCGCGAATGACCGTCTGCCGCACGAAAAAGGCGATCCATCATCTTGGTTCGCCCCATTGCCATCAGGCGTTTGAACGAGATTTCGGATTCCTGCTTGCTGTTGGATGCGAGTCGACGGGCATCATCCTGCGCGACCCCTTCGAGGCAGAGCCAGCCCTCCCGGGCTCCTCCGGATCGCAGTCCGTGTATCGCCAGCCGCCATGACGACTCATCAGTCGAAACGAGAAGATCGCGAAGTAGGTGAATCGCCTTAAGTGATCCGATTCTCCCCAGTTCCCGTGCTGCCGAGACACGTTCAGCCATCACTCTGCTTGAGAGCATCGCAGCAAGGCTGGAGATTCGCTCCTCATCCGAGCCGCTCAGTTCTTCGGCCACACGGCGTAGATGATCGCCTTCAGTTTCACTTTCTGTTTTGCTGAGACGGGTGAACCCGGACGTTTCGGCAGTCGGCGCAACCGGTTTGGTTTGTTCAGCGTTTTGTTTGTTCTGGGTCGAATCAGTCATTGCGTCGAAGGAATTCTACCTATGTCCTTGTCAATCGTTCGTCTGTTGCGGAACTACCCTCAGCGAACACTCCGTGAACCACCAGACTCGGGATGCGAGTTAGCACCAAGACGATCAGGTGCTGACCTACCGCGCGTCTGATCACGCGTAAGAATAGATTGGATATACCAGTTACTTCAGTTCCCGATACTGACGGGCGCAGTAGATAAAGCCGAAAGACGGATACAACCACAATGGGCGAGATAGTCGATTTTTTCCAGGGTTCTTCACGTGTGGAAGTAGAAGCAATTTCGGTTCTTCTGGTTGACGATCAACCGGTCTTCCGGAACGTCGCCAAGTCGATACTTGAGCGGGATGGCGACTGCGAGGTCATCGGCGAAGCGATCGATGGCATGCACGCTATCGAGATGATGGGCAAGTTGAACCCTGACATCGTGGTGATGGACGTGCAGATGGGTGATATGAGCGGAGTGGAAGCCACTCGACGAATACTGTCTCGACACCCACAGGCGAACGTCGTGTTGACGAGTATGGGTTCCGATTCCGAGTACCCGACGCTCGCCCGAGAAATCGGTGCGTGCGGGTTCGTCCCAAAGAGAAATCTGAATGTCTCGATGCTCCGCAGTCTGGTCGGCGGCGGACCGTCTGGTGGCAACGACGCAATTGCTGCGTGACCCCGGATCAAAATATATATAAACGATGCAAGCCCCGACCCGATCGGGGCTTTTTGTTGCCACCTTGCGATGAACTAGACATGAGTGTGCGTCGCGTAGTAACCCACATGTCCTGTGCGTATGACATCACTGACTCTTTTCGCCAATCAGCAATAGGCTGAGCGCACGCAAACGCATAGACCTGTGTGAATCGACCAACCCGAACAAAGCGCCCTGAATCGAAAATCCATGAATCAACCGGCGACTGAACTTGAATCGGCTACTCCACGTAGCATCTTCCAGAGCCCACTTCTCATCGGGATTGTCGCGATTACGATCATGACTGGAGCGATTATCGCCTTTGGCTCGAACTTACTGCCACAGAACACACTGAACGGCATCAGCCAGCGACAGGTGGAAGATCTGGATCGATTCGCTTCGGTAATTCACTTCGGCGATGCAGAGATAACCGGGCTTGGTGCCCGCGACCGCCTCAGCACCGCTGTCGCTTCCGACTCGTTCGATGCTCTGATGAAGCGCGGGCTGTTCGGTGCCAACGCACAGCGACTTGATCTCTATACGATCACGGGCGAGCCTCTGTACGCCACAAGTGGAACCGCCCCGCGGCTTGAAGGCTCGATGCTCACGGCCTTCGATGATGCTCGTAACAACAGGTCGGCTTCTATACACATGGAACCGGATGCTGGCTCTAAACGGCTTGGCATCAATGCCAATCTGCTGCAGACATACAAGTTGATCTGGGATCAGCCTCCTGGCAATGGTCGGTCGGCAAGGGCACTCATGGTAGCTGCGATAACGACGAACGTCGGTCGAGATCTCGAGGTCGCCAATCAGAGCGTCTGGATAATTGCCGGAGTGTTCAATGCCGGTATGGTCGTGGTCCTTCTCGTGCTTCACTGGGCGTCAGGACGCGCCCAGCGCAGGCTTGAGCGGGCTAATCGGGCACTGGCAGTTCAAAATATAGCGGTTCGTGAGTCGCGTGAAAGAATGGTTCAGGCTGCCGATAGCACCAAACGCGCTATTGCAGAAGAGCTACACGGTACAGTTCAATCAAAGCTATTCGCTGTGTGGATGCAACTCACACAGTTTCGCGAGTCGAATCTGGACGCGATACCCGATCAGATTGCTGAGCTCGACAAGATCGTCGTGGACTTAGACAACATTCGTGAGGATGACATCCGAGGTATCTCGCACCGACTCCACCCGAGCATCGTCAGGGTTGGAGCTGCAGTCGGACTGCGGTCACTCCGGAATTTCTACGAATCGATTGTTCCGGTAGAGTTCGAGATGAACGAAGCCGCGGCAAGCCTTGAACCTGCGGGCACATCAGTCATTCCCGACGATGTACGACTGGGCGTGTATCGTATCGCCGAGCTTGCTATGGGCAACGTTGCCAAACATGCCGAAGCAACCGTTTGCAGGCTTTCATGGAACTACGATGAGATCGACCATAAATTGATCATGACTGTATCGGACGATGGAGTAGGATTTGATCCCGTCGAACTACGCCAGACCGGTCTTGGCATGGTAAACATCGGTGACTATGCCGATGCTCTTAATGCCACTCTGGAGATCGATTCGACTCCCGGCAATGGAACCCACCTCAGGTTGGAAATTCCGTTCGTCGCTCCGTCGGCGGTCCAGATCCACACGGCACGCCATTCTGGCTCTGCCGCAGATGAGATGGGCGATACCAACGAGCAGCCTTCGGCAGCGTAAGTTGTGGTTCGCACTCAGCATGCGACGCGCATAATCCCTCAGGGCCAGTTATACCATCGGCTATTCACCCATGCCGTGGGTTTTCGTAGCATCGAACCAGACCAATTCGCACTACCTTCGAGAGCGCACATGTACAGAGTTCTGCTAATCGACGACCAGCCCATTTTCCGTGACGTGATCCGAGCCATGCTCGACAAGGCCGGAGGCTTCGAGGTTGTCGCCGAAAGAGAAGATGGAGCCCATGCTTCCAGCACCTATCAGGAGATTCTTCCCGATGCGGTGATTATGGATGTACAGATGCCTGAAATGAACGGTTTCGAGGCTGTGGGGACTATCCTCGGTATCGACCCACAGGCCGTGGTCGTACTAACTTCGATGAAACAGGATGATGAGTACGAGCGACTGGCTATCGAGGCAGGTGCCGCTGCGTTCTACCCGAAACGCCACCTCGATGTCGAAGTAGTTCGCGATCTTATCGAGAAACGTCACCAGCAGACCGTGGCGGCGTAGGCTTCGGCTCTGAGTTCGACCGCGGCTGGCGTTGTGCGAGTGCCGAGCCGATTACGACCAGCACCGCGCCTATGTACAGTTCGACACCGATCGTTTCGCCCAGTATCCACCAGCTGAACAGCACTCCAAATATTGGCTGACTCAGGGAGATTACCGTAACTCTCGATGGGAGGTAGCGCTTAAGTAGCCATGTCTGGCCGATGAAGCCAAGGCCCGCTATAAGAATTCCTGTGTAGAAAAGCGCGACTACAAGCCGGGTTGTGACCGTAAATGCCTCGTCGCCCTCGAACATTAAACTGGCGACTACAAAAGTTACGATTCCGAAAATGCTCTGGGCTATCAGCAACTTGTGTTGTGCAATGCCCTGACCGAGCTGTGACAGGTACACCTGACGCCCCCCGAGCAGTATCGCCGAACCGAGAAGCAAGAGGTCTCCTATCAGGAAATCTGGACTTGCGTCGGCGAACCCTTTGTAAAAAACTGCCACGACGCCTGTATAGGCGACGAGAGTTCCGAATGTTCTTGATCGCGACATCCTGTCGCCGGGTACGAAAAAGTGAGCGAACACGCCTGTCCAGAGTGGAAATGTCGTGGTCACGACCACCGCGTGCCCAGCTGTTGTGTAATCCTGCCCGACATTCATGAAGGCAAGCTGAATCGTGAACAGTGCCCCCAGCAATGTGAGCGGAACCCACTCGCGTCGCTGAACCCTAAACGACTGCCGCGTTGCGATGGCATAGATCAACACGACGATGGCACCGAGAATAAATCTCAGGTAGCCGAGCCTCATCGGGCCGGCATCTTCCAGTCCGGCCTTGTTGGCGACGGGGTTTCCTGCCCACATAGTCGAAAGCAAAAGTGCGAGGGCGGCTGCCCTGAGCGAGAGAGGGCGTCGCTCGTTGGTGACAGATGGAGATGTGTCTTTCGATGATTCTTCAGGGGTGGGTGAAGGCATGATCGACTAGCTGGAGCCGATGGCATGAGCCACGAGATCGACAACACCCGGTACATCCTCACACCATCTGGTTACAACAACCAGATTTTTCTCCGGGTCGACAACGACACAGTTCCCCCCGGCTCCCGAAGCAGCGAATGTCGATTCTGAAGCATTCACTCCGTAACGAGCGTGCCGTGTGTTCAGCCACCACATGTAGCCGTACTGGTCGTTGAGATCGCACGGCACTGTCATCATATCTATCCATTGTTCGGAGATGATCTGGCGATCACCCCAGCGGCCTCGATTCAGGTAGAGCAACCCGAACCGCGCATGATCGAGAGTGTCGATCCACAGCCCTCCACCCCAGTGCGCCCCACCAGAAACTGATTCGGTGGTCATGCCATCAAAACTAATTACCGAGTGATCGCCGTATCCGTGCCACTCCCATGTGTCCGAAGCTCCGATCGGGTTCATCACCTCGTGCAGTAGTACATCGGGAAGCGGCTCTTTCCACACGGCGAGCAGTGCCAGAGCAGTTCGATTCACCCGTACGTCGTTGTACTCCCAGTGACCACCCGGCGGCATTCGTTCCGGCCGTCCCAAATCTTCGACCGCACCCATGCCCTCAGGAGAGAGATTTCGATTCCAATCGACGATATCGGGCTTGGTGAAGAGCGTGCCTTCCCACTCGGACGTTTGCTGAAGAAGATGCTCCCATGTGATGTTTCGATTCTGATCGGTATCAAAACCATCGACCGGCTCACCGGTGTCTGTCATGACGATAGATTTTCCATCTTCGTAGTCGATGACCAGATCGGAGATGCTTTTGAGAAGGCCCTTGTCGAAGGCGATACCTGCCAGCGTTGCGATACAGCTTTTTGTTGCGCTGAAAGTCAGATCGACTCGCTCAACGTCACCCCACTCAGCAACGATGTAACCGTCCTTGATCACAACCCCTGCGGGACCGCCGCGATCTTTGAATGGTCCAAGCTTCTCCGCCCATTCGGGAGCATCCTGACCGACGTTGCCTTTGGCAGGGTCTTTCGGCCATTTGATTTCGTTGTCGTTCGCGTACTGAACGGCCTGATCAAGAACCGCTTGATCAACACCGAGTGAAGATGCGTCGCGCCGTTCCCATTCGCCTTTGGTTGGTAAGTAGAGGGTTGTTGGCATATTTATGTGATCGGAATCTATTCCTCTAACCTCTTCAGGTACTGGCCGATCCAATCGAACTCTACGAAATCGACATAGGCGTCCATCAGTGCCCTGGTGATCGGACCAGCCGCCGAGCCATCGCCTATCTTCCGACCCTGGAACGACCGGACCCCGCAGATGCATAGCGAGGTAGAGGTCAGGAATATCTCATCGGCTGTCATCGCGTCGAACAGGTCTATATCTTTCGTTACGACCGGCACGTCGATTCGCTCCGCCATCTCGATCGCCGTCTCACGAGAGATCCCGCCCAGAACGTACTGCTCTTGAGGGGTGTAGATGACTCCATCTTTGATCGTGAAGATGTTCGAGCCGATACCTTCGGTGAGAAAGCCACGAGTATCGAGCAGTATCGCCCACGCCTCTGGATCTTGCGACTTAGCCTCCATGTCGGCCATGATCAGGTTGAGATAATTGTGCGATTTAGCCCGGGGGCTGAGTGCCTCAGGGGGCGTTCGGCGGACAGATGGCACACGAACGTCCATGCCATCCTTGTACAGGCGGGCACGGGGCTTCAACGGCAGTGGTGCGCATTCGATAATCACGTTCGGATCGCCGGCGGTCTCCCACATGTCGCCGCCAACCAGATCGACACCACGTGAAATTCTCTGGCCAACCCAGAAATCATCGTCCTGACCGAGTAAATGCAGATTTGCTTCCAGAACCTCACGGGTTTTTGCGACCATTTCTTGCTCGGTCATGCCGGGGTCGATGTCCACGTACCGCAAAGAGTTGTAGAAGCGGCTTATGTGGGTTTCGAGCTTGAATATCTTGTGACCGAATGTACGAGTCATGTCGAACACGGCATCGCCGTACTTGAAACCCCGGTCTCTGAAGGGAATTTTGACTTCGGACTCAGGCACAATCTTGCCATTGAAGTAGGCGACTCGTTCGCCCTTCCGCACAGTGGTCATCGCTAATTCCATCCTTGCTTTCGATCTCAATCTAGAAGTTCGGTATCTGGACGTTTACCGGTTCACAAAAGCAGAGCTTCGACACGGACGCCTCACGTATCGCCATCCACCGTAATCCCAGCGGGGCAACGCGATGCTACGCCACTGGTAGGCATGCGTATAGTTCCACACTGTATATATGTATAAATGTATGTATACGCAGGCACTGCGAGGTTCAGAATTCGATCAGCAACCTCCTGAGAGAACGATTCAAACTCAACCCATGCCAATCATCGACGTATCCCAGAAGTCGTACCGCACACTGGTCAGAGCCGCACATAGCCGCGGGATGAGCATCGATCGTTTCATTCAAGTCGCTTTTGATGGAGTAGGCGAGGACAGCGGTTCGCGGACGACATTACCCGCAAACAATATCTCGTCGTTCAGTGTCGAGATGTTTCCGTCTGTGTCTACTCCCGAGCTACCGAGAACTCATTCAGTCCCAGCAACGGCAGGTTCAGGTTTTGACGCCCTGTGGGCTCTAATCGAAAACAGCGCGGGCGAAGTGATTTCGACAAAGCGAGGGCAGGGCTTTACCTACAAGACCGATTCTGGCTACCTGACTATAGAAGAAAATGGAGTCAGAATCCCGAGAAGCCAGTTCAAAAAAGCACTGGAGCAGTGGGCACAGAATGGTCCGTCGAATTTAAGAGGGGTCTACGCGCCATCGGTCGTTTGGGCGGTTCTTGCCGATCAGCGAATACTCAAAAACGCGGCGTAACGGCTACCAGCGAAATCCTTCGATGCGAAGGATTTTCTCCCAGATCGCCTCTTGAGCTATCTCAGGCATTTCGTTCGACTGAACGTATCGGACGAGCTCGGCGGTAGCACGTGGATCGGATTTCTGTGCGCCGAAACCGTGTCGGTAGCGCATATGGCCTGAGAGGCCCTGTGGGGTTTTACAGACTGCCCCACACAACACACAGTCGGTCGGTGGATTTACTTTCTTGCCCGCGGTGTATTTTCGATGCAGTTTGGCGATCAGCAGTTGGGTCGACTGCGGAAGCCCCGGCATACCGGCAAACGAACTAAGTGTGTTGATCCGTTGAGCTTTGGCGCGATCTACAGCATCAGACCATTCAGCGTTGCCGTGCCTGAATCGTAGATGCCCTGCTAAGCCCTGACGGGATTTGAATACTGCCTCACATTGCGGGCAGACAGCTCGGTTCGGGATATTCGTAGTAGCGGCGGATACCGTTTCTGTCGTGGTCATGGGTTCTCGTCCAGCCTACTTACTTTCGACCAGATTAACACTGGCATCACTCAGGTCGATCACTTCGATGCCGGATTCCGCCGCCACAGAGTTCTCGACAAAAATCCACCACATGAAGGTGTTGCCCGTTGTCTGGCCAGGCAGGGGGACAACCTCGAAACGGAGAGTTGTCCTGTCCGAGGTGATAAACGAGGCCGGAATGTTGAATGAGTCGACTCCGAAGAAGAAATCTTTGTCTGATAGTTCCCAGATCCCGACTTCGGCACCGTCGGCGAACACCCTCAGTGTTCCTCGCAGAGCCGCATCGTATCGCTTCGCCACCACCAGCAATTCGCCGGGAACCGATTTCACGGTCAGTTGTTCCGAGAAGGAGAAGGTTGTTGCCTGATCGTTGATGATTCCTGATAGTACAGTTCGGAATGATCTCTCAACGACGGCCCCGGCACCTTCCAACTTGTACGCGTGGGCAGACTCAGAGTAGGCAGGAATTGCGGCACCATTTCCGGTGTCGATGATGTCGATCACGGATATCTCTCGCCGCAATAGATCGTTGTCCAATGGCGCAGTCGGGTTTGCAAACTCAACTACGGTGTTGTAGTCGGCAGCGTAGGCCCGCATTTGCGAACCAGCCAGGATCGTATTTCTATCGACTTCAATTGTGTGAACAGGATCGGCAAGCGGCCAGCTATCGAAATAGATCGATCGAAAAACGAACAGGTAGTCGAGCTTATTCTCCTCGGCATACTCGATCGGTGGTCGGCCGATGGCACTGGAGGTATTTAGTCCCACCAGATCATAGGTATATCTATTGCCAAAGAACCTGCTTGCTCCTGCGTCGACCACGCCGATACGTGCATCGGCTGGAACGTTCTCATCGATCCACAGAGCCATACCAACGGAAACATCATCGACATTCTTCGAGTTCCATGAATAGTCGTCTGAAAGTCGCTGCCAATTGCCGGGCAGCGCGATGAACGGAAGAATCACCGTAGCGACAAACACCACGTTCAGTCCGAAGTTAAAAATATGGGCTTCTCGTTGATCGATTGGTGCGCGTGTTTCTCTCCAGTAATTGAATTTTCGCCAGATTCTCAGGAATCCGATGATCATCAGAATAGTGAGAATCGGGATGGTTGCGTCGAGGTAACGACGGGCAAAGAAATTCCACGCGTCAGGGCTCAGCGGAAAAGCCGTGCTGACCGCGTAGGTCATTGCCACGGGTACAGAAACTATGGGAATACCGGAAAAGGAGTATGTCCGGATGATCCATATGCCTCCGATCCCCACGGCGAGCATCGAAACAGGGAAGGCGACACCAGAGAAGAATGAAAGATTGTAGAAGTAGCCTTGCAGAACGTTAGCTATGTTCTCAATTGGGAAGAGACCCATCTCTTGATTCTTGGCAAGATAGGTGTTCGGCCAGGGGGTTCCGTTGATCGTGTAGTTGTACACGGCCCACGCTCCACCAAGCAGGACTGTGGGGCCGGCAAGCGCCACCAACTCTCGAATATCCTCGCGATTGATCAGTTCCAGTCGGTCCCGCTGCCACATACGTCGGGCTACAGCGGTTGCCACGACGATGCCGAATATCACATACCCTTCCGGGCGAGCCAGAATCATCAGACCGAATAAGATGCCTGTTGTTCTCAGGCGCCCCTGCAAAAACATCCACACGGCTGCCAGCGAAATGATGCTGAATAGCTGTACTTCCATGCCGGATACCGCGGCAAATGCAAAGCCTGGCTCGATCGCGACGAGGGCTCCGGCAAACACGCCCAGCCTACGCTGTCGAGAAAGTTGCCACACGATTCGCATCGTCAGCCAACCCGAAGCTATGGCAAAGAAAATTCCGAGCAGCTTGGCCGTCGCGACGATTCCAAGTCCTAGCGTTCCAAATACAGCCCATGTCGATCCCACAACCATCGCCCAGAGGGGGCTGGTCATACCCGATTCGGGGATTCCCGGGTTGTACCAGAACTGGCCGTTCTCGGCAAAACTCCGGGCGTAGACCATGTGAATCCAGCCGTCGTCGAGTGGAAACTTGTCGAACCATGACGATACACCCGAACCCGAGTTGGCCAAAAACACAAACGCGGTCAGGAGTTGGAGTGCGGCGATCAGCGTGTACGGCTGCCAATCAATGCGCGACAGTAATCCAAGAATCTCTGATCGTTGATTCCGGGATACCTGTGCATCAATTGTTGGCTGCGTGGTGCTTGCCATGGATATCGATTAACCGATCGTCTATCTACTACTAGCCCGGTAAGGCTACTTGGTACGCAAAACACCACCGACGATCGCAGCCAATCTGGGCAGGAACGACTGTGTCAGGAACGTTAGCGTTAGTGTTGAAACTCTCTGAATTCCCTGCTTCGTTTCTGTGACGGGGTCGCTGGCTCTCCATTCTTTGTTCTCCATCATCACCGCGAGGAAACCACCGAACCTGAACCAGAATAGCGTCCAACGGTATGCGGGCATGAAGAGGAACATCCACCAATGTCGGCGAATTCTCGACTTCGCACTACCTTCGGCAACCGTGTACGAGACGATCTGGTAGAGCCCTTCGACGACCATGTAGATCAAGTACATCGAAAGGGTTGCGCTAACGACGAGGGTTAGCGGGTAGCCAACGAAGTACATCATCGGTAGCAAGAACGTCCAGACAACTCTTGGAAAAGCGAGAGTGTGATCGATCAGGAGCGATTTCGATATCGCCAGTCCCTTTATCCTGAAAGGATGCCGCTCAAAGTCAGGGTACTGTGACGCAACTTCTAGCTGACCACGCTGCCAACGCAATCGCTGTGCATACATGGCTTTGAGCGACTCGGTCGGATGAACGAAGGCGACCGCAGGCGCAACAGCAACCACGGAGCGTTCCGGGAACTGTCGTGCGATAAAGAATGTCAGATCGGTGTCTTCTGAAACTGTACGTTCGTCGTACAAGAATGTTTTCAGCAAGACATCACGTCTGAACGCAGAGAAAGCACCGGCGAGGGTGAAAAGGCTCTTTGTCTGACTCTGGTACTGCCTTCCGATTCGGAATCCGGCGTAATACTCAAGAAACTCAGCTTCAGCCATCAGATACTTGAACGGGTGGATTTCAATGTGCTCACCAGTTCGTGGATCCACATTGGCAGGGAGCACTTCAATGGAGCCGGTTGCTCCTGCGACGGCGGGGTCCTGTTCGAATGCCCGCACCATTTCGAGAATCGAATCAGGGTGCAAAACCGTGTCGGCGTCAATGTTGATGATTATCTCGCCGCTCACACGATGAATACCTGCATTCAACGCACCCGGCTTGCCTTTGAATGGAAGTGATATCCAGTTCAGAGTTCCGGCGAAGCTGATGGATTGCTGCCCGGCGATAACCGCACGAGTGTCGTCGCTCGATTGGTTGTCGATAATCATGACTTCCATCTCGCGATGTGGATAAGTCTGCTTACGAAGGGATTCGAGACAGTACGGCAGCACTTTCGAAGCGTTGTACGCCGGGATCAAGATAGAT
>JAJRZP010000026.1 GCA_024275195.1 Chloroflexota bacterium | reverse complement strand
TTGGAATCTACGATGTGGAGTTCTACCCATTCTTCGATATTTTCGATTCTTCCAACAGAGCCGACACCGGGGAGAATTCCGACCCAGTTGATAATCATCACGACAAGGAAGATGGTCGAGACGAGTGCCAGAAACCTGCGACCCGCCTTAGGGGTGCCGCCAGCAACTCCATCGACCGTATTACTGAAGAACTCGTAGATCATCTCCATCAGGTTTTGCCAACCTGATGGAACATCTTTCGGCTTTCGACCCGCTCGCCATGCGACGAAGAGCAGTAGTGATCCGCCGAACCAGAACATGATTGTTGAGTTCAGGAGCGGGTAGCTACCGATAAAGGCAACTCGCTCTGCTGGGATCGAGATGAAAGGAATGGGACCGCCAAGGAATCCGAGACCGAACGATGCACCCAGTGCACCACCGGCTATGGAAATCAGAAGCGCCGCACCTGCGGCAATGGCGATGGCAAGTAGTTTGGGATTGGAAAGGAGCTTTCCCAAGCGGCTTGTACCTGATTCTCTTTCGTTCTCTGTTGGCTGTTACCGCCCTCGTCGAATCGCGTTGAGAAGCCGGATCATGCCAACAAATGCTGTTAGCACGCCCAGCGCCAGCCCCGAAATTGTGAGGATAGGTGCCGTGTCAAATTGTCGATCGAGCCAATACCCGCCGTAGGCTCCCAGGGCGATGGTGATACCGACAAACCAGCCGATGCCACTCACTCTCCCCAACAACACGATTGTCGCGGGCCAGCCACTATTCGCACGTTCCTTAGAATTTCCTGACAAACAACCGTTTTCGCTTTTGTTGTTCAGCGATTTTGGCGTGTCTGACACAGGTAATCCCCTGCTCTAAATGACCGATTGTGCATACTATCACGAACGGTTCAAAATCCAAACGTAAAAAACGCGCGATGGGTTCATTTTGATTCCGAGTTCACTACGCAAGTTTGCCAGTAAATCCGACGCACACCGAGGAAACAATCACAATACGGTGGATTCAGATGGCGTCAAAGAGGATGATCCCATCGGCAACGAGAGCCAATTTCTGCCGACCGGATGGGTTCAAGTACGCTAACTAGCTGCCCGCCACTGGCTCATCGCCCTCAGGTTTCCCGCTATCTGGCTGCCCACCGTCGGTGCCCATATCCCCTATATCTAGCGACTCGATGAAATCAGCAAACGCTGACAGCTTCTCACGTTCCTGCTCGCCGACCGGCCCGCCTGCCTTGCGGGGTGGTTGCTCCGAGAACTCATCATCGCCGACCACAGCCAATCCACTTTCTTTGTCAAGGCGAACGCCACACTTTTCCATTACTTCGGGGGCAGCGAATATCTGAACGCTGGCCCGAACGGCGAGCGCCAGTGCATCGGAAGGGCGCGCATCGATTTCGACAATTTTGTCGCCTTGCCGTACAACGATGGTTGCGTAGTAAGTGTCGTTCTCCATGCTAGAAACAACGATGTGATCGATCGTTCCACCCAGATCCTTGATGGAATTGTGCAGCAGATCGTGTGTCAGAGGTCGCGGCACTGAGACTTCTTGCAGGCGAACAGCAATTGCGTCGGCTTCGGGCGGTCCGATCCAGATAGGCAGGTATCGATCGATGTCTTTCTGCTTAAGGATTACGACGCGCTGATGGTTTAGCAGGCTAACCCGAATGCTATCTATTACAAGCTCCATCATTTTGTGAGCCTCCATAATTGCGCCAGTACGTTCCGCCGACTTCCCGTAACAACATTTCCAAGATCGACCTGAGACTAGCTCAAGGTTACACCGACTATGTGTTCTTCGAGCAGTTGAAACGTAAGTCATCGAGAAGAATTTCTCGATGGGCTTACTCATCATCGCTCATTCTTCTATCAGCTTCGACGCGTGTGACCATTCTTCGTTCCGCATTTCGGCGTGTAAGCATCATCCGTCGTTTGCATTTCAGGCATTTCAAACCGATATCGGCGCCAATGCGATAAACCTCCCAGTCTGAACCACCACAAGGAT
The DNA here is from genome assembly GCA_024275195.1 of Chloroflexota bacterium. GTDB lineage: Bacteria > Chloroflexota > Dehalococcoidia > Lucifugimonadales > Lucifugimonadaceae > Lucifugimonas. The sequence continues at coordinate 28,709 of JAJRZP010000026.1, read as the reverse complement.
GTTTCTTCTTAAGGGTTATACGATCACCAACGGCAAACGGAGTTTCCGGCATTCAATCAATCTAACAACAAGAAACGGCTAACTACTCAAGTGTCACCGATTCAGCACTGATCCCATTCGGTCTCAGCGCATTGTTTAGCTGGTTCTTGAGCAACTCGGCAGCGACACGAGCCTCAATATCGAAGTCTTCAGGGTTTTGCGATGCATAAATAATTCCTCGTGAAGAGTTAACTATGAAACCACCTCCAGCCTCGTTCGCTCCAGCTTTCGCCGTTTCTTCAGCTACTCCACCCTGAGCTCCAACGCCGGGTATCAAAAAGTGCGGTTCAGGATGCTTTGCTCGAAGGGCTCGCAGGTCATCGGGATAGGTCGCACCAACTACCAGTCCAACATTCTCGGTACCTGCCCAGCGATCGGCCATCGCAGCAACCCGATTGAATACCTGGGTCTTCCCCTCGGGGCCATCCACTATGAGGTCTTGAATGTCTCGTGAACTTGGATTGGAGGTACGACAGACGATGTAGACGCCTCTGCTCGGATACTGCAAGAACGGCTCGACTGAATCGCTGCCCTGATAGGCGTAGATCGTCGCGATATCTACGTCCCATACTTCGAACATCGCTTCAGCGTAAGCAGTTGCGGTTGCTAAAATGTCTCCACGTTTGCCGTCTCCGATAATGACGTGATCGGGTGCAACGTCTCTGATGTGTTGAATGGTTTTTTCGAGAATCCGGAAACCATCTACTCCCATCGCTTCGTAGTAGGCGAATTGGGGCTTGAAAGCAGATACGACATCCTTGGTGGCATCCACAATCGCGCAGTTGAATGCCAGAACGTCGTCGATCGGTACACGTCCGGGAGTGGGATCAAGCCCCACGCACACGAAACTCCCCATTTTGGCTGCCGCAGCATCCAATCTTTCGAACATTGTCTGCAATTGGATCCCTCCCCGACCGAGTTCAGCAGCGTGGAACACTGCGTCAATAGCTGAAGCCACTTCGAATTATCTCACATCGCCTGCCGAACGCGTTCAGTAAAAACCTCCGAGAACTACGTGAAGCCACTGGGGTCGGCAGTTTCGAATCCAACCAGACAGACGATGGCGGTTGTAGATTCGCAGTGTTGTGAAATGGCTGGATGCCCGTACTTCAAGACGGAACAATTTCGTGCCGCATTGCTATCCTCTCCCGGACATGGAATCTTCACCGACGACTAAAACCCTTCTCGATGTCTACGACCGCCTCCTGAAGAAAATAGGCCAGCGAAACTGGTGGCCAGTCAGATACGATTCCGGTTCAGATGTAGGATTCGAGATATCTGCAGGCGCAATCCTCGTGCAGAACACTTCGTGGAGCAATGCCGCACGGGCCCTTGCCAACCTTCACACCGCCGGGATCTGGGGTTACGCGGCAATTCATGCGGCACCTGAAGCCAATCTGATCAGAGCAATTCGATCATCCGGTTACTACAACACGAAGACGAAAAAGCTAAAAGCCTTTGCGAAGGCTCTGGTGGAGAATTACGCGGGCGATGACGCAAATCTCTTCTCTCACGATCTTCCTGAGTTGCGAACACACCTCTCGATATTTACGGAATCGGTGAAGAGACTGCGGACGATATCATTCTCTGCGCAGCAAAAAAGCCCATATTCGTCATAGATGCTTACACCCGGCGGTTAGTCGACAGGCTCGGCTGGCACGTGGCGGGAAATAAATACTCCGACTATCAACAGTTGTTTGAATCGAGGCTCGCTCCAGATGTTGAGATGTGGGGAGAGTTTCACGCACAGCTTGATGGTCACGCAGCTCGGGTTTGTCGTAAGCGATCGCCACTCTGTGGAGACTGCGTCTTGCTGGATCTATGCCCTACCGGTCAAAGGTCAATTCAGTAGTCAGCTCAGGCTTCTCTTGATTAGCGGTGAAACTTTCCGTTTTCCCACAGCCCTAATTCGAGAGAGCGTGATGAGCATGCGAGGTGTAAGTCAGGCCCTGATATACAACGCGAACCAGAGTGGCAATGGCCGCAAGCGGGTTGCTATTCAGGCGGACCAGGAATCGGTACTACTTCCGCTGCAAAAAACGAGACATCTTTGAATTCGCTTCCCGGTAGGAAATTGATATCGACAGTCGTCGGAAAACCGAATACTGAATCGAAACCCAAAGTGACATTTGCCGGGTCGTTGTCCATTGCTTCCTCGATTACTTCGAACAAACCATCAATCGTGTAGTAATCGCTCTGGATCGGCCTTTCTGGCACCACGAAACCGGCCGGTTCTGTGCCGTCGGTCTTGACCGCGTTGTCTGCCCACCGAACGTCGGAAATCTCGCTCTTCAGCACTCTGACCTCGACGTTAGCACGCTGGTAGGCAAAATCAGCCGTAGTCCACTGGAAACCAAACTTATAGTTGCTGCTGGGCCGGGTAGCCCACAACTGCCGATGGAGATCGATACCAAGCAGCATCGCCGTTTTTCGATCGATTTCAGCCCCGTCAGGCACTACCGGCAGATCGGTGGCAGGTGCGCGACGAGTCGCTATCGCTATTGCTGAGGTCGTTGCGCTCTCCGGTACGGCCGTTAGCTGCGCGGTGGCAGTTGGTTCGGGCTCAGACGTACATGCCGCAAGTATGACCACAAACATGCCGACCAGAATGGCCAGCGAAGTATTACGTTTCATTTTTGTTGCGACTCAGACTCTCAGGCGTCGAACACGTCGACACTACTTGATTTGAACACTAAATAGACTTCACTACCCTGACTGATACCAAGTTCGTTCAGTGCGTTTTCGGTCAGCTCTACGATAAATTTCTGGCCGACATCGACTTCAGCGAATACTTTTCCATGTTGCGACCAGACCTCAGTAACTCGCCCTTTTAAGATATTCCTCGCAGAAAGACGTGTTGGAAGTTCCGCTGCCAGAATTATCTGATTTGCTCCAACAGATACGACAACATTCTCACCTTGGTTCTTATTTTGGTGGCGAGTTGATATCTCGACCTTGCCAATTCGGATATTCGTCAGTTGATCCGTTGAATCCCCGATAACACCATCAAGAATGTTCTCTAAATTATCGATATCACCACCTGCTGCGGCCGCACCGAGCAGCAACGCCGAAGGCCGATCGAACCCCGCGACTTTTCCATCACGCAGCAGCATCGCCCGGGAAGCGATCGAGACCACTTCAGTTATCGAGTGTGAAACGTAGACCATCGGGATATCGAACTCTGCGTGAACACGTTTCAGGTAGTTCAGTATCGAACCACGTCTCGCTATATCAAGTGATGCGAGCGGTTCGTCGAGAAGAAGCAACGCCGGAGAGGTTGCGAGGGCGCGCGCGATCGCCACGCGTTGACGCTCACCCCCGGAAAGCGCGTCCGGTTTTCGATCGAGCAAGCCTGACAACCCGAGAAATTCTGCCAGTTCGAGTGGATTCAGTCGCCGTTCACTCTCGTCGATCAACTTCCAGCCGAACTCGATATTTCGTCGGACGTCAAGATGCGGAAACAGCGCACCATCCTGATAAACAGTTCCGATCCGTCGTTTTGCCGGTGGTAACGATACTTTTTTATCGCTGGAATAGAGTGTCTTTCCATTTAGCTCGACGAACCCGCTCGTCGGACGCACCGAACCGGCGATGCAGTTCAGCAGGCTCGTTTTCCCAGTGCCCGAAGGACCGAAAACCGCGGTAATGCCGCCATCGAATTCACCGGCGACATCCAGCGAAAATCCGGGGCGATCAAGCCGCAGGTCGAAAGAGATCACAGGGCACGACCATTCGAACTGTCGGAATTATTGCTGGATCGCCTTACCAACCAGTTGTGAATCACCAGCGCCAATACGCCGAGAACCACTGATACCAGTGCCAGACGCCAGGCAGCATCCGTGTCACCAGAAGATATCCGCGTAAAAATCGCAGAGGGGACTGTCTGAGTGCGACCGGGTATATTCCCGGCAACGACGATCGTCGCGCCAAACTCGGACAACGCCCTCACAAACCCGAGCATAACGCCCGCTATCACCCCTCTATACGCAAGTGGAAGTGTGATCGTGAGGAATGTGCGAACCGAACCAGCGCCCAGACCGCGGGCCGCACTTTCCAGTCTAGGATCTACGCCCGCCAGCGCCGCGGTGAACGACCTGACGACCAGTGGCAACGAAACTATCGCGGCCGCCAGCGCAGCGGCGATCCAGGTGAATGCGAGCGTCGAGCCGAACAGTGATTCACTTAGCTGTCCGATCCATCCGTTCGTACCTACCACCCACAACAATGCGTATCCGACTACGACCGGTGGTAGCGCCAGCGGCAGCGAAACAATCACATCGAGGACGAACTTACCTCTGAATTGCTTTCGAACCAGCAACCATGCAACAAACATCCCAATCGGTAACGTCACAGCTGTCGCAACAAGTGCGATCTGCAGCGAAAGCGCGACTATGGAGATGTCTGAGTTCATTGAGAAACCAACTGACCCTGCTTAGCTGCCCGGACCCGACGGTTGACCAGCATGAACGTTCCATCGAAATCCGGCTGCATTGAATATATTTTTTGTTTCTTCAGAACTAGCGAGAAACGAAAAGAAATCCTCGACACCTAGACTGTTATCTGCTCCGCTGATGGCAACAAAGGAGTAAGAAATACGGCCGTACCCTTCATCAAGGACAAGCAGTGTTCTGATTGACGAATCGTTGATCGATGCAACATCACTGGTGTAAACAATAGCGAAATCAGCGTTGCCTGTGGTCACTGCTGCCAGTGCAGATCGAACGTCTGAAGTCATGATTAGACGATCTGAAACTTCATCCCATATTCCTGCGCTCTCCAGCGCCTGCCTCGCATATTCTCCTGCTGGTGCCAGACCAGGATTTCCAATTGCGAGCCGTCCCTTTGAGTTCAGTAAATCCGACAGGTCGCTCAGTTCGGCGTCGTCATTCCGTCCGATCACGGCCAGTTGATTGAACAGCATACTGCCGTACCCGAGCTTATCCACAAGGTTCGCCGCGGCGATCCGTTCAATTGCGTTTTCGCCCACAATGAACGCTCCGTCGGCAGGCGCACCCAGTTTCGCGATCTGATTCGCCAGGGTTAGTGATCCACCAAAATTGAATTCGACCCGCTTACCCGTCTCGCGTTCGTAGACGTTGGCCGACTCGGTCAAGACGTTCGAAAGAGATGCGGCAGCGAATATCAGCGGAACGTCGTCGTCTGTGTTCCCACCACACGAAGCGATAAGCCCTGCGCTCAAGAGCACAAGTACAAACTGAATTGAACGATGAGTCAACAACCTACGGGGGCGTCCTTAGTGAATTCGACAGGCTCTGATAGAATTAATTCGTTGCGGTAATATGCCATGACTGATCCAGTGGGATCGTATTCGAATCAGCGCTGCACTCGCAGCGAAGCATGAGGCACGAAATTGGTAACAGCAAGCGAAGAATACTCCTTCACGAGCTTCTCCAACTTACCTTTCTACACCAAGGTAAATGAACGATTGCTCGATCTTGCACAGGTTGGGAAGCAGCGAAAAATCGTTGACTTAGGTTGCGGTACCGGCGGAATTACAAAGCTCATTCTAGAACGGCTCCAGTCGGCAAAGGACACGGTGATCTACGCCGTCGATCACTCGACGACAGCACTCAAAGTTGCCGCAGAGGAAATTGGTGACCGTAAGGATGTGGCGATCAACTATGTTCACTCCGAGGTTCAAAATCTGGCAGGAGCAGTAAAAGACAAGGTCGACGCCATCGTCTACTGCAACTCGATTCACTATGTCCCCGACAAGACAGCGCTGGTCGAGCAGATAAAAGAAAAGCTTGTGCCCAGTGGTATTTTCGCGTTCAATACATCTTTCTATGAAGGCTCACACCCGGACGACAGCCTCGTGTTCTTCCGCAAGTGGATGATGCGATCACTCCGTATCTTAAAACGAGAGTATGGACTATCGATCGACAAATCGCAGAAGGTCGAGTCAAGAGTACAGCTCACTGCGGATAACTACATTGAACTTGTCGAGAATGCCGGGTTCAAAGTTGTCGTCAACGACTTCAACCGAGTCGAGGTTCCGCACGAAGGATGGCATCACATATCTGGATTCTCTGACTGGATTGAGGGTGTAATGCCCGGCGTTCCGCTTGATGTCGGTCGTCAATCCCTCCAGAAAGGTCTCGCCCAAATCTGGGACGAGATGAATCTCAAAACTGTCCCGCGTGTCTGGTTCTCGGTGAGTGCCGCCAAGGTCTGATCGCCGTACGACAATAATTCCAGAAAGACCCCGCCGCTCGCGGGGTCTTTTCTTTTAAACCGCTGATTTGTGGCGACCGTCTCGGACGTTTCAGGCTGTTGTCGTTCGTCACGTAATGTCGGAATTGCTCGGCACAGTTCTAATCAAGGCCAAATGCCGCGGTAAGAGATGACTTTCACTCAAGAAATATTTCTTGGGCTTGAACGACAGCTATGCCTGAATCCTGCCAGTCCTATTCAGTGCGATCAGCCTGACCAACGAGAATACGATGGGCGTGACTCTCACTTCTGAGGACATTTAGACAACCCGAACTACTCGTTATCCAGATACTCAGCAAGAGTCTTGATGTTGTATGGCTGGCCGTCCAGCGAACCACCCACTGCGCCCTCAGCCTCGATAGCACATCGCGCCGTGTCGATCGACGTGAAACAGGGAATGCGCTGCATGACTGCCGACCGCCTGATGTGAAAACCGTCCTGCATCGTCGAACGATCCCCGGTCACCGTGTTTACGACAGCCTTGACGGTGCCATCCTCAATGACGTCGACAACTGTGCGTCCGCTCCCGCCCTGAAGGCGCTTCTCGACTTCATGTACCTCGATGCCCATCGCCCGAATCATCTCCGCTGTGCCACCAGTAGCGTAGATTGTGTGACCGCCTTCATCCAACGTACGAACCAGGCCGAGGGCATCAGCTTTATCAGGATCGGCAATACTCAGCAACACAGCATCGCCTTCAGGCACATTTAGCCCCGAGCCCAGCAGTGCTTTTGTCACAGCAGCTTCGAAGGTGGTGTCGATTCCCATCACCTCACCTGTCGACTTCATCTCAGGTCCGAGAAACGTATCGACACCGGCGAGTTTTGACATGGAGAACACGGGTGCCTTCACGGCTACCAAATTCTTCTTTTCTGCAAGCCCACCTTTGTAACCCTGTTCCTTGATCGTCTTACCTCTCATCACCTCAGTGGCAATGCGGACCATTGGGATTCGAGTCACTTTGGAAATGAATGGGATGGTGCGTGAGGAACGTGGGTTCACTTCGATGATGTAGATTTCAGGATCGCCTGATTTCCCTGCGGCGCCACTGGAGTTGAACCCGCGGTACGTGCCACCACCGGCCACGACGAACTGAATATTCATGAGGCCAACGACACCGAGCGCCAGACCGATCCGACGTGTGTAGTCGATGATCGTTTCAACCTCGGCTTCGGTAAGGGATTGCGCCGGGTACACCGCCATCGAATCGCCTGAATGAACACCGGCCCGCTCAATGTGCTGCATGATTCCCGGTATCAGCACGTCCTCACCATCGCATACAGCGTCGACCTCGACCTCAAGGCCCGTCAGGTAGTGATCGATCAGGATCGTCTGTCCTTGAAAGTCACGCATCGCCATTTTAAAGTAGCGCAGCAGTTCGGCGGGAGTCTGCACAATCTCCATGGCACGACCACCGAGGACATAGCTCGGACGAACCAGCACCGGATAGCCCACGTTACCGGCAACCTGCAGGGCAGTCTCGACATCCGATGCCATACCACCCGGGGGTTGAGGTAAACCGTGGCGGGAGGCCACTTCTTCGAACCGTCCTCGATCCGAAGCAAGATCGATCACATTCGGTGTCGAACCCAGTACCGGCAGGTCAGCAACTCCCAGCAATTGGGAGAGATTGATTGCAGTTTGGCCTCCAAACTGCACCATCGACGGTGGGATGGTTCCACCTGCACCTTCGTTTTCGATAATGTCGCGAACACTCTCTTCATCGAGCGGCTCAAAGTAGAGGCGGTCTGACGTGTCGAAATCTGTCGAGACAGTCTCGGGGTTGGAATTGATCATCACGGCCTTCGCACCTGCAGCCTGAAGCGCCCACGCCGCGTGGACGGAGCAATAGTCGAACTCGATCCCCTGTCCAATTCGGATCGGACCGCTACCGAGGACGATCGCAACGTCCTCATCGGTCGATATTGCCTCGTTTTCCTGTTCATAGGTCGAGTAGAAATATGGTGTGACCGCTTCAAACTCGCCGGCACATGTATCGACCATCTTGTAGACGGGTTTCAAACCCCACTCTTTCCGCATTGTTCGAACCTGCTCGGGCAGGTAGTCAGCCAGTGTTCCGATCTGTGAATCGGAAAAACCCATACGCTTGGCGCGCCACATCAAGTCCGGGGTGAGTTCCTCTGCCAGAAGGGTTCGCTCCATCGCGACGATACGCTGTAATGCCCGGGTAAACCAGGGATCAACACTCGTCTCAAGCGTCACCGATTCGGCTGTGCGACCACTTCGAATTGCGGCGATCAACTTCCACAAACGATCGTCGTCGGCAAGCAGATCCGGTGGACCATCGTTTCCCCAATCAGGATTCTACCAGAGCAACGAGCCTCGTCCGTTCTCCATCGACCGAACGGCCTTCTGCAAGGCGGCTTCAAATGTGCGGTCGATCGCCATAACCTCCCCAGTGGCCTTCATTTGTGTTCCGAGTGAACGGTCGCCCGTCGGGAACTTGTCGAACGGCCAGCGAGGAATTTTCACGACACAGTAGTCGAGTGCAGGTTCAAACGCAGCCGTGGTTTTCTGCGTAACCGCATTCGATATCTGGTCGAGTGTCTTACCGAGTGCAATCTTGGCTGCGACACGAGCAATCGGGTAGCCGGTTGCTTTCGATGCCAGGGCTGACGATCGGCTTACACGAGGGTTCACTTCGATGACGTAGTACATCGAACCTTCGTCGTCGTACCCGGCACCCTCGTCGATCGCTTCGGCGACCATGCTGGAGGGTCGATAGGCGAGTTGCACGTTGCAGCCACCTTTGATATCAAGTCCAGAAATGATGTTCAGAGATGCGGTGCGAAGGCGCTGGTAGTCCTTGTCGTTAAGTGTCTGGCTCGGAGCGACGACGATCGAATCGCCCGTGTGGACACCCATCGGATCGAGGTTTTCCATGTTGCAGATTGTGATGACGCTGCCTTCGCCATCTCGCATCACTTCGTATTCGATCTCTTTCCAACCGAGCAGCGATTGCTCGACAAGTACCTGCCCAACCTTGCTCGCAGCTATCCCGCCAGTTGCAATCTGGCGCAGTTCCTGCTCGTTCATCGCGATTCCACCACCGGTACCGCCAAGCGTGTAGGCGGGACGAACGACCGCCGGATATCCGATCTTACGACCTGCCTCAACCGCGTCCTCAACGGTCTCAACCGCGTACGAGGGAAGAACCGGCTCACCGATTCTTTCAAGCAGATCGCGGAACTGCTCGCGGTCTTCAGCCATCTCGACCGAAGCAACCGATGTTCCAAGTGCTTTAACGTTGTACTTTTCTAGAATGCCGGACTTTTCAAGATCGACTACGAGGTTCAGTCCTGTCTGGCCACCCATCGTTCCGATCACACCGTCGGGTCGTTCACGCTCGATGATTCTTTCGATCACGGGCAGCGTGAGCGGCTCGATATAGATGCGGTCGGCCATGTCCTCATCGGTCATGATCGTTGCAGGGTTCGAATTGACCAGCACAACCTCGACGCCCTCTTCACGAAGCGAACGACAGGCTTGCGTTCCTGCATAGTCGAACTCTGCTGCCTGGCCAATAATGATCGGCCCCGACCCAATAACCAGTACTTTTTTCGGCATCTCAGCCGCGGTGCCGTTCGTCAATCAACTCTCCTGTGTGCCAATCGGCACAAATCACATGCCTTACTCGATAACACCCTCTATTCGGGGAGAGGGTTGGGGTGAGGGGAGAACGTTTTCCAGGCAATCCACGTTCGAATTTCAATAGCGTCAATCGTACTGAAGCCCCTTCATCCGACTCAGTTCACAACACTCGTTTTCTCAGGAGCCGTGCCGATCGCTTCCTGCATCAAACCAACAAAACGATCGAACAGATACTCACTATCGTGCGGACCCGGTGAAGCCTCAGAGTGGTACTGAATCGTCATGATCGGCAAGTCGCGATGGCGAAGACCTTCCACTGTTTGATCGTTCAAATTAATGTGGCTGACATTCAGTTCGTCAGGCAAGCTTTCGGCATCGACGGCATAACCGTGATTCTGGGCCGTGACGTACACTCGTCCCGTCTCAAGATCCTTCACCGGCTGATTGCCGCCGCGATGCCCGAAGTGCAACTTGAACGTACTTGCCCCGAATGCTCTGGCAATTACCTGATGCCCGAGGCAAATCCCCATTATCGGAAGTTGACCGACAAGGCTTCTGGCAGTTTCGACAGAGCGGTCTAACAACTCAGGATCACCCGGACCCGGTGAGAGCATCACGCCGTCCGGGTCGTGTGCCATTATGTCGTCTGCTGATGCGTCATCGGGAACGACAATCACTTCACAGCCACGTGCCCTGAGCGAACGGAGGATGTTCAACTTCACTCCGTAGTCGTTGACTACAACCTTCATGTAGTTATCGCCAAGATCGCGCTGACCAATCCCACGCTCGACATCAACGCCCATCCCCCCCTGACGCGCCCGACCGCGCAGGTCGAAAAACGCCCGTGAGCGTTCACCGGCATCACCGTTCCAGGCATACATTTCATCTGTTGAAACGTCGCCAACAACGTCAAATTCGCCATAACGAGGCGCCTTCGACAGATTCTCCAGTGCAGCTTCGGCGGAGTCATCGGGTGTGATAATGCCCATCATCACACCAGCCGACCGCAGCTTTCGGGTAATCGCCCTAGTATCGACACCCGAGATGCCCGGAATACCGTTCTTTAGCAAATAGTCGTGAACCGTACCTTCTGACAATGGATGTGAGGGTTCTTCGCAGTCATCCCGAACAACGAAACCGTTTACCTGAATCCGGTTCGACTCAACATCGGCTTCGCTCGTTCCGTAGTTCCCAATCATCGGGTACGTCGGAACCAGAATCTGACCGCCGTATGACGGGTCGGTCAGCATCTCCTGATACCCCGTCATCGACGTATTGAACACGACCTCACCGGTGGATTCACCCTCTGCACCAAGTCGTTTACCCGGATAGACCGAACCGTCCTCCAAAACCAGGTACATACTTCCACGTACATCACTCATGATCTGGTACCGGCCTCGATATGGTCACCATTCAGTTCGAACACAGTTTCTCCTTGATAAATCGTGTGCACAATTCGTCCAGTTAGCTCAACTCCAGAGAGCGGACTGTTTACGCTCTTCGACTCAAATTCCTCAGGATCTACGATCCATCTGGAGTTCGGATCGATAATCACAACATCCGCTGGAAATCCGTTTTTCAACGAGCCTAGATCGTGTCTCAGGATGCTACCGGGGCTCGAAGTCAACGATTCGATAAGTCGCACAAGCGAAATTTTTCCGTTCACCACGAGTTGGAAGACCGATGAGAACGCCGTCTCAAGGACGTTGATACCATGCGCTGCTTCGTTATAAGTGCATATCTTGTCGGTAGCAGCATGTGGTGCGTGGTCGGTCGCGATGATGTCGATTAATCCCTCTTTCAGCGCCTCTATCATCGCTTCAACATCTGCCCTGCTTCTGAGCGGTGGGTTCACCTTAGTGTTTGTGTCATATGCCTCGGATCCGACAGCTTCTGTAACGCTTCCGTTCAGGCCGTAGACCCACTCATCGCTGAGAGTCAGGTGGTGTGGAGTCACCTCAGCGGTAACGTCAACCCCGCGCTCTCTGGCAGACTTCAGGACGGCCAATGAGCCGATTGTCGAAATATGGGGGATGTGAAGCCGTGCCTTCGTTAGATCAGCCAGATACAAGTCACGTGCAACCATCACTGTTTCTGCTTCAACGGGCACACCTGACAGTCCCAACCGGGTTGCCACAGTCCCTGCGTTCATCACACCGCCAGCCCCGATCTTCTTGTCTTCGGCATGGTTGATGATCGGCAGTCCGACCTCGACCGAATACGAAAGTGCCTGCCGCATTAGATTGGCATCGGCAACCGGGTTTCCGTCGTCGGAGAATCCGATCACACCGGCGTCGGCAAGTTCACCCATTGGTGCCAGCCGCTTGCCACGCTGACCAATCGAGATTGCCCCTATTGGTAGTACACGAACTGCGCCATCGGAATTTGCCCGACGTACAACATCTTCAACGATTGCCGCAGTGTCCTGCACCGGATCGGTGTTCGGCATGGCGCAGACGGTAGTGAATCCTCCACGGGCCGCTGCACGCGTTCCTGAGACGATCGTCTCTTTCCATTCCTGCCCCGGATCTCTCAAGTGTGTGTGTAGATCAATGAAACCCGGTGACACGATCTTGCCAGACGCGTCGATCTGCACGTATTCCCGGGGCACATCACCGGTAGAACTCTCAGTAATAGCGCCGATCTTACCGTTTGAAATCAGGACGTCCGCAACACGATCTATCCCCTGTGCGGGGTCGATCACTCTACCGCCTGTTATCGCCAGCTTTCTGGCTTTCAAGTGTGTTTCCTTTGATTCATCCGAAGCCAACTAGCCATCCTCGCCACTGCCGATTCGAGTCGATTTTCCGGGAGCGCATAGCGTGTACAAAACCGCCATTCGCACCGCCACCCCGTTTCGCACCTGCTCCTCGACCACGCTTTGTGCGCCGTGGGCAACCTCGCTTGATATCTCCACACCTTCGTTCATCGGGCCGGGGTGCATCAATAGTGCGTCTGTCTTCGCGAGTGCCATCCGCTTCGAGTTGATTCCCCAGCGTTCCGAATACTCTCGCAGACTTGGAAGGTGTCCCGCCTCTTGCCGCTCTTGCTGAATTCTGAGAGCCATCACAACATCGGCGTCGTCTACTGCTTCATCTACCGAGTTAGCCAATCTCAAGCCACCGAATCCGGTCTCATCGCCGAGGGTCGTATCCAATTCCCATCCATCTGGCAGCAACGTGTTTGGACATGAAACCACCACTTCGGCACCCATTTTCTGAAAGGCGACGATGTTGGATCTGGCGACACGACTGTAGAGAACGTCGCCAACAATTGCGATCTTCTTCCCAGAGGGGTCGCCGACGTGATTTCGCACCGTGAACAGGTCTAACAGCGACTGCGTGGGATGGGCGTGCGTGCCGTCTCCCGCGTTTACCACCGCGGCATCGGTGTGATTCGAGATGAAGTACGGTGCGCCCGAATGAGGGTGCCTCACGACCAGCGCATCGATCTGCATCGCTTGCAACGTCTTTACCGTGTTCAGCAGTGATTCACCCTTCGAAACACTACTGGCCGACGCCGACACGTTTATAACGTCTGCACCGAGAATCTTTCCGGCCTGTTCAAACGATACGCGTGTGCGCGTCGAGTTCTCAAAGAACATCGTGATGATGGTCTTCCCACGAAGAGCGGGAGTTTTACGGATATCTCGCCCAATGATCTCCAGCATCCCTGAGGCACTGTCGAGTAGATCATTGATCTCATCGAAAGTCAGGTCGTCCAGATCAAGCAGGTGTCGACGTGGAACGGTGATCGTTCCCGTTGTGTTTGGAAGACTTGCCTGTGTTACTTCAGTGCCTCCACTCGCGCCAGTGCGAATGGTTGTCGGATTTGCCATTAGCTCTCACGTCCCAGTACAACAGCATCATCACCGTCAATCTCCGCGATTCGAACCTGCACGCGCTCTCCACGAGCGGTGGGAATATTTTTGCCAATAAAGTCGGGGCGAATGGGAAGTTCACGGTGCCCTCGGTCGACCAGCACAGCCAGTTGAATTCGGCTCGCACGTCCGAAATCGAGTAGCGCTTCCATCGCGGCCCTTATCGTGCGACCGGTGTACAGCACATCGTCGACAATCACAACCGGTTTGCCATCCACCCCATTCGGGATGTCTGAAGGTAGCAATGGTTGGCCCGAAGCCACGTCCGGGTCGTCTCGCCACAAACGAGGGTCCAATGTTCCGACAACCGGCCTGAAGCCTTCGATTCGCTCGATGTTCTCGGCAAGTCGGCGTGCGATGTGCACGCCGCGAGTCTGAAGACCAACAAGCACTAGATCAGAGGATGCACGGTTCTGTTCGAGAATTTCGTGTGAAATTCGCGTCATCACCCTTCTGATGTCATCCTCGGTCAGGAGGACTCTCTCGAGCTCGTTCGTCACGTGTACTCCGTCTGATCAATTGCCTGATCGCGGGCACAAAAAAATCCTTGTCTGCTGACAAGGATCGTGACGCTGTTGCGTAACTTGTGTGCGAAGAGACCCGTACGGCATTCTGTGCCAGAGTTTACGGAGGTGTCTAAGCGGATTCCCTTGCCAGCCTCACTGGACTGGAATTAAAGGCCCACAAAATATTCAGTTCTTAGCAATCAAAGCTATCACTAACCGACACCAACCACAACGCGTCAATCTTTATTTTCGCCTCCACTTGGATCACGCTAAATTCCTTGCAAATGTCTCAGCAGGCTATGAATCTCTCCCCACCAGAGAGGAGGAATGCCATCGCAGTCAACGATACTCAACCGTATTTTGCCAAAACCGCTCAGTTGTACGACTTGATCAGGTCAACTGCCTCCTCAATCGACCCAAAATTATCATCGGAGAAGGTGAACCAATCTGGAGCGTTCTCGACGATTGCCATACTCACCCAATCGCCTTCGAACTCCGATGAACCGCTAATGAAAAACAGACCCGTCGCTCCATCGAATAGGCGGAGAGCATCGGCGGACATCTGGAAATTGACGCATCCGACTTGCCCACCGCGTTCTGACACTGCCCATTGTTCTTGTTCTGGCCCCTTGTGAGTCTTGGTCACCTGAATCGTGAATGGTGTGTTGATCCCGCTAGCTTCCTCCATGCGGGTTTGGGAGAGATACTCAAGTCCGCTAAATCGCGCCGCTCCCGATACCCGGGCCGTGCCTTCAACGATTGCAGACGAACGAACGGCATGAGCCTTGAGGTCAACCATCCTCGAGTATCCACCATCGCTGCCAACGTCCAGAGTTTCCTCACCACACTCGGGGGGAAATTGAGGATTCGCCCCCACAATCTCGAAGCTTGGCGGTGTATTTGCAGGAGAACCTTTACCAAACGGCGAGAATCGGTCGTCGAGAATCGTTGAGAATAGCAGAACGACAACGACGCCCAGTCCAGCGAGTATGAACACCATTTGAAGCGACTTCTTCATGTACGAACCTACATTGACGAAAACTCCGAAATCGTTAAAGCATCACCCACTCGCTCGTATCGCCACCTTCGTTCGGCGCAACCGCTCGCCACGATTTCGGATACAGCTTTAGCCCGCACACACACCGAACTGAACGCATCCGTCGCTTGCGAACTATTAGCACCTTACAGTGCCCGCACTTAGATAAATACCGAACCTGTGAACCCCACTTCTCGGTAGTGACAGCGACAAACCGACGCGGTTTTGCGCCGATTTCGTCACATACAGATCGAAATTCAAGACCGTGCGCACTTGGCTTGTCGCCCCAGCGAGCATGAACGATTGCGTGCGCTATCTCGTGAAGTACAACCTGTCGGATGTCATCTTCCGCACCCATCGCCAGTAGGCGCGAAGAAATGGTGATCTGCCTGCGAGATGGCATGTAAGAACCGAGCGTTCGGCGCATTCGACCGGATACACGAACCGGGGGTAACTCAAGATCTGGTTCATGTGTGTCGAGTGTTGCTCGAATAAGCAGATCAACCGCTAGCGCGGATGGTTTTGCAACTGGCTTCTGCTCGAGGTTGAACGCCAACTGCCGCGATTCTTCTACCGGAATCATCCCAATTGAATCCGGTGCAAGCGAAACACGCGCTATCCCGGCGGCCTGCTCGACCACCTGCCTGATGCTTCCCCTGATGTTTCCACGGAGTGAGAATGAAATATCGACTGCCTCGATGACACAAGTTAGGAATCAACCGCCAGTATCCAGATTTCCCGCGCCGAATACCGCCATACCGGTGTCCTTCAGCATCCGATGAATCGTGAATCCGAACGCGGTCTAAGAGAAACGAGCCAACGAAAATGCGCTCACATCCACTGGTGGCTCAGAATCAGTCGCAAGTGCTGCTGTTGCGATTCCCATTGCTGGCCCCAGCGCAATTCCCTGACGACCACCTCCAGTCGCAATCACCAGCCCTTCAGGTCCCGACACGTTGTCGAGAATCGGCATGCGGTCGGGGGTCATCGGACGTAAGCACGCCGTTTGTTGCACCAGTTCTGCATCTTCCAGATAGGGAAGCATCTCAACGGCTGAACCGACAATCTGATCACGCGCAACATCTGTTGTGCGGTCATCGAATCCGACTTCTTCCTCGGTTGTGCCGATCCACATCAAACCATCCGACTTGTTGGTCGCGTAGTCTTCATCCCACCACAGGGATATCTTCATGGCCGGATCTGGTGCCTCAAGCCGAAGTATCTGCCCCTTCAGCGGTGAGACCGGAACGACGACACCCAGATCGGAAAGTAACCGGGAACTCCAGGGCCCTGCGGCGACCACAACCGCATCGGCTTTATGCATCTGGCTGTCAGTAAGGACGCCTGATACTCGCCCACCACTCACTGCGATGCCAGTCACCTCACGAATGACCATCTGTGCACCGTGCCGCTCGGCAGCCTGCCAGAGTGACAGCGTTAATTTGTAGGGATCAACTTCGTATGCTTCGCCGATATACAAACCACCAATCACTTCGCTCGATATCCGCGCCTCAATGTGACTCAGTTCGCCCGAACTCAGCCAACGGACGTCAATCGAGTTGTCATCGGCGTACGATTCGTAGACACGGCGCATCGCCACGGCTTCCGCCTCTTCCCTGACCAGCATTAGGGATGCCTTGCGGAGAAAGTTCAAGTCCTTACAGCGCGAACTGCCTACAGCCAGTTGAGTGGAGAGATCTTTGTGTAGGCCGATCGAGTAGTTCGACAGAACCTCGTACGGAGCCTGGCGCGATCCGGTAATGACCGGATTTATTCCACCAAGTGCGAATCCGGAAGCATGTGATGCCAACGAATCGCGCTCGAACAGGGTCACGTCGTGACCGTCATGCGCGAGATAGTAGGCGGTCGCGCAGCCTGCAATTCCCCCACCGACAATCGATATCTTCATAGTTCGTGACCACACGCCGACATGTTCAATATCAACAGGTAGTTGGGCGATTAGCTATGCGTTCTAAACGCGGCATAAATCTCATCACCTCGACGTTGACGGCGGCGGGCGACGCCGGTCTCCTGCGCTGCCCTCGCGACACCCCGAGTCACACTTCTGGCAACGTTTTTATCAAAGACGCTGGGAATGATGAAGTCTTCCGAGATGTGCGAATCGGGAATAACACTCGCTATCGCCGTTGCAGCGGCGACTTTCATCTTGTCGTTTATCTCTGAAGCCCGGACATCAAGCACGCCCCGGAAAAGACCCGGGAAACACAGTGAATTATTCACCTGATTCGGATAGTCGCTTCTACCGGTTGCCATGACTCGAACATTGTCTGGAACCTCTTCAGGCCATATTTCAGGATCAGGGTTCGAAAGAGCGAACACGATCGCGTCAGAATTCATCCTGGAAAGATCGTCGCCGGTAACGAGTCCCGGTCCCGCCAGGCCCAGCAGCATGTCAGCGCCCACGAGACCTTCGGCAAGGGTTCCACTGGAATTTTCAGGATTAGTGTTATCCGCGAACCATTGCTTCATCACGTTGTCGCCATAGTTTCGAGACCTATCAAGCGCACCCTGCCGGTCGTAGCCGATGATGTCGGTTACGCCATAGCTCTGGAGAATTTTTGTACAGGCGGTTCCTGCTGCTCCGACCCCCGCGACAATAATTTTCAGGTCGGCAGGCTTCTTTTCAACGATCTTCAACGCGTTAATTAATCCCGCCAGCACTACGACCGCGGTGCCGTGCTGGTCGTCGTGGAAGACCGGAATATCCAATTCGGCCTTCAAACGATCTTCGATCTCGAAACAACGTGGAGCGCTAATGTCTTCGAGATTGATTCCTCCAAAGCCAGGCGCTATCGCCTTCACAATGGCGATGATCTCTTCGGTATCGTTGGTGTCGAGCACAATTGGCCAGGCATCCACTCCCCCGAATTCCTTGAAAAGTAACGCCTTGCCTTCCATCACGGGAAGTGAAGCGGCCGCACCGATATCGCCAAGCCCCAGAACCGCCGATCCATCTGAAACCACAGCGACGGTGTGCCCTTTTCCGGTAAGAGCCCAGACCGCCGCGGGATCGTCGTGGATCGCCATGCACACACGGCCAACGCCGGGAGTGTAAGCCTTCGACATGTCGTCGCGCGTTGTGACCGGCACTCTCGAGTTCATCTCGATTTTGCCGCCAACGTGGAGTAAGAACGTTTGATCGGAGACACTCCGCACCTTTACGTTCTCGACCGCCTTGATTGCTTCAACTACCTGAATAGCGTGTTCATGCCCCGAGGTGTTGACGGTAAAGTCGCGCACCATATCGCCCTTCGACGTCTGCACCACATCGACACCCTGGGCACTTCCCCCTGCGAGCCCGATCGCAGAGGTGATCTTGCCCAACATGCCCGGCACATTCGGATACTCAGACCGAACCGTTATGCTGTAAGCGACGCCCGGTGTTCGTACTGCCATTTTTTCTCGCTCCAGATAGTTCAATCAGCGTTGCAAGAACGATGCCTCGCCGCCGGTCGTTAATACGCTGAGAATGTCTGCAAATCGCAACGTGTTTTACAGTGTCTTCCACGTCGCGAAGTCTACCACTGGGCCATTCGAGCTTCTCGGTTTTCGCACACCAATATCGGGATGTCACAATAGCTACATGTGAATCAACGCATTGATAGGCTCTCGGATGTACGTCGAGTACGGTATTCTGAATTGCGCAAATTTCGATAAATGTACGGAGTAAACGATGGCAGAAACGTCACGCCCGACTTTAAAAGGACGAATCACAAGCTGTGAACTGGTGAAGCGAGAACAGCTCACAGATGATCTTGTGAAGTTCTGGATCAAACCCGCTCAAGAATTCAAGTTCAAGCCCGGTCAGTACTGCACCATCGGTGTCGATGGAATAGAGCGTCCGTACTCGATATCTTCATCGCCTGACGAAGAATTTATCGAGTTGTTCATAGAGATCGTCCCAGTCGAGCATGGAGGGCATCTGACGCCGCTTCTGGATCATCAGGAAGTTGGCGCACAAATGACCCTGCGGCCACGTGCCAAGGGCATATTTGTTCTCCAGCCGCAGTTCAAGCACCACATTTTTGTCGGAACCGTTACTGGTGTCGTGCCATACATATCGATGCTCCGCAAGTTTCTCTCCGACCCCTCATGGCCTGAACCGGCTGACGGAGTTGCCCGAGACGACTACACGTTCCATGTCCTCGAAGGTGCGAGTTACCATGACGAGTTCGGTTATGACGTTGAACTGACCGACCTCGCCAACAAACACGATTTCATCAGCTTCTATCCATCGGTTTCACGTCCCGATGAAGAGCGGAACGCTAACTGGACAGGTGCCCGGGGGCGAATCAACACGCTTGTTGAGGACTACGTAGCCGATCTCGGTGTCGTTCCTGCCGAAACATGTGTGTATGCATGTGGTCATCCACAGATGATTGAGGATGTGGGACAACGCTTCGAATCCACTGACTACACCTTTGTCGAAGAACGCTTCTGGAAAGAAGATGAGTAGGCGACTTCACCGGATCAGTTCGTTGTTGCGAGCGAATCATCGTCAACTCAATATCAGCCTTATACTGGCGCAACCAGACAACTAGCGCCATAAAACGCATATCATCGCCGGCAGTCGCTGGCCTGAAGGGGAACAACAGAAATGGCAGAACAAATCGGTTTCGTGGGTCTTGGGATTATGGGTAAGCCAATGGCCAAGAACCTGGTCAACGCGGGCTATGCTGTAACCGTGTTCGATGCCTTCTCTGCGGCGGCGATGGACGAGTTGGTTGCAGCGGGTGCTTCGACTGCCGCATCATCCAGAGATGTCGCTGCTAAATGTGACATCACAGTCGTGATGGTTCCAGACGGACCCGATTCGGAAGCGGTCGTGCTTGGCGAGAATGGACTGCTCGAAGGTGCGTCGGCAGGCGATCTCATCGTCGATATGTCGTCGATCGCCCCAAGCTACTCGCAAACGATCCACGCTGCCTGTGCCGAAAAGGGTGTCAACTTCATCGATGCTCCCGTCTCCGGTGGCGAGCCGTTTGCAATCTCTGGCGACCTCGCAATCATGGTGGGAGGTGGAGCCGACGATTTCGAGCGAGCTAAACCGCTATTCGACATCACGGGCAAGTCGAGCGTCCTCTGTGGAGCGGTCGGTGCCGGAAACGTAACCAAGCTCGCAAACCAGATCGTCGTTGGCGCGAACATTCACGCCCTCGCCGAAGCGTTGGTTCTAGCGACGAAAGCCGGGGTGAACCCCGAAACGGTGTTTAACGCGATCAAGGGCGGACTGGCGGGTTCGAACGTAATGAACGCCAAGGCTCCGATGATGTTCGAACGAAATTTCGCTCCTGGCTTCCGCATCGAACTGCACTACAAAGACATCAACAACGCCGTTCAGACTGCGAACTCGCTCGACCTGCCTCTACAGGTAACCGCCAATCTTCAGCAGGTACTCGCTGCTCTGATGGAGTGGGACGAAGGCAAGAACGACCACTCTGCGATTCTGCACTATGTAGAAAAACTTTCCGGAGTAACAGTCACCAATAAGTAAGTTAGGTGAAATGTCGCCCTCATCTACGTGCCCTCATCCTTGATCACGTGGGTGAGGGTGGCCCCTTCGTTTTTGCTCGAATCGAAAGTATTCGTCTGGATGAACGATTGCTTCGGACTTGTCGGATGAGGTTTGCTTCCCGGCCAGATTCGTCGAATTATCACGACTCGATCGTTTTCAACTACCCGTGTAGACCTCGGTTCCCGGGAAGAACGCCGCCCACGCGAACCAGAACAGCTCACGCGCAGCTAGGCGTGGCAGCACCCTGCCATCGGATGCGGTAAGACCATCATCGCCCGCGGTCCAGGTGCCCCCCCGTCCATCCACTACTTCGCGTGGATTCTCGCTAACACTGAATTGTTCCTCACCACGTTCGAATACACCGATCACGCCAGTCAACGGATGACCCAGAAGAACAACGTCTGCCTCGCCGACTCGGGTATTGATGACCCGCTCAGCGACGATCGTATCCATCGGAAACGCAGTCGACTCACCATCGGCAGCAACACCGACGACACTATCTTTTTCAGCCACGCGGTCGTCCACAGAGAACGTTGGGAACATAGCCGTGGGAGAAGCCCGATATTCGTAGTATGCCGAGCCAACCTCACTCGGATCCAGATACCGTCTTCGGAAGCCTGTATTGATATCAACCACAGTTGTGTCGGGGTGCTGTTCCAGCCAGTCCGACCACGTTGTGACCGTCACAGGGTAACGGGTCAGTCTAATCCCTGAATCTGCAAGCTCCCCGACGACCGGTTCACCAGTCAGAGAGTGCCACAACGAATTCGTGGTGCGGTCGTACATCAGCTTGTTGTTCTGATATAGAAATCCTGACGTCCCGAACGTTACGTCCTGGCCGTTCAGTTCGGAGTCGTACACGACTCCCAGATTGCAGAGTGTTCAGAAGATGAACGATATTAATTCTCCACCGAGTCGATCGTTGGCAAGCTCGTGCCACCCCATGATCCGATGTGGATATGCTCGTGACTCACCGTTGACTGTCACTCCGAACACAGGTTCGTCAGGATTCAGGAATATGACTTCGTCTCCGGGGAGGTTATTCGGAAACTCTAGCGGTGGAATACCGTCTCGAACCACTCCGCCCCACTCAACAGTCCAGAGAGGGATACGCGACGGAACATCTTTGTAAATGAATGTCTTGAACGAAGGATCGATCGTCCCGAGCAACTCGCCCTTCCACTCATCGAATCCCTGTAGCAACACCTGCGGAGGGTCTTGCCGACTCATCCACGAGAACCAAGGACCGGCGAGAACGAAATCACCACCAACAGATTCGCCAGTGATCTCCTGAAGAGCCTCTGCTATTACAAGAGCAAGATCCGGCTCGAACGTTCGACTGGCTGCCTCGACTAGCACGGGAATCAATCCGGCATGTCCGTTCCGCCCCGCTGCCCGGACCGCGTTCTCGCTTATCGAGCCGTATCCACTAAACATCTCCCACATGATGTCGATGGCTTCTTCTTCCTGCGCAGTCAGAGGGGCTTCAGGTGCAGATGTCGGGGTTTCTCCAATCGAGCTACCTGTACTCGAACCAGCACTTAACTCTGAACCAATGGTCGGCTCAGGTCTTTCCAGTCCGCTCGAACTGCCGCACCCGATGACGCCCAGCACGGCAATCACTGAAAGTGCAATTAGTGGTATGCGTAGTCTTGTCTTCACATGCGGTAGTACGATCACACCGTGGGATCTGGATGTTTTTTCGCTCAGTCCCCAACGTCGAACCCGGCGGCTCGAAGAAGAGCAGCACATCGCTCCAGCGATTGGGCAGAGTCACGTCCTTCACAGAGAAGGATCACGTTCCCATACACTGCGTAGTCCGCATAAAGGGCGGTAATCGTCACTCGTGATGCCCCGAAACTGCGCCGATCGCGGGTACCGTCCTTCCATCGCACATCTACTTCACGAAGGAGTGCGTCAGTGCCAGTAACTTCGGCGGCGTATTCTGCGCCACTCTCGACTGCAGAGGCGTGGTCAGGGTATACACGCATCTCGTACTGGATCGGATCACTGTCGGGAGGGGTGAAGTAGATCAGGTAGGCACCAGTGGCTGATGGCAACCCTTCGACATCGTACTCTTTCACCTTCTTCAGACCGGTCTGAGTGAAATCGTCGAGACTCAATATAGTGTCGTCCGGGGTTACTTGTGAGAATGCCTTAGGGGTGCTTTCGCTTCCGCACGCCATGAGAGCGATCGCAGTGCTGACGACAAAAAACAAGACAATGAACCGTATTGTGCGATAGCGCGACAACAAAAACTCGCCGGATCCCGTTTTACTCAGTTCAGCGCTCGTCGTCATCGTTTTGGGATACATCGCTCAAGAACCTTTCGATTTCGGGTGAGAGTGAAATCTCTCCGCGCGGTTCACCAGCCGACTCTTCATCATTGTCGATCGCTGAATCGTCATCGTTGTCGCGCTCCAAACGCTCGACCATATCTTTTAGTGCGGGGTTGTCGTCCATCGCCGGGGTCACCTGGTCGTACTGTTTCTCCGCCATCTCGACCTCGGGAAGTCGCCTGCTGAACCCGTACAGGTCGGAAAGTACCGTTAGTATTCGAGCACTACCGGCGTAGTCATCGTCGAGTTTTAGGTACAGCGGCAGATGAACCATCAACGAAAGAGTCTCTATTTCGAGTTCATTCCTGGCACGTTCAGCTATTTGTGACGACATCGAGGTAGGCCCCTCGTACCTCGATGAGCTTAGTTTGACGCCGTTGAAATCAGATGGTGGCTCCCACCCGCGTGCCGACCCGGTAACCGGCAACGTACGGGAATGTGGGACGGAATCATACATGCCGCCGATCTGCACATAGCGGGACACTCCGAGCGCATTCAGAACCTCAAGGATCGAATCATTGAAGTCTTCAGCAAACGCATGTGGTTCCAGTAGTTGCAGCAACACGAGGTCAGGCGCCTCGGCACGGCGGGCAATTTTTATAACCGTATTCGGAACCCGAACTGTTCGGACTCCGTCGCTCAATCGAATTTCAGGCCGGTATCTGGTGAAATCATAAAACTTGCCGGGTCTGTCGAGCTGTCCTACACGTTCGGCAGAGTACATCTCGCCGAGTCGCCTGAGCACGATCTTTCCGACGTTGCCGACATTGATCCACGGTTTCAAAATCGCAATGCAGTGCGGATCCCGCAGCGGTGGGGCAGGCATTTCTATTTCAAATTCGCCAATTCTCATGATTCCCAGTTAGCTCAAAGCATACACGCCCGTTGACAGATTCATCACTACGTACTCTGCAGACGTACGGTGCTAAAATCTGCCTCGCTACCCACTGCCAATCCCAACAGGTGGTGGAGTGAGCATTTCATCGAATCAAAGGAACTCGAACCACCTCATGGCAAACAAGTTTGTATTTCTGCCACCGCAATCAAGTCTTTTTTCAGAGTGGATCCCTCGCTTGCTCGACAGCGCGTCGGGCTGGGAAATCGCCACCCCTGAGAC
The DNA here is from genome assembly GCA_024275195.1 of Chloroflexota bacterium. Taxonomy (GTDB): domain Bacteria; phylum Chloroflexota; class Dehalococcoidia; order Lucifugimonadales; family Lucifugimonadaceae; genus Lucifugimonas. The sequence continues at coordinate 4,410 of JAJRZP010000026.1, read as the reverse complement.
AGAAGAAGATGCAATCAGCGAACTACAGGATGCCGATGCCGCCTTCGGAACTATGACACCTGAACTTCTAGCCGCAGCACCGAACCTGCGCTGGCTTCAGGCCCCGGCTGCTGCACCAACCGCGGGCTACTATTTCGATGAGTTGATAGCCCACCCGGCGGCAGTCACAAATTTTAGAGAAATATACAACGACCATATCTCGATACAGATCCTCGCATACATCCTTAATTTCACGAAGCATCTCAACGTCTACCGCGACCAACAGAATGAACGTGAATACCGGGTTCTCGAAGCCCCGTATCACGATATATTTCTGCCCGAATCTACCGTGCTGATCGTGGGTGTCGGCGGAATTGGCACAGAAACCGCCCGCCTGTGCAAAGCGATTGGAATGCGCGTACTCGGAATCGATGCTCGTCGGGAAGACAAGCCTGAGTGGGTCGATGATATGTTTGGCCCGGATCAACTCGATGACCAACTCCCCATCGCCGATTTCGTTGTGCTGACTATTCCACACACCCCGGCGACCGAGGGTATGTTCGATTCTTCGAAGTTTGCCTTGATGAAAAACACCGCGAAGTTCATCAACATCGGCCGTGGAATGACCACAAAACTCGATGACCTTAACTCCGCACTACGCTCAGGCACTATCGGCGGCGCGGCACTCGACGTTTACGAGATCGAACCATTACCCGCTGACCATCCTCTCTGGGATGCCCCAAACACGATTCTTACTCCGCACACTGCCGCTGTTGGTGGTGCGAATCTTGTAGAACGTCGATTCGAGATTGTTCTCGAAAACTTCCGAAACTTCGCCGATGGCAAGCCGTTACGTAACGAGGTAGACAAAGCCAACTGGTACTAGCGCCCTCAGCGGCATAGCCCGGCAGTTTCCTGTACATAAGAACAGAAATCCTGAAGTCTTGGGGAACACGCTGGTGTCGCAACAGAATCGTCTGAGACCATGAGCGTCAGCGGGACGGACAGAACCTCACAATGCCTGAGAAAAAAGAAGCGAACAACAAACTTGGCATTTTTATGGCCGTAGGTGCTGGCGCAGGAGTGGTGGTTGGTGCTGGAATCGGTGCGGCGTTTGGCAACATGGCAATCGGCGTAGGAGTTGGCATTGCGATTGGAACTGCAATGGGAATGATGATGAGCATGACCACCGACCTAACTAAGAAGTAGTCCGAATTCGGCTGTTCACAACAACGACAGTCTAACCATCCGGCAGCGAGGAACTATCACAATGCCAGTTCAGAGTCTCCCAATAGTCGTTCACATAGATTCCACAGAATCCCTCCTGGAACTAGAACGGAAAGCCCTGGCCGGAATCGCCTGCGAGATCATATCCGTTGCTGCCTCGTCAGAAGGAGAAATAATCGAGGCTGTTAAAGACGCCACGGTCATCCTGAACGACCACTCCCCCATCACCAGATCAATGGTCGATCAACTTACCAATTGCAGGCTGATCATCCGTTACGGACACGGCTACGATACCGTCGATGTCGATGCCTGCACAGAAGCCGACATTATCGTAACCAATATCGCTGGCGCGACTTCAGAGGAGGTTTCGAACCATGCACTCAGCCTGTTGCTCGCCTCTGCCCGCGATCTCAAACGACTCGATCTGGCGACAACCGCAGGCAGGTGGGCCGAAGTATATTCCCGCTCGATTCTCGGGCGTGTATACGGAGAAACCATCGGTGTTGTCGGCTTCGGCTGGATCGGGCGGGCAATGGCTCGCAAGTGCAACGCACTCGGGATGAATGTTCTTGTGGACGATCCGTATGTTGGTGAGCACCTTGCAGTCGAATACAAAGTGAAGTTCGTCTCGAAAGACGATCTCCTGCAAAGTTCTGACTATGTGTCACTCCACGTCCCGCACCTCGAGAGCACTCACCATTACATCGATTCAAAAGCACTCGCCCGTATGAAAAGTAGTGCCTATCTCATCAACACGTCCCGCGGACCCGTCGTCGATGAACAGGCGCTGGTAGACGCACTCCAGGACGGTGAAATTGCCGGTGCAGGGATTGATGTGTATGAGCAGGAGCCACTTTCTCTCGACAACCCGCTCTTGCATATGACCAATGTCATTTGCACACCGCACGTCGCAGGATCAAGCGAGATCGGTTGGGCAACCATCAGGCGGCGTGCTGGCGAGGAAGCTGCCAGAGTCCTGCGAGGCGAACGCCCCAATGTTGTTGTGAATCCAGAGGTGTTCGGACGCATTTAGCCGCGACACGTCGAGCCGAGTATCTCCTATTCGCCGCGTTAGCCATCGCTCCGATGTCAGTGATGGCCTTGCGGTCGGTCAGATGGCGTAATTGGTGTGACGGTCTTCCGACACGACACAGAAACAGATCTGGGAAACTCAAACATCCCCCCTCTTGCCGACCGAAACCTGAGATTGTCGCCGATATGCGAATCTCAATTCTGAACTGCTGACTGCAACCTCTCAGGGATTCGGGTCTCACGTGCTGAAATTGACTATCCCACTGGGTGAAAGCCGACAAACCTTTTTTTTCTGCATTTCCGTATAATTCGGGAATCGGTCTTGACCAAACCCTTCAGCAGGTAGGCGGCCGTGGGCAGGAAAACTCTACTGTCCGGAGTTTCGATTCAAAGAAGGAGGTGGTCTGTTTTAATGTCTAGTACCAAACGAGGTGTCCTACGTTAAAGTAGGGCGCCCTACCAGTAGGGCACCTCTAGAGTAGGGCCACCCGATCAGCAAACTCCAAACGGATATGCTGGTCCGGTGGTCCTACTCGCGTCTGATAACCATTTCAATTCGAACTCCCTCTCCGTGGGGTGAGGGAGAAACCTTCAACTCAGCCAGATTGTTCCGAAACTCCGTGCCTCAACTTCCACCCATGATCCGACACTTCACAGCAACCGGGTTCGTCGTTCACGGTGATGCCACGCTGCTTCACTGGCACAAAAAGGTTCGGGAGTGGCTCCCACCCGGCGGACATGTCGACCCGAACGAAGACCCTGTCCAAACTACGATTCGCGAAATAAAAGAAGAGACCGGATTCGATGTCGAAATCGTGCCTACCCAACCAATTCTGAGTATCGGGAATCTTGACCAGATTTTCGCACCTCACAGCATCATGATCGAAGATGTGACCGATGCCCAACACGGTCAGCATCAGCACATCGACCACATCTACTTCACTCGCCTCCTCGGATCGAATACCTCTCTCATCGGCGAACTGTCCGTACAGTCTGACCCCAACACATCCTGGCTCTGGGCGACTCTTGCCGATCTTCAGGCAGGAAAGTCTTTCAAAACCCCAAATGGTGACAACCGTCCGCCGCCTGAAGATGTCCTGAAACTCGGTATTGCGGCGATTCACCACGTCTCGAACTACTAGCCAGCCACACTCACATAGATCAGCAGGCACTCGAATCCCTCCCGATCTACGTGGTCGATCATTCATTCAAGTTCTTGTCACACGCGTAGTTCTCACGCATGATTTCATCGGCGTGAGCGACTAACAATTAGAGAGTAATGAGTACTACAGAGAAGCTGCACCCGATCGTTCTTCAACTCGAAGCGATAGAAGGGCGGCTTGGAAGAATCGAAAAAGCACTCGGTGTCGAAGATCAGCCCAAGACGTTGATACGGAAGCGAACCATCGTAATGGTCGTTGTGCTGCTCATGTTCGCCATCGGTCTGATGCTGGGTATCAACTACGTGCTGAACGAACTTCTTTCCGCACTTCCCGTGTAGCCCTCAATCAATCTACTGGCATAACTTCCGCGATTCGAAAAACGTGCGTGCTTCCGTATGCACCGTTGTGATAGCGCTCACGAATTGCCCGAGAGTTCAGTCTATTCACTCATATCTATCTGCGTATTCTCTCTCATGTAGTCAGGGTGAATAGATCGCAACCTTGAACCATCGGCAATCAGGTGGGGTGGACTTCGGAACAGTGAACGCCAACACAATTCTCCTTCGAATAATCTCATTACGTTCGGAAGAAACGAATAATGAATTTTTCGAGATTATGCTTCGAAATGCCGGCCACAAAGTCACGGTTTTGTCATCGACTGAACCGGCTTTCGCGCTGGTCGGCTCGTCCTGGCCCGACGTAGTTTTATTCGACCCGATTTCACGATTCGGGATGTCGGGATCCATCCAACGACTCCGTTCCACTTTCGATGGTGTAATTGTTGCCACAGGGCACATTCCCGACCCAACGATCTCGGCGATGCTCGAAGAGCTTGGAATCGAGAAGTTTGCAGCCACTGCCAGCGAACTGCTGAGCATCCTTAAAAACGTTACGAATCGCGTCGTGAATCCCGTTGACGACAGTATCGATCTGATAGCAAATCTGCCCGGTGTGATCGAACCAGTTGTACCGAGCGAGCGTCAGTTAGAGCTGGCAACCACTGGCGATG
>JAJRZP010000025.1 GCA_024275195.1 Chloroflexota bacterium | reverse complement strand
GGTGACCTGTATCTGGATTCAAAATGTCGACTGCACCGGCAGTTTTCTCGCTCAGGGTGATTCCTCGTTAGCCGAACCGTGGAGCAGTTCGCGTAGTTGTTGGCGGGAACCACGATCACTCTTGTTCTGAAATCTTGTGCCTTTGCTTAGGATCGAATCCGTGTCCGTGTCCGTGTCCGTGTCCGTGTCCACGGAGTCCACGGACGGGCCCGCGCTCACGCGTGCGTGCGAGCGAGAGATGCCCAGTTCGTCTTCGGTCGAGGTGATCAACTGAGTAATCCTTCTCATCGGCCTATCGCCGCGTAAATCGCTCAACAGACCGATGTTCGAATTCGGACGCTCAATGTCGAACGATGAAAGGCTCAAGCAAATCCTCGTTTATCTCGACGCCGATCCCCGGTCGGTCGGGGAGGACGAAGCCGCCGTCGGAGTAGTGCCAGGCGGTGTCGGATGCCCGGTCGAGCCGGTCAGACAGCCCTCCCTGAAATTCTTGGAGGTAGTCTGGCGGTGCCACCGCAGCACACTGCAGTGTTGCCGCCTGAAACACAGAAACGCCACTGCCCATGTGTGGTGTGGTTTTAATCCCTGCATTCTCAGCGATATTCATCTGCAACATGTAATCGGTGAATCCGGTTCTTCCAATATCGGGCTGGTAAACGTCGAGAGCTCGGGGCCGTTGAACCCACGCCTCCATCTGGTAGCGCGACCTGAAGTGCTCGCCAAGGGCGATTTTGGCCCCCGGCTTTTTAACTAGCTCCTGATGCCCAGTGAGATCCTCTGGCTGAAGTGGGCACTCGAAGAATCGAACGTTTCGCCTGCCGTATTCCACCTTGCCCTTTTCCGCAGATTCGTGTGAGCCCATCCAGAGTGTGTCGACCATCCATTGCTCAAGATCAGGCGCACCCGTCATGAGCCCATCGAGTTCGGCGGTTCCGGCCTCGACATCACCGGTGAGGAAGATCTTGGCACCTCTGAGCCCGGTGTCGATCCACGATTTGACGTGGTCTACGCGCTCTACGAGTGTCGACCTCCGCACTCCGGAGAGGTAGACGTCGAATTGATCACGAGGATTAGGGTCTAGTAGGGCGGCAACCGGTGATTGTTCTCGCTTGCCTATTGCATCCCACACTGCGATATCTATCGCAGCCAGGGCATCGAGCCAGTAACCAGATGAGTACCCGCGCCCGCGTTGAGCGTCGTACAGGAAATCCCACAATGCGGCTGGATTCGCATACTCCTGCCCCTCAACCATCTGAGCAAGCAGTTCGTTCACTATCAGGGTGACGACTTCGGGGCCGATACCGGCATTTGCCTCACCCCAACCGACCGTTCCATCTGAGAGAGTCACCTTGACGAGAGGAGTCTCGATATACCGGGCGTAAACAGTTTGCCAGCCTTGTTTGAACTCGAACCGCTCGGTTTGGCGATCTCCCTCGTTGGCTCGGTACGATTCCCAGTAAGAATCGGAGTTCCTGAATGCCAGATGAATTGATTCGACAGACTTGATGCAGAGGCTTGTGTTGGTCGGCATAGATTCCCGGATACGGCAGAAAAGGCTGACGTTAAAATTAGTTTGATGATCGGTCGCAAGCAGCAGAAGTTTACTTCCGATAGCCATGCGCTGGAAGTGAATTCCTCTCTGAATTGTCATTACCGTGAACCGTGTTCAATTGAACGTATGCGGACGTTGACTTTTCAGGTGATCCGTGTATATTTCGCGGCTGCTCACGGTAGTGGGAGTGAATAGGATTGTTCTATTCGAGCCACTCTGTGACGAGGCAATAACGAAGCTGGGGCACGGCTGGCACTGAGTTGAAAGGTTTACCTTTCGCTAGAGTCGCCGGGTAGACCTTGGTGATGGATCGGACTGACTTTCTATTGAAAGTCGGTTCTTTCTCTATTTGGCCTT
>JAJRZP010000024.1 GCA_024275195.1 Chloroflexota bacterium | reverse complement strand
GGGCGATCATGCTGGCGGTCGACCCGGAGATTCTTCGATCGATTTCGTTCCAACTCAGCTTTACGGCGGTGCTGGGAATCGCCATGCTCAGCGCTCGATTCGCATCAGGCGGTAGCGAATGGATTCAGGAGAACAAACATTTACCGGAATTTGTGAAGCGGCCGCTTACTGGCGTCGTCTACGGGATGTCGGTTTCGTTGGCGGCAACTATTACGACCGCTCCCCTGGTCGCATTCCATTTCGGGGAAGTGCCAATCTGGGGCATTCCCAGCACCCTCTTGATTGTGCCAGTGCTGCCAGTGTTCATCGGTGGGTCGATACTGGTCGCACTCGTCGGTTCAACCGCGTTGCAACCGGTAGCTGTTACTGGACTGCTGGCTCATTTTGTTGGCAATTACATGTCGCTCATCGCCAACTTTTTCGCCGGAATTCCACTCGGACCGATCATGGCGGCGGGATGGTCGGTATCTTTGATTATCGGCTGGTATGGAGGCATCCTCCTCCTCGCAAACCGGCACAGCATCCTGACGCGGCTGAGGCGAACAGTACTCAGTGCCAGCACAACTCTGAATTTTGATTCAAATGGCCCAACGAATCTCTGGTCAGGTCGCCGTGGCTTGATCTTCCCTCTGATCGCAATTTGGGGGATCGCTTCAGTTTCTCTCGTCGGATTCGTCGCAACAGGAACAGCATCTGCTGACCTTGAGGTCACATTCTTCGAGACGAATCGCGGAGACATGATTTTCGTCGAAACACCGGCAGGAGTCCGATTGCTGGTAGATGGCGGTGATGATCCTAAACGCGCAGTTCGAAATCTGGAATCGGTGCTGCCGCCACTCGACCGCCGCATCGACGTGCTGCTTTCGACGCACCCCGATGCTGACCATCTCGGCGGGCTTCAGCAAATTGTCGAGCAGTTCGACGTCGGGACAATCATCGATTCTGGCGTTCCGCACGGCTCTAAAATCTACGAAAGTTGGGAACGACTGATTCGTGATGATGATCGTGTAGTGATCGCTCAATCCGGCATGACCGTTGCACTCGATAACGATGTGAGGCTGACAGTCCTACAGACCAACTGTGTGGCGGTTCAGTGTCCGAATTTCAACGACCGAGGAGTCGTTGCCCGGCTCGAATTCGGCGAGGTATCGTTCCTGCTGACCGGCGACATGACCACCAGTGGCGAAGCCGATCTCATCCAAACAGGTCAACCGATTCGTTCGACTGTGCTGAAAGTGGGGCATCACGGCAGTCGCACCTCGACAACACAGCAATTTCTGAGCGCGGTCGACCCTGCACTCGCGATTATCACCACTGGAGTCAAGAACCCGTTCGGGCACCCTGACGAAGAGGTCATTGCGCGGCTCTACGATCAACTGGCTCCTGAGGCCACACTCGTCACGAGAGACCGTGGAACTATAACGGTCACGACCAACGGTACTCGGCTATGGGTTGAGTCTGAGCGCTGACAACGAGTTAAGAAGAACTCCATCGGCCTGACGAGGTCGAGGGAGTTTAGGCGACCACGTAATAGCACTCTCTGGTGACGAGTGGATGAGGCTACAATCTTCCGACTAACTCCACGCCACGGTGACCGGGTCGGGAATACCATCCCAACGGCTGGCCCCCTGCGCTCGCATAACGGCGATTCGCTTCACAACTTCTGGATTTCCGAGTCCGTGAAGGGGCTTGCCGGTCAGAACATTCACCGCGTTCTCGCCCCAGCGTGTTGAACCGGCGGCACCACTGATCGCCGAAGAACCGGCAACGTGGGGACTTATCGTCAGGTTGTCGAGCTTCAACAGGGGATTTTCGGCGTCCAGCGGTTCAACCTCGGTTACATCGATTCCTGCTGCCGATATCTCGCCTGTCTGCAACGCTTCCTGGAGTCCAGACTCATCAACAACCGGACCACGCGCACAGTTGATGAATACCGCTGTCGGCTTCATCTTTCGGAACGCGTCGATGTTAAAAATATGATTCGTCTCGGCTGTGGCTGGTGAGTGAACAGTCAGGTAGTCCGACTCCGTCAGGAGTGTGTCGAAATCGACCATCTGCACGCCGACGAGATCGGCTGCCGTCTGGGGAACGTAGGGATCGTAAGCGATGATCTTCTCCGGCCCGAATCCGCGCACTCGATTCGCGAATCCTTTGCCGATACTGCCCAACCCGAAGATACCAACCGTGTTCCCGGCTATTCGTCGTAGCTGCCCCCGCAGTGCGTCGACTTCTGCTGGCCGATCCGACCATGCTCCAGCTTTTACCGCGGCATTTTGTTCAACGATCTTCCGGGTGATCGAGAGCAGCATCGCCATTGCGTGATCGGCGACTTCGCTGGTATTGATGCCGGGGGTGTTGGTTGCGCAGATCCCAAGCTCCGTAGCAGCGTCGAGATCGATCGAGTCAACACCTACGCCAGATCGTCCAACCATTTTCAGATTTGGCAGGGCCTCCAGCACCTTGCGCGTGGTGTGCGGGACCGTTCCAACCAGCAGCACATCTGCGTCTTTGGCAGCGGTGATCACCTCGTTTTCGGTTCTCGCGGGGACGTACTCGACATCGATCCCGGCTTCACGAATCACGTTTAGCGTGAGATCGCTGGGTGGGCGGTTGTACATGGTGATGACGACCTTGAATGTCATTCTTTGTCTCCGGGTGTTTCTGAGGGTTATCGCTGCCACATTTCGGGCAGCAGCTTACTACGATTTGTACCCTCATGCAGGTATTGAACATCGATCATTGAACGCTCACAATGCTGCGGGTCTGGCACCGGTCGCCCAAGTGTTTGACCGGTTCGTCAGGTAGTTCCGCCGCATAGGACCACACAAATGACCTCTCAATACGAACCTCTAATCGAACCGGGCCGACTCATGATTAATATCCCGGTACCGATGCGGGACGGCGTTGAGCTTTCAGCCGATATCTGGCTACCTGACACTTCACAGGGTGATGGTCCGTGGCCGGTACTGCTTCTCCGCACGATCTACGATAATCAGGAACCCCGCTATATGGGCTGGGCCCGCAAATTCATCGATCGAGGGTATGCGGTCGTGATGCAGGATTGCCGGGGTCGCGGCGATTCCGGTGGCGAGTGGGAACCGTATGTGTGTGAGTACGAGGATGGTTTCGATACGCATGAGTGGATCGGCAAGCAGCCGTGGTGCGATGGCAACATCGGCACCTTCGGGCTCTCCTATCCGGGATTCACCCAGACGCTTCCAGCCGCCCTTCGGTCGAAGTACCTGAAGGCTGTCGCGCCAATCGCATCGCAGCAAGACAACTACGGCCATCACAGGGTCGACGGTGTCATTCACCACAGCGTTGCTCTCACATTTCTCAACATGCTCGGGCACACGATGCAGAGTGAGTCATTGAAGCACTACGACCAGATGGAGTTCTTCAAGGGTTTGCCGATCAATACGGCGATGGAGGTCATCACGCCGACTCACCCTTACTACAGGGGAGTGGTCGAACACGAGCAGTACGACGACTGGTGGGATTCTTACAGTTTGCGCAACAAGTACGACGAAATGGCCGTTCCTTCGTTGTTCATCACCGGCTGGTACGACTCGCTTTCACATGAGAATTTCAAGCTATTCAACGGCTGGAGCAAGAATGCCAGGACCGAAGATGCACGCAAGAAGACTAAGTTGATCGTCGGACCGTGGAGCCATCAGGTTTCTCCGTGGGGCCGGGTTCCCATGGGCGACAACGGCGAGTATCAGGATCGTGTGTTTGGTAAGGATGGCCTCTGGGACATCATCGACATGCACACCCACTGGTATGACCAACAGCTAAAAGGCATCGACACTGGAATCGACGATGAACCACCGATCAAGCTGTTCGTCATGGGTGCGAACAAGTGGCGATATGAGAACGAATGGCCACTGGCACGCACCGAGTGGGTGAAGTTTTATTTGCACAGCAACGGCGACGCGGCTAACTCTGGCAATGGCTGGATGTCGACCTCGCCTCCGTCGGTTGGTGAAACGCCAGATGAATACACCTACGATCCGGAAAACCCCGTGCCGTCGTGGGGCGCGCAGTATCAGAGCTTCGATCTGTGCGGTCCGCGTGATCGCTCCGAGATCGAAGAGCGTGCCGATGTGCTGACATTTACGACGGAGTCGTTGACCGAAGATATCGAAGTGACGGGTCCGATTTCAGCAACGATTTGGGCCTCTTCGGACGCACTGGATACCGACTTCACCGCGGCGTTAATTGATGTTGAGCCAGCCGGATCCGACACGACGGAAGAGAAGGCGATCATTCTGTGCGAGGGGATAGTACGAGCCCGGTTCCGCAACGGCACCGTCAGTCCGGAGTTGATGAATCCCGGCGATATTTACGAGTTCGAGATTGATATGTGGGACACGTCAAACCTCTTCAAAGCTGGACACCGCATTCGAATCGAAATTTCAAGCTCGAACTTCCCACGCTACAACCGCAACCTCAACAGTGGTAATTCGATAGCAACCGACACCGAGATCACCATCGCCAACCAGATGATCTACCACGATGCAGAGCGCCCGTCGCACGTCACACTTCCTGTTATTCCCTCGGCGATGGAATAGACTGCCAGAATGTCTACCCCAAGACGCCGCCCAGAGCCACACAAACCGCACGCTTCACGGGAATCGAAGGTACGAGAAGCAAAAGGGAAATCGCTTTCTGCGGGAGGAGCTAGCACGGGCGGTGGGATCGGTGAGGCCCCGCAGTCGCGTCGCTACAAAATAATCATCGGCGTCATCATCCTCATCGTCATAGCTTTATTCATATCTGATCTGTTCGACTGAGCGAATCGCGAAATTCAAAATTCCCGAAGAACCTTTGACGGCTGATTTTCGACCACATAGGCGTTTCGATTCAGGTCAACAGTTCGGCCGGCAAACGTTCGGAATCTCACCCGCAGTCACATAGAATGTCTCTATGCCATCAGAAAACGAACGGGAACAGAATCCTACAGAGCAGGAAGACCTGCGTTCGCAGATTCCCAGTGATGATTCATCCAAGCCCGACGCAGAGTTTAAAGTCGATCGACTGAAGTTCATTCTGGTTCTGGGAGCGATTCTGGTTTTCGCACTGATCGCGACGAACATCAAACAATTCACTGGCGGCTAATTGCCCCCATCAGTTGCTGACGCGCCGACGCCGAGCGAATAAAATCTCTCGGCAATGCCAAGCCCCAAATCTTCCTCTCAACCCCAGTACGGTGTGCACGTTCTACGTGATGTGATGATCCCGATGCGGGACGGTGTGCGTCTCGCGACCGATATCTACCTTCCGTGTCATGGCAATGGCCGACCTGTCGACTCAACGGAGCAGGTTCCTGCGCTTCTCGTTCGCACCTCGTACGACAAGACAGCCCCTGAGTGGGACGACGTTATCCCTTATTACGTTCGTCGTGGATATGCGTTCGTCGTGCAGGATTTACGATCACGATTCCGCTCTGAGGGCGATGGTCACTACTTCCACACGGTTAATCCGTGGGAAGGCGATGATGGCTACGACACAGTCGAGTGGCTCGCTGAGCAGGATTGGTGTTCCGGCAAAATCGGTACACTCGGGTCGTCGCATCGAGCGATCACGCAAACTCAACTCGCCTTGCGCAAGCCGCCGCACCTTTCCGCAATGTGGGTCGAGGCGGGGCCTACGAACATCTATCGGCACGAAGCCCGCGAAGGCGGTGCGATGTCACTCCAGATGTTTGGAGCGGCACACTTGCATGCGCTCGACTGCCACGAAGTTGGTGATGATCCTGAGAAAGCAAAGATCATCCTCGATGCAATGCGGGACATGGGCGAGTGGCTTCAACGCTTCCCGATCAAACCCGGAGAAACAGCTCTCAGGGTCGCACCCGATCTTGAAAAGACGGTATTCGACTATTACTACCGCGGCGAGTACGACGAATGGTGGGCACAGGAAGCGGCGAACCAGGAGCCATTGATTCAGGATGGGCACCATGCCGACGTTCCGATTACGGTTTCCTGCGGGTGGTACGACAACTTCGTCGGTGCGACAGCCGATTACTTCGTCGAAATGAATCGTCAGAACGAGTCGGCGACGCGACTGGTACTGGGCGCATGGTGACACGGTGGGACACGATCCACTGGTCAGTGGCATGGAGATACCGACACGGGAAAAGAGAGTGTCTGGGGCAATGAGATATACAACGTTGAAAGGTTGAAGTTCTTCGACCAGCACCTGAAAGGGCTGCCTGCACCTGAGGACGATCCGCCAGTTCGCATTTACGTGATGGGAACTGGCGATGGCAAGAAAACTGCCGAAGGTCACTTGAACCACGGCGGCTACTGGCGCGACGAGGACGAATGGCCTCTTGAGCGGGCGCAGTTCCAGACACTGTACCTGCACGAGGACGGGTCGCTCGACTCGTTCGAGTCGATGGAAGTATCAAGTTCGCTTACCTACACGTACGACCCTGAGCATCCAGTACCGACTATCGGCGGCCAGCTTGTCGGGATGTTCAAAATCGCCGCTCCTGAAGATGGCGGCCCGGCTCTTGATGACATCCCTGATTTCATGGATCAGTGGACTCTCGCTCGGAACAACCTGGCAGAGGTTATCGCTGCCGGAGGTTTTCATCAGAAGGAAGGATCGGAGTGGATCGGCGCGGAAGAGCCATATCAACTTCTTAGAGATCGTTCTGACGTTCTGACGTTCGAAACAGATCTGCTTGAAGACGACACAGAAGTCACCGGCGAGGTGATGATCAAGTTGTGGGTTTCATCGACAGCGGTAGACACCGATTTCACGGTGAAGTTGATCGATGTTTACCCGGCGAACGATGACTACCCAGAGGGATACGATCTGAACCTCGTCGACACGATTCTGCGGGCTCGCTACCGCAACTCGTGGACTGAACCGGAAATGATGACACCCGGCGAGCCGGTCGAGTTGTCGATCACGCTCTGGCCAACTTCGAACGTCTTCAAGAAGGGTCACCGGATCCGATTGGATGTTTCGAGTTCGAACTTCCCGCGGTTCGATGTGAACCCGAATACTGGCGAGCCGGTGGGTCGGCACACGAAGATGATCAAAGCCGACAACTCCGTGCACACGGGAGCAGATCACCCGTCGAGGCTCGTACTGCCGATCATTCCCACGGAGAAGTAACATCAGGCATCTGTCGCCCAGCACCTGACCGATTCAGCCCAGATAGTTCGAGGGGTAGTGCCGAATTGACGGACTACGTACTAGACGTAACGCACGATGGTGGTACAGCCAGCCATCTCATACTTCCCGAGGTGATCGAGGGATATCGCGGGTATTGACGTACCACCGCGACACCGATCTCACCGAGCAGGCACGATTTCAGCATCGGGGTTCCTTGTATGTTGTTTTGGGCCTCTCCACTCCGCTTCGCTACGGTCGGGAAGTGGGGTGAAGACGTTTCATATCAACAGACCCACCGTCGAAAAAGTGCCACTGGCACGCTACTCCTCTTCACCCGACTGACGGGAAGCAATTACTTTCTTCGCGTCCTGCGGCGGGACTGGCTCGTAGTGATCCATCACCGCCGTAAAATCACCCTGAGCATGAGTCAGTGATCGGAGATCGGCAGCGTACCGTTGCATCATCGATGCGGGTGCCTCGGCAGTAATCTCTGTTAGGCCATTACCCTTGGGCTCCATACCCTCGATACGAGCGCGTCGCGTGTTGAGATCGCCCATCACATCGCCAGCACTGGAATCAGGAGCCAGGATTCTCAATTTCAGTATCGGCTCAAGAAGGGTTGGCTGGGCGTCTCTAACCGCCTGCCGGAATCCCATGCTTCCAGCGATTTCGAATGCCATTCCTGACGAGTCGACTGAATGGGATGAACCGTCCGTCAGCATTACGGCAACGTCCACGACCGGGTAGCCAGCGACCACTCCATCGACCGCAGCGTTGCGGATGCCTTTCTCGACGGCGGGTATGAAGTCCTTCGGCACGTTACCTCCGACGACTTTTGACCCGAAAGTGATTCCCTTTCCTGCTTCACCAGGAGAGACCTGGAGGACAACGTGACCGTATTGACCACGCCCGCCAGACTGCTTCCTGTGCTTGTAAGACACGGAGGTCTGTCCGCCGATCGTTTCTCTGTAAGGGATACTCGGGAGCTTCGTATCGAGGTGTACATCGAACTTCCGAGCGATTCGTTCGATCGCGAGATCAACATGAATGTCACCGAGACCGTGCAAGATCGTCTCGGAGGTATCGGCATTCCGTTCCAGTTCCAGCGTCGGATCTTCTTCGGTCATCCTCGTCAGCGATTCAGCCATTTTGTCCAAATCAGATTGCGCCCGCGGGGTAACGGCCAGCGCGAACACTGGTGATGGAAGATCGACTCCGCCCAGCTTTACCTCATTCGCCTTATCGCACAATGTGTCGAATGTCTGTGTGTGGTTCAGACGAGAGATGACCCCGATATCTCCACGGATCACCGCGTCGACACCAGTGGTTTCCTTACCGGCGGGCTGGTAAACCTGCCCAACCCGTTCTGATTCACCTTTGTTGGCGTTCCAGAGTTGGACGTTCGAGCTCAAGCTGGCACCATACACACGAAAATAGGAGAGCTTGCCAACAAATGGGTCGGCAGAGGTCTTGAATATGAGATTTGCCTGAACGCCCTCTGGAATTTCAGGAGCCTCGACGTCATCCGGGGATGGGAAGAAATCTACGATTGCGTCGAGGAGTTCCGTCGTACCAGTGTTGCTTGCGGCAGAAGCAGCGAAGATCGGAATAATGTCACGACTTAAAACTCCGGCTTTCAGTCCGTTTTTGATTTCGTCTGTCGTCAGTTCTTCCCCGTCGAGGTACTTCATCATTAGATCGTCGTCGGCTTCAGCAATTGCTTCGATGACCGATTCGGCAAGTTCGCCGGTCGTAACGGCACTGAATGCGTCTGCATCGCCATCGACACCCTGAACAGGTACACACTGCCGACCCCATGATTCGGCCAGTTCAGCACAAGTCGTTTCGAATGACGAGTTCTCGCGATCAAGCTTGTTCACCACGATCGCGGTTGGAATGCCCAGATCCTGCACGTAGTTCCACGCCTGCTGCGCGCCGACTTCAATTCCCGATGCTGCAGAAACGACGAGAATCACCGAATCGGCGACACGTACTGCAGAAAGCATATCGCCGCGAAAATCAGGGTAGCCCGGTGTGTCGAGCAGATTTATTCGATGGTCTTTCCACGAACACGGCAACACGGAGAGTTGAATGCTAGATCCACGTCGCTGCTCTTCTGGCTCGTAGTCAGAGAGGCTCGTCTTATCATCGACCTTGCCTTGCCGGTTGGTTCCACCGGCTATAAAGAAAAGGGCATCAACCAGCGAGGTTTTACCCGCACCGTTATGCCCTACAAGTGCAACGTTACGTATTTGACTCGTGTTTAAATCAGCCATACCGCGTCTCTCCGAAGATCCGAGGCGACTTGGACGATTTCTGCCCCGGTTTAATGGGTCGAGTTCGCTACGACGTGGATGTTAGCAGGTGATTCAAAGGTTAGGAAAAGATTGATCTGAGAAGCATATGAGGTGGTCGGAGCCGCAAGGCTATTTCGAGCCGCTAAGCGGGAGGAAACACCAACTCGATTCTCTCGCGATTGGGAGGGAGTTAAGGGAGGTGCTGAGCCAGTCAATTTAGGAGAGTTGATCGCGCCACGTCATTTTGGATGATGCGCGAAACAGCAACGCCACTCTCAGAATTCGGATTTTAAATCTGACAGGGCCGACCACGACAGTGAGATAAACATGCCATGGCCGACCCTATCAAGACGGATGAGGAGACCGTTCGGCCCGAAGGCCTACAGATCGTCTACTCGACGCTGGCCATTCCATTTTCACCACTTGGCGCATGCGCCGAGTAATTGAACCGCCTCGTTCCCGTCTGACATCAATAGAAACATGCCTGTGTGAGCCTCGAATAAGACGTTTGTAGGAAGTGTGTAAGAAAACCTTTTTCAAACGTTCAGAACACGAAACTGCGCATCTGGCGACTTTGGCGGTCAGTTAGGAATTGCGCTGAGTCACCATTCGGAGTTACGCTAAACATGCAATGATTTTTCTACACGCGTCACTGACCGACTGCCTCTGTTGCTGTACCACCTCTGAGGAGATGGTGCTCTAGACACGCGTACGCTACGCACCTGCACGCCACCCCCTCGCCTGTTGAGTGCGAGGGGTTTTTATTTGGCGAATATTAGTAAATCAAGATCAGCAAAATGACATCCGCTCCACGACGCGAACCCTCTTTCTTCAGCTTCCCGCACCCGATCAACGCAAGTGTTGCTCGTGCAGTGGCGGCTGGAGTGGTCATCATGGCCGCAGTGACAATTGCATTTGACCAGCCGTGGATAACGCTGATTATTGCCTACGGCTTCATCGCTCGTGTTGCGGCCGGCCCCAGGCTTAGCCCGCTGGCGATCATTGTCACGAAGATCATCGTGCCGAAATTCAGGCTGCCATATCGACCAGTGGCTGGACCACCAAAGCGATTCGCCGCGTCGATAGGTATCGTGTTCAGCGTCACTGCCGCGGTTCTATCGCTCGGCTTCGGACTCACCGGAGCCGCGTACATCGTTCTGGGTGGACTGATCTTCGCAGCAGGGCTCGAGAGCGTGTTCGGCTACTGCCTGGGTTGCAAGATCTTTGGATTTCTGATCGATTGGGGCCTGATCCCAGCAAGTGTTTGTGAAGACTGCGCCGACTTCGAGAAACGCGCGAAACGCATGGCGGCACGCGGTCTCCGACCCGACGGCTCGCCGTTGGTCGAGTAGCAAGTCGGTATTTATGTAGTAAAAAGCCTGACCGAATGTGGTCAGGCTTTTTACTTGTATCAACAACTGAAGAATCGATTCCGACGCATGTTGAACAACCAGCGGAATCAGTTGCCCGGTTCAGATGCCAACAATCGACCTCGCAGAACCCTCGGCATTGCCGACTACGCTTCGCCGCGTGATTTGTACTCTTCAAAGAGCTTCCAGGTGTTGTCGTTGAACGGGTAGTACTTTCCGGGTGATCCGGGATTCTTTCGAAGCTCCTTTTTGATCACCACTTCGACTTCTTCTCGTTCAGCCGCAATTTCAAGCACCCGTTCTGCCATCGCTGCCGGAACGACCACGACACCATCGTCATCTCCAACTATCGCATCACCGGGCCGTACCACCACACCTCCGCAATTGATTACATCGTTCACGCCCCACGGCTGCATGACCGCCGGACCCTGCTTGGCAGTAGACGAATGTGCAAAAACCGGGAACCCGTAGTCCTTCAACTCTGCCGTATCCCGCACCGATCCGTCCGTCACCAACCCACCGACTCCGAGTTGTGCCAGACGATAGAACTTGATATCGCCGCCAATCGACTCCCACGGGCCGATTGACGCTGCGACAAGCACTTCGTTAGGTCCGCATAACTCAAACGCTACGTACTCCGGCGAGGCTTCCGCTTTTGGCTTGTCTTTCAGAATGTCCGGCCGGTGCGGCACGAATCGAAGAGTTACGGCCCGCCCCACCATCTTCTGCCCTGGAAAGATTGGACGCGCGCCGTGAATCATGGCCTGAGGCCAGCCATCGACCCATAACCCATCGATTAACGTTTGGGTCGGAAGCTCACCGAGCCGGGCAAGAGTCTCGTCTGAAATTGCGGGTTTGGTTGTCACCGTTTTCTCCAATACATAGTGGGAATTGTGAATCCAACTAAGCTGATTTCGATCCCAACTTGAACTTGTCCAGCACAGTCACCAGTGCGGCACTGGACGGAACGGGAATTTCGGCTTTCCGGCCTGTTTTCACGACCGCGCCAAGAATATCGTCCAGTTCGAGAGGCTTCCCGGAGTTGAGATCGTACTGTAACGAGGCTTGCATCTCCTCCGCCTCGGCAATCGCAGCTTCCATTTTCGACTCGACACAACGCGGTGGAAACGTCACACCCTGTGACTGACCGACAGCGACTATCTCTTCCATGGTCGTTCGAATCGAATACTGACCTGTAGGACTGGCAAGGATTTCCGGGAACGATGCCCGCGATGCAGCCATCACGGTTCCGATAGCGCCGACCATCACCATCTTGTTCCAGAGCGTATCGACGATGTTCCTGCTTACCTCCACCTGCATTCCTTTTCGGTCGAACAGCTTGCGAATCGCCTCGGTACGGTCTGTCTCGGATCCGTCGATCTCACCGAATTCGATCTTCGCCGTCGAACCGCTCTGCCGAATATGTCCGTCATCTGTTATCCCTGATTCAATATAGGTCGCACCCTGAAGTACTTTGTCTTCGCCAAAATAATCGGCGATTGTCGAACCGCTGGTGACACCGTTTTGTATCGTCAGAATAGTGGTATTTTCACCGACCATACCCCTCATCGAAGGAAACGCCTCGGCATTCGAATACAGCTTTATACAGTGCAGGATCAGGTCGACTTCGCCGACTGTCGAGGGGTCGTCCGTCACGGCTGTTTTCACATTGAAATTGCCCCAGTGGCTATCAACACTCAGACCGTTCTTCGCGATCGCCTCGCCATGCGCCCCGCGTGCTATCAGAACAACATCCTCACCCTGATTCGCCAGCAGCCCGCCGAAATAACCGCCGACAGCCCCCGCGCCCATAATCGCTATACGCATTGAAAGTACCTGGTCCGTTTCGTAATCAAGAAATATTCACACGAATTTTCGCCGTCAACATTATCGGAATGAACAGCCACATGGTCCCTTTGAACACATCGGCACGGTCACTAATTCATGACCTTCTACGCCGCATGCTATTCACATGCACTGAAACGAAAGCCATGACTCACAAGAAAATCGGAATCCGATGGTAAAATCATGGGTCGAATTACATAAGGAATCACCAATTGTCAGAAAAATTGCTCGTCCGATCAGACAGCCGCTCCGCATCAGTGCAACGTCCGGTGAAAATCACGCCCGGTTACGTTCCCGATGCCGAAGGCTCGGCACTCATCGAAACTGGAAACACGGTGGTGATGTGTGCTGCGACGGTGGAGACGAGAGTTCCGCCATGGATGCGGGGCAAAGGCACCGGCTGGGTGACTGCCGAATACTCGATGCTGCCTCGCTCGACCAAAGAACGTGTACGCCGGGAACGCAGCAAGGTTGGCGGACGAACTCAGGAGATTCAGCGCCTTATCGGACGAGCCCTCCGATCAGTGACTGACCTTTCAGCCCTCGGTGAAATTTCCATCCTTCTCGATTGCGACGTGCTTCGTGCCGATGGTGGGACACGAACTGCGTCCATCACGGGCGCGTATGTTGCACTTCACCAGGCGCTATCCGGGCTGCTTGAGGCAGAGACAATCGAGTCGATCCCTCTGAACGACCAGATTGCTGCGATCAGCGTCGGAATCGTCGGAGGGGAGGCTCTTCTCGATCTCGATTACGAAGAGGACTCGGCGGCAGACGTTGATATGAACGTGGTGATGACCGGAGCCGGTGAATTTGTCGAGATACAAGGAACTGGCGAAGAGACGACATTCAGTCGCTCGCAACTCGACGAAATGCTCGGTCTCGCTGAAATAGGAGTTGGAGAACTCCTTAGCGCCCAACGAACTGCATTGGGCATCTAGCACCGGCAAGAGTGCCGCTGAACCAGATACATACCGCTGCCCAGTTCGGCAGCCTGACAACTACAGACACGAGAAGCTACATGGCAAAAATCACATCGGTAATTGGACACGAAATCCTCGATTCACGCGGAAATCCCACGGTAGGCGCTACAGTTGTGTTAGACGACGGAACCACCGCCTCCGCCGCTGTACCGTCCGGGGCCAGCACCGGCAGCCGGGAAGCCGTTGAACTACGTGATGCCGATGCGAAACGGTTTGGTGGCAAGGGTGTTCTTAAGGCAGTCGGGGCAGTCAATGGCGAGCTTGGTGCGGCAGTCATCGGACTTGATGCAACCGACCAGAGAGAAGTCGACCGGGTGATGATCGATCTCGACGGAACTCCGAACAAAGGGCGCGTTGGTGCGAACGCCATACTGGCAGTTTCGCTTGCAGTCCTCCGAGCAGGAGCGACTCACACCGGCAAAGAGGTATTTCAACACATCGCTGAACTGACCGGCAATGACTCACCGACCGAGCTTCCCGTTCCAATGTTCAACGTACTCAACGGCGGTGCTCACGCCATGGGCTCGACCGATTTTCAGGAATTTATGGTTGTTCCTGCCGGTATCGAGTCGTTCTCGGAAGCATTGCGCTGTGGTGCCGAGATGTACCAGTGGTTGAACAAGAAGCTCCACTCCGACGGTCATGCAACAACGGTCGGCGATGAGGGAGGGTTTGCCCCCCAGGGACTCACCAATCGCCAGGCTCTCGAATACGCTACCGCCGCGATCGAGGGCGCAGGCTATCGACCCGGCGAGGATGTCTTCATCGCCCTCGACCCGGCTTCTTCGGAATTCTATGTTGACGGCATCTACGACCTTGCCCGCGAGAGTCGAAAGCTCTCCAGCGAAGAGATGGTGGAAGAGTACGCGATGCTGGCCAGAGATTTCCCGATCTACTCGGTCGAAGACGGGCTCGCCGAAGACGACTGGGCAGGATGGGAAGTGCAAACCGCCAGATCAGGCGACCGCATGCAGCTTGTTGGAGACGACCTCTACGTGACGCAGGCTCGATACGTCCAACAGGGAATCGATACGAAGGCTGGGAATGCTGTGCTTGTAAAACTGAATCAGGTGGGCAGCGTTTCAGAAACTCTCGACACCGTAAGCCTCGCGCAAAACTCAGACTTCGGCGTTGTGATCAGTCACCGCTCGGGTGAAACTGAAGATACATCCATAGCAGATCTGGCGGTTGGCACATCTGCCGGCCAGATCAAAACCGGTGCGCCCGCTCGGAGCGAGCGTATCGCAAAGTACAACCGGCTTCTTCGGATAGAAGAAATTCTCGGCGATAAGGCACAATATGCAGGCAAGCGGGTCCTGCCGAGTAAATAACGGAATTGCTACGAACTCACTTCACTCTCCCACAACGAGTCCAGAAATAGGCAAACACAAATGGCAAAAACGAAGGTTGGAATCAACGGGTTTGGACGAATCGGACGGCAGGTATTCCGAACCATCTCCGAACGACATGGCGACACGCTCGAAGTAGTTGCCATCAACGATCTTGGTGATGCGGCGACCAATGCTCATCTGTTCAAGTTCGACTCGACTTACGGCCGCTACTCGGGCACTGTCGAGGAAAAAGATGGTGCGCTGAGTATCGACGGACGAACCATCAAGTCGTTCTCAGAACGTGATCCTTCGCAGATCAAGTGGGGTGATGTTGGTGTCGACATCGTGATTGAATCGACCGGGTTCTTCACCGACGCCACGAAAGCCGCCGGTCACCTCAACGGCGGGGCTAAGAAAGTCATCATCTCGGCTCCCGCTAAAAACGAAGATCTGACGATCGTTCTTGGTGTCAACGATAGCCAGTACGAACCTTCAGCACACAACGTTGTTTCGAATGCCTCGTGCACGACCAACTGTGTGGCTCCCATGGCAAAGGTTCTGCACGACAGCTTCGGCATTGTAAGTGCATTGATGTCGACGATCCACGCCTACACTAACGACCAGAAAATTCTCGATCAGGTACATAGCGATCTCCGCCGGGCTCGTGCTGCGGCGAACAGCATCATTCCCACCACCACCGGAGCGGCGAAAGCCGTGACCCTGGTTATTCCAGAACTCGCAGGTAAGATCGACGGGATGGCGTACCGTGTTCCAGTCATTACTGGCTCGGTTACTGATCTCACGGTGAAGTTGGAGAGCAAGGCTTCGCTCACTGATGTGAACGAAGCGTACAAAGAGGCGTCAAGGAGCGAAGGCCTCCACGGTATCCTCGGCTACTCCGACGAACCGCTGGTTTCAGTCGACTACATCGGTAACCCGAACTCCTGCACCATCGACTCACTTGCGACCTCAGCCGTTGGTACTGGATTCGTAAAGGTCGTTGGGTGGTACGACAACGAATGGGGCTACTCATCACGAACCGCCGACCTCGCCAACTTCATGGTCGAAAAGGGCATTTAGTAGCCAGCTTGTGTGGGCTGAACTGGTTGCATGCCTCGCGCTCACTACGTCGCTGCTACTCAATCGACAAGGGCACCATTGCAACGTTGAGTCCATCTCAAAAGTCGGCCTTCGTCAGTACGAGGGCGTATAATTTCGGGTAATGCGTCGAGATGACGCAAAGATGTGGCGCGGGTTCGGTGTCGCGATCACATTTCAATTCGATCGGGTGCAACACTCAGGATCGATTTTCAAAAGCCGGAAGGACCATACAACAATGGCAACATCTCCTACTGCAAAAGTAAGTGGCAACGGCACGTCGGGCGCACAGCGCTGGAAAGAAATGTCGAAACCCGAAGTCGGTGACTGGCGGGTAAAAGGTGGACTAGCTCAGATGCTCAAGGGCGGCGTCATCATGGATGTCGTAACCCCTGATCAGGCGAAAGTCGCTGAAGATGCCGGTGCCGTGGCAGTAATGGCACTCGAACGTGTCCCTTCAGACATCCGTCGTGACGGTGGAGTCGCACGAATGTCAGATCCCGATCTCATATCAGGCATCATCGACACCGTATCTATTCCAGTAATGGCAAAAGCACGAATCGGTCACTTTGTCGAGGCTCAGATCCTTGAGGCACTCGGAGTTGACTACTGTGATGAATCGGAAGTTCTTACTCCTGCCGACAACGAATATCACATCGATAAATGGCAGTACAAAATGCCTTACGTCTGTGGTGCGCGCAACATCGGTGAGGCACTACGTAGAATCGGTGAAGGCGCGGCGATGATCCGCACGAAGGGCGAAGCCGGCACTGGCGATATCGTTCACGCTGTGACGCACGCCCGTCAGATTCTGGCAGACATTCGAACAATCCAGAACGCCCCCACGGAAGAACTCATGTCACTTGCCCGCGACTATCAGGCTCCTTACGAGCTGGTCGTTGAAGTAGCACGCACTGGCAAACTTCCGGTTGTGAACTTCGCCGCTGGCGGAATCGCAACTCCAGCCGATGCTGCGCTGCTTATGCAGATCGGTGTTGAGGGAGTGTTCGTTGGTTCAGGAATCTTCAAGAGCGACAACCCGGCGAAGATGGCCGATGCCATCGTGCGGGCGACAACCCACTTCAATGACCCGGACATGCTTGCCGAGATATCTCGCGGACTCGGTGACGCCATGCCCGGGATCGAAGCGAACAAGATTCCTGAAGAGCAGCAACTTCAGACCCGCGGTTGGTAGGCCAGGTGAACGGAGTTGCCGATACTTCGGGTCAACCTAAAATCGGCGTGCTTGCGCTACAGGGCGATTTCGCCGAGCACATACACATGCTTGGTGAAATCGGGATCTGTGCTGTCGAAGTTCGGAAAGTGGAACAGCTTTCCGAAATCGATGGCCTGATCATCCCCGGTGGTGAAAGCACGACCATCGTTAAGCTGCTCGGAATGTTCGGATTCATTGACGAGCTACATCGTCACGTCGATTCAGGGATGGCACTCTGGGGTACATGTGCCGGTATGATCGTGATCGCCCGCGACCTTGCCGACCCGTACCCAACTCCTCTAAACCTGATCGATATTGGAGTGGCTCGGAATTATTTCGGGCGGCAGGTCGACAGTTTCGAGGCCGAACTTGAGATCGATGGCATGGACGGCGCTCCGATGCGGGCGGTCTTCATCAGGGCGCCCATTGTTCAGGACACCGGCGACGATGTAGAAACTCTGGCTGTAATCCCAGCAACGGATGATGGTCGCCCAGAGCAGGCTGTCGCCGTGAAGAGTGGACGGGTGTTGGCAACTTCGTTCCATCCAGAACTTACTGAAGACACCCGATTACACACCCTCTTCGTACAATTGGCTGAAGAGGCACGCACCGACGCATCTCGCCGGGCCTCCTTACACCATCTAACGGAGGAAACCCCGAGTACGGTATGATCCGCCACCTGCACCCAACAGATTCGCCCGGACTGCTGCAGTTCAGCCAGTCGTCGGGTCAGGGAGAAACGTGCACTCTGACAGGCGCACTACGTGGTGGGCCCGGCGGATTTCCAACCGTCAAATACGCGAGTATCGCTCTGTCGCCGCGTGCCTGGCAGAACTGCTGGGTCGAAGCCCGTCGTGGTCGAATCGATGGCGTACTCCGCGCCGGGCCTCGCTCAGGGCCACAGGCGTGGGAAGTCGGAGAGCTTTACCTCCGCAACTCCAAAACTGAACTGGCACTTGATCTCCTTGAGCAGATCGCAATCCCGGCTGGTGGCGCCGGTGCGCAGCGAATATTTGTGAGAGTCCCGGCAAACAGCGCTGTGTACGACGATGCACGAAAAGCCGGGTACGCGACGATCTACCGCGAGACGGTCTACCACTGTGATGCCGCAAGTACAGCACTGACCAGATTGGGAATACCCGATCACTCTATTCAGCTTCGACCCAGAGCAAAAACTGATGATGTGGCGCTGTTTCGAATGCACAACCTCACAACACCTGTGGTGGTGCGCATGAAGTCGGGTCAGACGTCTCAGGATTGGCTGGCCGGTTCAGAGCGACTTGGTCGCAAGGCAACAGAATGGGTTCTCGATTTACCCACAGGCGAGATCGGCGCCCACATTCAACGCAACTCAACACGCTCAGTCCGCATGTTCAACCTCAACTGGGCGACCGATGCAGGTGCTGAGTTACCAGGTCTCGTCGCAGCCGCACTTGCCGGGGGCAAAGATGTTCAGGCAGCAACAGCCGTTCCTGATTTTCGACCGGCCCTGGCGCACTTGCTGGCAACAATTGGCTTCACGGAACAGGCGCAGTATGAGGTGATGGTAAAACCACTGGCCCAGACTGTTACGGAAGCACACAGGGCGTTTGCAGCAATCAGTTAGAAGTAATATCAACTTACAGAAAATAACAACACGGTAAAGAGGTTCGAACTGGCAGACCCGAACGCACAGGTCGTGGACGATCTTGAAGCATTCATAGGAATTTTTCCCGACGAAATCGCCGATTCGCTCAGGGCGCGAAAAGATATCGGGGATCTCGTCGAGGTTGTTCTCGATCTCGGCAGAAACCCCGAAGCGCGATTCTCCATCGACCAGGTCTCGCTCAGTGAAATCGAAGTCTCACGAGAGCAGATAGCACAGGTTGTTGATCACGTCGGTCATTTTGGTGACGACAATCGTGCAGGAATCGAGCGTACGCTCCACCGTATTTCTGTCATGCGTAACCGTGCAGGAGAGCCTGTTGGACTCACCTGTAGGGTGGGTCGCGCCGTGTACGGGTCAGTTCGCCTTATCGAAGATTTAATACGATCTGGCAAGAGTGTCTTGATTCTCGGTCGGCCAGGAGTTGGTAAAACCACAATCCTTAGAGAAACTGCTCGCGTATTGGCCGACGAAGCCGGGAAGCGGGTCGTCGTCGTTGACACTTCCAACGAAATTGCAGGTGACGGCGATGTGCCACATCCGGCCATCGGACGCGCCCGCCGGATGCAGGTGGCGAACACCAGCCTTCAACACAACGTGATGATTGAGGCCGTTGAAAATCACATGCCAGAGGTAATCGTGATCGACGAGATGAGTACCGAACTGGAAGCACTCGCTGCTCGGACTATCGCCGAACGTGGAGTTCAACTCGTTGCCACCGCCCACGGGAACACTCTTGCAAACGTTATATCCAACCCGACTCTTGCCGACCTCGTTGGTGGGCAGCAGACCGTAACTCTGGGTGACATCGAAGCGCGCCGACGTCGCACTCAGAAAACCGTTTTGGAACGTAAGCACGACCCGACCTTCGACATCGTGGTTGAAATTCGTGAACGCAATGCCGTCGCAATTCACCCCGAGGTTGGGACTGCGGTCGACCGGATGCTCCGGGGAATATCTATCCCGCAGGAGGCACGCCGCCTCCAGCCAGACGGACGAGTCGAGACTGAGGTCGAAGAGATCCCGGGAACCGAATCTGAGTTCGTACCGGCACCGTTCGAAGTAAGCGATGTCGGGCGTCGGCGATCAGTGCGTAGCCGAGATCGCGACCGATTGGAACGCCCGCCTCGCAATGGAAATGGTCGGTCTGAACTCGATTTAACTCAGTACGACGAACCGGCAGAGCCACCCAGGCAGGTGGTAACCAAAGTCTTCCCATTTGGTATTCCGAAGAGTGCGATTACAGATGTCATCGAGGAAACAAACGCACCTGTGCAAGTTGTCGATTTCGCAGATGCAGGCGAGATATTTGTTACGACAAAATCACACTACAGCCGACGCCCAACTGCCGTGCGAAGAGCCGAGCGAGATGGTGTGATGGTCCATGTGCTTCGGCGTGGTACGAAAGAACAAATCAGACAGTTCTTGAAGCGGTTCAGCCAGGAAAAGG
This sequence comes from Chloroflexota bacterium, assembly GCA_024275195.1. Classification (GTDB taxonomy): domain Bacteria; phylum Chloroflexota; class Dehalococcoidia; order Lucifugimonadales; family Lucifugimonadaceae; genus Lucifugimonas. Next base: position 6,989 of record JAJRZP010000024.1, on the reverse strand, counting down.
TGCGTGCTGGAACTCTCGAAAACACTGATTATGAGGATCACAACCATAGCGGTCGATCACGTGAGGCGCTGAAAGAAACAGAGGCTGCGATCAGCCGTATCGTCTCTGGCGAGCAGCGCGTTGAACTGATGGCGCAGCCGCCATACGTTCGCAGGCTGCAACACGGCCTGGCAGCCCGGAATAATCTTGGCTCGGCGAGTATGGGCAGAGAGCCGTCACGGCGCGTTGTAATCCGCCGCCGCAGACGATAGGGTTCAGTTTATTTCGGTGAGGTAATGTGTCGCCTCAACTACAGCAAGCATGAGGATTGAAAGTTGACTGCTAAAGAGCAGAGCGCATTGGACTTTGGTGCCGATGGCGATCGATTGAAAAAGCGAACCGTCAAAGATGGACTCCTGATCACATTCGAAGGTGGTGAAGGCGTCGGTAAATCCACTCAGGCGGAACGTCTATTTCACAAGCTGCAAAGCTTTGGAATCGACACGATTATGGCGCAAGAACCGGGTAGCTCCGATCTCGGGAATAACGTTCGCCGCTGGATTAAACGGGCGAACTCGTCCTCGCCACTCGCCGAAACCCTTCTCTTCGAAGCCGCCCGTGCCCAACTAATGTTCGAGACCGTTCGACCCGCCCTCGACAGAGGAAAAGTAGTTGTCCTCGATCGATACACCGACTCCACACTCGCATATCAAGGCTACGCACGCGGGGGCGATCTCGAGACGATCACGCAATTGAACAACATAGCCACCGCCGGTTTTACCCCTCACCTTACTGTGCTGCTGGACCTCGATCCAAAAGTTAGCCTTGCCCGTGTCTCGAACGAACCCGATTTGTTCGGCACCGTCGACGGATCGAACGTTCCGCGTATCGACGATGAGGGACAACGCCGTTTCGAAGAGCAACCGTTGAAGTTCCACCAGAATATTCGGAAAGGCTATCTCGAAATGTCGAAAGCTGATTCCAGATGGTGCGTCATCAAGGCCGATCAGGCGGGGCATAGAATCGCCGACGCGATCATGAAGCGGGTACGTCGGCTCCTGATCGAGCGAGACATCCCAGAATCGGTTTTCAAGAGTTAGCCGGCCGGAAGTCGAATGCGCACCGTCGTACCCGAGCCATCAGTGGATTCGACAGTCAAGGTTCCACCCATAGTCGAGATCGCCTCCTGAGCCATAGCGAGTCCCAGCCCGGAGCTTCCTGAGCTACGGCTCCTCGCCTTGTCCACCCGATAAAAACGTTCGGTAACATGCGCCAGATGCTCCACCGGGATTCCCACTCCGTTATCTCGAATCAGGAGTTCACATTCGGTTCCGTTCGCTGTTGCGATTAGTTCGACTGCGGAGCCATTTCCCGCGTATTTGAGGGCGTTTTCTATCAGCGATTGCAATACCTGACGAAGCATTACTCGGTCGGCCCGCGCCACAACCGTCTCGCCAGTTACCCGAGCACTTACACTCACGTTGGCCTTTTGAGCGAGGAGGTCCATCGATCTCGCAAGGTCACTGCATAGCACAGAGACATCAACTGGCTCGATCGGGATATTGAAATCGTCCTGAAGCCGGGCTAGCTCCGCGAGACGGCGAACAAGCTGTCCGAGAAACTCGCTTTCCAACTGGATATCCTCCAGCAACCGGGTGTCTTCATCACCAAGATTGTCGACGAGACGTTGCACCGCATCAGCATTGGCCTGAACCACTGTGATGGGTGTCTGGAGTTCGTGGGATGCGCCGGAGACGAAATCTCTCTGGAGATCGAACGCCTTCTGAATCGGTCGCAGCGTTCTGGCCGCAACTACATAACCGGCAACCACCGCCAGCGCCAACCCAACTGCTCCAGCAACCACCAACGACCAGATGATCGAATTTAACTCAGGGCCAACCGTGTCGGACTCGGCAACCTGCACGATGTATTCGGATGGCAGCGACTCGGTGGCAACACTGACAACCCTGAGCTTGCCAGAGTCACCGGTCACAATCGATTTCTGGATATCTCCCGATATGGCTGCAACAGCATCATCCAGACTTGCCACCGACGAATCAGAAAAATTACCGGAGGAGAGAAGCACCGTTCCGTTTGCCGATACGACCCAGAAAGTAGCAGCATCAATCCTGAGAAGATTGACGTACTCGTCTTCCTCTTCTTCGTCGTCCTCGAACAGGTGATCAAGATCGGATGCAGCGATCGTTCGTGCGTAATCTTCCAGCGCGCCATATGCTCTATGTTCCAAGTTTGATCTGATTAGAAAAAACGCTGTGAACAACAGCAGCACTATGGCAGCGGAGACAGTCCCGGCATTGATCAGAACTAATTTTCGCAGCGCAAGATTGAACATTATGGTTCCCTGCGAATCGAGTAACCGACACCGCGGATAGTCTGAATCAAAGCCGGGCTAATACCATCGATCTTTCGGCGCAAGTAGTGGATATATGTGTCGACAACGTTCGATTCCCCGTCGTAGTCGAGCCCCCAAACAGCGTCCAGCAGCTTGCCTCTGGTCATTACCTGACCTGAATTACGCATCAAGTACTCAAGAAGCTTGAACTCTGTCGCCGTCAGTTCAATGTTCTGCCCAGACCTCGAAGCGCGGTGGCTCCTCAGGTTCAACTCCAGATCTTCAACAACCATCATGTCGTTGTCTTCACCGGTCACGCTCGATCGCCGATGCAAAGCATTCAGGCGTGCCAACAGTTCTTTGAAAGCGAACGGTTTCGGAAGATAGTCGTCGGCTCCCGATTCAAGACCTTCAACTCTTCTGTCCACATCGGCGAGTGCAGTGAGCATCAGCACGGGCGTCTGGACCCCAGCAGCGCGCATGCTTCGACACACGGAGTTTCCGTCGAGGCCGGGAAGCATGACGTCGAGAATTATCACATCGAACTCACCAGTCACTCCGAATGCCAGTCCATCTGGACCCGTACTCGCAAGTGCGATCTTGTGATTCTCCTGCTCCAGAACGCGGCGAATCGTCTCTGAAAGTTTGGCGTCATCCTCAATTAGTAGTACTCGCATGGCATTTCTATCATCTCATCATCCCGGCCGATCTTCATTGGAATTTTCCAATGAGTCTCACATGTGTCTCTAATTGAGTTCAGGAATCATTGGCAGAGTTCGATCGGAAATTCAGCATAGATGTCCATGGAGGCACACATTGAGAACTCGAATCACAATTTCACTTGGGCTGGCAATTGCAGTAGTACTGAGCGTGTTTACGCTACTTCAGTTCGAACGCTCTGGAAGCGTTTTCGCAGACGACACCAGTGAAGCTGCCAGCAATTCTTCAGTCGATATCCAGACGATCGATGAAGTGGTTGTCGATGGTTCACTCGACAGCGGTGATGACAACCGACAGTCGATCCCGGCTGACGAAACTTCACCGTCGGAACCGATTTACGTTTATCCAGACGGATCGCTTGCTCCCGCACCGGGAACCACATCAGCAGGCTCAGCTCGCTATGAAGACGACGACGATTACGACGACTATCGCGACGATCATGACGAGTATGACGAGTATGACGACGATGATGATGACGAGAGGCGCTGGTGGGATCGATTGGCAACCTTCGATTCAGATGATGACGACGACGATCACGACCGTTACGAGATTCGCAGAGGCGCCACCGATGATGATCGATCGTCACGTCAGTTAGTCGTACGAGATTCAGACGACGACCACGAGGACGATGACGATGACTAGTCCAGGTGACGCAAAAAACCGGACGAAACGTATTCGCGAAACACTTGTCGTGAGTGCTGCAGCAATTTTCGCTGCGGTATTTGCGGCAGTCAGCGGGACATCGAACTCAACGTTTTCGGACGAAGACGAGATTCTCGTTGTTGAAACCAGGCCAGAGACCGCACCACAACAGCTTGCATTCGCAGAGTCGCAGCAGGGATCCAAGGAGGTTCAATCGAACCTCCAGATTGTCTCCAACAGCCCGGCCAGCCCTCAGTATGTGGTCGTTCCGTTCCCACCTGTGCGGACGAGGGCTTCCTGACATGCAGCCCCTGTTTGAGAAGTTCACGTTCTCGGCGATGAACACACAGATCACCATACTGGCAGCCGGAAACGGTACTAAACCAGAATTCGAGTTTGTCCAGAAGCTGTTCAATAATGCTGAACAAAAATTCAGCCGATTTTTGCTCTCCAGCGAACTCGGTAAATTGAACACATCAGGCGTTCTGACGCCAGCTACGGATGAGATGCTGAAGATACTCCAGAGTGCCATGCGATATTCCGTTCTAACGCTGGGAGCCTTTAATCCGGCAATTCTTGACACGCTGATAGCCGCAGGATACTCGAAGTCATTCGAGTTGCTGGATTCCCATCCGGACCGCTTGCCACATGACGTTTCGAGAGTGCCGCGGCTGGCCGAGGTGCTCGAAATCGACGAGGCAACAAAAAGTGTTCGTACCACGGCATCAATTGATCTCGGTGGCATTGTGAAGGGATGGGTCACGGATCTGGCGTCTGACCGGCTTCGTTCGTCTTGCGAAGGCTGGGTAATCGATGCCGGCGGCGACATTCGAGCCGGTGGAGTTGCGATAGATAGTGACGGTTGGATTATCGGAGTTGATGATCCGGCGACCGGACTGCTTTCTGATGTGATTCGCCTCCAAGATGGCGCTGTCGCTACGTCCTCTAGCTTGAAGCGAACCTGGCTTTCTGGAAATACCAGGCAACATCACATCATCGAACCGAGTACAGGACGACCTAGTTGCAGCGGTGTCGTTGCGGCATCGATCGTTGCGAACTCAACTGAACTGGCTGAAGTAGTCGCAAAGTCGATAGTTGTATCAGGAGAAACATTCGGAGTAGATCTGCTCAAACAGACGGAAACCGAGGGCAGACTCATCCGGACCGACGGCTCGGTTTTTGTTTCGGAAGGTTGGCCGTCTATACAGACCTACACTACCGATCGTCCACACTGCGGCGAGGTTGCATAATCGTGAATTTGAAAATCATCGCAATCGGTCTTTCTGTTCTGACAATCGCGCTATTCATGGTCGGCGGACAGACGGCATGGTACGTTGCCAGAGCCTCCGGGTTCGTGGCACTGTCGTTCATGGTTCTGTCGATGGCAGTCGGAATATTGGGCTCTACCAAGTCGGTAAAATCATGGCTTCCGGCCGCTGATGTGTACGAAGTACACCGAGTATCCGGTTACCTGACAATCATCGCTCTGGCTGTTCACGTCATCGGGCTTCTTGCCGATCAGTACATCGAGTTTGGACTATCAGATGTTCTGATTCCCGGAATGTCTGACTACCGTCCTGTGCCTGTCGCACTCGGAATCGTGGCGACCTACATGGTTCTCGCCATCGTGTTCAGCTTCGATGTAAAAAAATGGATCGGCAAAAGAGTATGGCGGTGGATTCACATCCTCAATTTCCCGCTTCTGATTTTTGCACTGGTTCACAGCATTCTGGCAGGAACCGACACACCGACCGCACCGGGCCAACTCTTCTACTATTCGATCGGGCTCATCGTGTTCGCCATGACGATTTTCCGTCTCCTCAGTCCACGGCGTAAAGCCACCCCCCGCAGCAGAAGTTAGTACTCATGTGATCTGATTCCTCTGGGAGTTAATGCACCACTGGATTTCGGCGAACGGGAAAGCCTAAAGAATCTGTGACAGGAACAACTTTGTTCGATCTTCCTGAGGATTCGTGAAGAAATGCTCGGGAGTGCCCTCTTCAACTACCTCACCGCTGTCCATGAAAAGAAATCTGTCGGCTACTTCTCGGGCGAATCCCATTTCGTGAGTCACGATCATCATCGTCATTCCCGATTCAGCCAGTTCGGCCATTACGTCCAGCACTTCTTTGATCATTTCTGGATCAAGTGCCGAGGTCGGTTCATCAAACAACATTATCTTCGGCTGCATCGCCAGCGCCCTGGCGATCGCCACGCGTTGCTGCTGCCCACCCGAGAGTTGGGTTGGGAACTTGTCAGCCTGTTCAGGAATGCCTACCCGTTCGAGCAGTTCCATCGCCAGTGTGTCGGCCTCTTTTTTCGGTAGGCCACGGACCTTTTGCGGCGCCAGGGTAATGTTCCGCTTTACTGTGAGGTGCGGGAACAGGTTGAACTGCTGGAACACCATGCCAACCTCGGCACGTATTTGCTCCAGGCTGTGAACATCATCGTTCAGTTCGATACCATCCACAACAATCGTTCCGCCGTCATGTTCTTCGAGTCGGTTGATCGTCCTGATGAAAGTCGACTTCCCTGAGCCCGATGGCCCGAGAATCACTACTACTTCACCCTCGTTGACCTGGGTTGATATTCCTTTGAGCGCCTGAAAATCACCGAAAGAGACCGTCACGTCTTTGCAGACGATTATCGGTGTCCCAGATTCAACGGTGCTTGCCGTAGCCATCATCTCACCCCTATTCCAAGCGCTCGTTCAAAGCGCTGACTGAGTCTCGACATGCCAAGTGATCCGCTCCAGAACAACAACGCGATAAACAACAGTGCCTCTTGCTGCCTTCCGATGAAAGCAGGTTGAGAGATCGCCGCTTGAGCACCGCCCAGAGCGTCAGTAAAGCTCAATATCGAGAATAGCGTCGTGTCTTTCCAAAGCGCGATCATCTGGCCGATCAGGGCTGGTATTACTGCCTTTATCGCTTGAGGCAATACGATAAACATGGTGATGTGTAGCGAATTTAGTCCCAGAGCGTGGGCCGCTTCTGCCTGTCCGGGATCTACCGATTGGAGGCCGCCTCGAACGATTTCGGCAACATAGGCTCCTGTAAACAAGCTCACTATTATCATGGCGCTGATGATCGGATCTGGCGCCAAACCGTCAGGGATAAACTCAGGCAAAACGAACCGTGAAATGAACAACCAGGCAACGAGCGGCCCGCCACGGGTTATCTCGATGATCGCAGTGCAGACACCTTTCAGTACCGGGAGCGAACTTGCGCGGCCGAGTGCCAGAAGTATTCCGAGTGGCAGACCTACCCCGATTCCGATAATCGCCAGGAGGACG
>JAJRZP010000023.1 GCA_024275195.1 Chloroflexota bacterium | reverse complement strand
TCTACAGTGACTATCTCGACATTCTCACGCCTAAGGTCGAAGCACTCTCTGCCGGTGACCCAATGAAGGAAGCGGTTGGCCCTATGGTCAGAGAAAGTGATGCCGAGCGCGTCGAAAGCTGGATTCATGAAGCCGCTGGTGCCGGTGCCAGAGTGCTGGTTGGTGGTGGGCGAGCCGGTGCTGTGATGCAACCCGCAGTTCTTGCCGACGTAGGCCGTGACATGCGAATTTCTCGCCAGGAGTTGTTCGGCCCCGCGGTGGGAGTAACACCGGTGTCGGATATTGACGAGGCGATCGAGTTTGCAAACGATACTCGGTACGGGCTATCGGCGGCGATCTTCACCGAGAACATCGACAACGCACTGAAATTTGCGCTTGAGGTCGAATCAGGCAATCTGAACATCAACGGCGGCACGCAGTTCAGAGCCGACCTGATGCCTTACGGAGGCTTGAAGGACAGCGGAATGGGCAAGGAAGGCCCTCGCTACGCTGTTGAAGAAATGACCGAGTTGAAGATGGTCACATTCCACCGCTCATAGGAGCGGAACCCTGCGATGGATCTCGCACGATTCATCGCAGGGTTGTCTACGGAATTGGTCGTTGAATAAAATTATCCTGAACTTCATCCTCCGGTAATAGCATCTGGCGGGCATGCGGGTCGTCTGGAATCGAGAGGGCTTGAATTTAGTGGAACACCACAGCGTGATCATTGTCGGGGGTGGCCCCGGCGGGCTTGGTGTCGCCGCAACGCTTGAAGGGTGGCACCCACATTTCGTAGGCGGCTACAGTTTTCCGTCGCAGGAAGTACAACAGTTCGCGCAGCAGCACGAAAACAATCCACTCGCATTTGATCCCCACGAGCTACTCAAGCGTCGCCATCGCCCGATCGAATTCTTCCGCATGCGTCATCATCCTATTCAGGACGCCATTCCGCCTGACGAGTGGACCCTGAAGTTCAGCAAGCATCGGCGGGCCGACTGGCTCATGCTCACCACAGACGGCCCGGGCGGGTTGTGGAATAACGTGCCACGGGAGCAGATGACTCTCGGTCCTGCTCACTGGATGGAACTCGCACACTATCCGATCGGCAGATTCTTTAAACAGACAGGCAGGAACCGTGATCTAAACGCACTGGTTCATCGAGACGATCTGGTTCCCTACTACCAGGCGTACGCCGAAGAGCTTGGCCTCAACGATCATATTCGTACCGGTATCAGGGTCACGAGTATCGAACCTGCAGATGACGACAACGATGCCAGATTCATCGTCAGTTCCATCGATCAAAATTCTGAAGCCCCTACCACATACTCGTGCGACTACGTCGTCTTTGGGGTCGGCCCACGATCGGCACTGAGAAAACTCGATGCACAGGGAATCGATCAGGACTACGTCTCAGATGCCTACACCCATCCGGACGACTATCCCGGTGACCGGGTACTCGTGATCGGCGGAGGGAGATCTGCAGACTGGGCAGCTCAGGAGCTTCACGATGTCGGCCACACGGTCGTCTACGTAATGCGCCAGCAAGCCGATGTTCACCTCAAGCTAATCAACGACTCACAACATCTTCCTTACTATCGACGCTGGGGTGAAATCCTTACCGGCGATCAGGCACGTATGGGGCTGTTGTACGGCTCAAAGGTCACTGCATTCGAATCTGGTGGACTCGTTTCGATCACGACACCTGAAGGAGTGACGCAAATTCAGATCGACCATGCTGTCATTGAGATCGGCGGTGATCCCGATTACCAGCTACTAAATTCGTTCGGTGAACTGACATTCCACGCGAAACGCGACAATTTTCGCTTTCAAATAAACCAGATGGTTGTTGATCAGGCGACGTTCGAATCAGTCGACATACCCGGTCTTTATCCAGCCGGATACGCTGCGCAGGGTACGGGGCTGAGTGTTATCGGATTCCATGCCGGATGCTTCCTGATCGCCGGTGACATCCTCCGGAGAACCGGGTTGGTGTAAAAGGTCTGGTCGCCGCAGCGGTCAGTATTACCGCAGGTACGGCGGTCTGTTGCTTCCTCGGCAAGCGCGGGCATCAAGCGCCACTCAGGTGTTCAAACCTCGCACAAAAGCCTGCCTCGCCCGATCACCAAACTCTATACATGTAAAAAGCGTTAGCGAAAGCGGCTCTCTCCGCCATCGCCATCTAACCGCCGGTGACGCCTGCAGGGGTCGATGCCTCAGCTTCTCGCCAGTCGGATTTCACTTCCATGACATGTTGGTAGGCAGAAAGGGCTGCAATCGCACCCTGAGCAGCCGCTGTGATGGTCTGCTTTAGTTCCGTCCCATCGGTTAGGTCGCCTGCCGCGTAAATTCCTTCCACCGACGTATTCAGCCCTCTGTCGACATGGACCTCCCCAGTATCAGGATTGATCTCAAGCCCGAGCTGGTTCGGTATTTCGAGACGAGGATCAGCGCCCGCTTCAATGAACAGGCCGTCTATTGTCAGCTCATCCTGACCTTCCCACGGCATGCTGAGGCGAATACCTGTCAGTCCTGCCTCGTCAGATCCAAGTAGTTCCGTGACTTCCGTGCTGTACAGGATCTTCACATTCTCAGTCTGGTTCAGCACCTTGAGAAGAATCGGCTCCGGGCGGGTAAGCTGATCTCGACGGTAGATCAGGTAGACAGTCTCAGCATACTTCGCGAGAAGCACCGCACCCTCGACCGCTGCGTTTCCACCACCGACAACTGCTGCCGCCTTCTTGTTCCGGTAAAGAGGGGCGTCACACGTCGAGCAGTACGAAACGCCGTTCCCGGTCCACTCTTCCTCTTTCGGCAGGTGCAGTTTTCTTCGCTCGCGCCCCACTGCAAGAATTATCGATATTGCGTCGATCTCAGTCCCGTCGTCCAGAACTGCCCTGTAGACGTCTCCATTCTTCTCAACCGATTTCAAGTTTGAGTAGGCCGTCGGGGTCCCAAGTTTGTCGACCTGCTCTTTGAACTTCATCATCAAGTCGAATCCGTCGATATCAGGCTGGCCGGGGTAGTTCTCTATCGTCCCGCCAATCGCAGTTTCGCCGCCGAACTGCTCGCTAGCTATCAGTGTTTCCACCTGATAGCGCGATGAATACAGCCCTGCTGCAAACGCTGCAGCGCCCTGTCCAACTATCAATACGTCAACTTGCTTGAATTCGCTCATATGTCCTCACCCGCTGATTCGGATGTTGCCCCGACGCGGTTCACTTTTGGCTAGCTTAGAAGCACCCGGCATTTGTGTCGATAGGAACTCTGCTTCATAAGTGTCAGCATTCGAGTAAATGAAACCTGGCCGATGCGTGTCGGTTGTCTATTTTCTTAGATGCACCGGAGATGCAACCAGTTCGATCACTGCTCGATTCAGGCTGCCGGATCGACATCTTTTCCTTCGAGAATGGATGCAATTAAATCTGGATCAACATCTACCTCGTCGAGATCATCTGAGTACGATTCATCTTCCACTTCGTCAGAGCTATTTAACTGAACAATTTTGACATCCGGCAAGTTGAGGTCCGACGATTCCTCGGAAACTTCATCGCCATCTTCTGTGCAGGCCTCGGATTCATCAGATGTCGGCACCGCATCTTCATCCAGTTCGTCGAGTTGAATCGAGACAAGATTGGTCTTGGGTTCAAGGTCGGGTTCAGAGTTCAACTCGGGTGCTTCAGCGGCAAATAATGCCGAGATCGCGTCCTGATCTAGATCACCATGTTCCGCCGGTTCAGGTTCCGCTTCGGGCTGGAACTCTGTGTCATTTTCGGCCACTGATGGCAATACGGCGTCTGGGTTCAAGTTGTCACTGACATGCTCACGCTCGGGTTCGGTGGTTGAACCCGAATCGTCGGCAACTGGTAGGGACGATACGGTCTTTTGATTCATATCGTCAGATGATTCGGAAACGCCGACCGGTGATGCCTCAACTGTAATTGTGCCATTCGACATCTCTGCAAGGGCAGCAGCCACCAGATCAAATCCGTCCGCAAGCTTCCAGTCGTCCTCGATCTTTATCTCTGCCTGATCTGTTTTCCGGCCAGCATCGGTATACGAGCCTGAGAATTCGATACCGACCGGTGAAACATACGGCTTCAGTGTTTTTGCCGGGACAGGTGAGTCCCGCTCGAGTTCTTCGTTCCTGGCGATACGTGCGAGTTGTTCGCCCTCTTTGATGGCAACAGCTCTGGTCGAATACTCCTCGTTGATGAGTTTCTGGCCCGCCGAGCCAATCCGAAGCGACCATGTCGTCCAGCGTCTCAGCAGTTGTAGCCCGTATGCCGCGGCCTGATAGTTGTCTGGCTCGACAGCCCCGTAGTTGAGGTGGCTCTTGAATCCGTGCCTCTCCTCAAGTTCGCCAAGTGATAGAAGTGGCACTCCTGCCGATGCAGCAAGCATCGCAAGCCCATGCGGCAGTCCACGAGATGGCTCGGTAATACAGACCCACGTCCGCTCGATAAGATCGACCAGCGGTTCGACTCCATCGAGTGTTGTGATCGTTATCGGAAGATCGTGCTTGATAACGTCTTCCCTTAGTTTCTCTGCGCTCTGCCCATCTGCAACCACGATGAACTCGACGTTATTGATAGCACCCTGCGCCGCAATTGCAGCTTTCTCGACAAGTGAAATTGAGTCTTCGCCGGAAATAGAACCTGTCCACAGAACGACCGGATGTCTATTGGGATCTGTCGTGTCCAAAGGTGTATAGATATCTGTCGCAAAACCGGTCTTACCGAGCAGTAGATCACCGTCGTATTCAGCCTCCGACAGGAATTCAAGCTCCCAATCATGTGTTGCCGAAAGCATGTCCGCCCTCAGCAAGCCCAGCTTGTTCACGGTTTTTATCGGTGCGGCATTCCAACCCGACCGACCTCGCCATGAATTACCAACAAGGTCGTCAGGCGACGATACGTGGGGTGAATTCGAAAGTTTAGAGAGCGCCCTGCCGACAAAACCGGCACGTGCCCCGAACGTACGGACAAGCTCGATACCGTGAAGCTCTCCTCGGCATGACAGCGCCGACCAAAACAGAGCGATTGTGGGGGATACCCAGCGTGGACCACTGTGCCACGAAACCCTGTGCCCTTTGACAGGTTTCACAACGGGCTCGCCACTCGGAGAGAAAACGTGAACCCTCGCAAACGACGATGCGTAACCATCGATCAAATCTTGAAACGCCGAGTAGTTGCCACGTTCAGCGATGGAAGAAATCGGCGCAGAGGTAACAACCGCAATGCCTCGGGGCTGCGGCCGAAAATCTATCTGTAGAGCTTCCTCGGTCATGAATATTTTCTGCCGACCATCGATAAGCCTGCGCCCATCGTCATAGGCTAGCCGCTCTTGATCGACATTTCTGGTACCCAGCAGTTCGCACGAAGCTCAATACCGATTCGTCAACGTTCAACCTTGATCTCCAGTTTCCATCGTCATCGGCCTACCCGATGTAGTGAGTTCACGCACAGCAATGTGGTTGCATCGCACCAACTGCGTTATCGCATGTCTGAAACTCGTAGTGACAATAAGCCTCACTCCGGTGATGGTGAAGATGGGTCAAACTTCCTAGATCGTGCATCGAATCCTCAACGCACCGGTAACACGTATCAGGGTAGATTTTTAGAAATGGCAGCCGAAATCCTCAGATTCTCAACGGAGAAGGAACTACCCGTGATCACAGGGACGCATTCTCGAGCCCGTATCGCAAGCGAGCTTATTGAAGCCCTCGGTGAACTGGCCGTCGCTCAGGAGCGAGGTGGTTCACGCGAGCGTCTCGCATGTCTGGGACGAAGTGTCGATGCTGCAGTTCGACAAATGTCCGAGTATCTGGACATCGACTCAGCCGCCTGATTGGCACAACTCCCTGCTGTATAATCCCAGTTTGATTTGAACTGTCGTCTCATTCTGGTTTAACCGCGTAATTGATTTCCATCGACAGGCTGAAAAATAACCGTGAATGTTATGGCGTTAGGCTCTTTAAATACTTAGTGACACTCGCTTCAAAGTTGGTACTCGGTCAGCCTGAATACCCACCTTGCCTGTTGGCATGAGCGAGCCAATTCAATTATTACCATGACACTCCCTATCGAATCCGTGCCGAACGGCACCGTAACCTCAGCCAAAGGCTTCTCAGCCGGTGCTGTCTTCGCAGGGATCAAAACTCCCGGCCTCGACAAACGTGACATCGGTCTGCTGTACTCGGAGCGTCCCTGTGCAGTAGCCGGAACTTTCTCGCAAAACAGCATTCTTTCTCCAACCGTCACGCTTTCCAGATCGCGGGTTGGCGTAGAGAAGCAAGTACATGCGATCGTTGTGAATAGCGGTTGTGCGAACACTGCAGTCGGTGAACACGGCATACTCGATGCACAAGAGATGACCGAGATTGCTGCAACACATCTTGGCGTTACCGCCGAGCAAACGCTTGTCTGCTCTACGGGTGTAATCGGCGTCGAGATACCGATGGCATTGATGCGGGAGTTCATTCCGCAGATCGAGGCTACCGAGGATGGTGGCGAGGAATTTGCCAGAGCGATTCTCACGACCGACAAGCGCACCAAAGAAATCGCAGTCTCATTTGACGTTGATGGTGTGACTCACACGGTTGGGGGCGTATCCAAGGGATCGGGGATGATTCACCCGAACATGGCAACCATGCTCGCATTCACTACGACCGACGCCAATGTTGACCCTGAATTCCTGCAGGCGACTCTCTCCGCGGCCGTAAAACTATCGTTCAACCAGATCGATGTCGATGGCGATCAGAGTACGAATGACACCGTGACACTGATGGCGAACGGGGCAGCGGGCGGGTCGAAAATCTCTGGTGGGGACGCCGCATCGGAGGCTTTCGCCGAAGCAGTTCTCAAGGTGTGTCAGCATCTGGCAATAGAGATCGCCCGGGATGGTGAAGGTGCGACCAAACTTATCGAAGTCACAGTTGATGGCGCCCATTCAAACGACGACGCACTGCTTGCATCACGCGAATGTGCCGCATCTCTGCTCGTCAAAACCGCCGTTTACGGGCGTGATCCCAACTGGGGACGAATTTTTATGGCGGTCGGCAAGGCCCAGATCCCACTCGATGAATCGAAGATCGACTGCTATGTGAACGATATTCAGATCGTCGCCGAAGGCAAAGCGATCTCGTACAACGTCCAAAGCGTGGTAAGCGCGCTGGGTGGCGACGAGGTGCGGCTTCGAGTGGCACTCAATGTTGGCGACGGTTACGGACGGGCGTGGGGATGCGATCTTACCGAAGAGTACGTGGTCTTCAACTCGGCCTACACGACGTAATCGTCTTCAAAGGGACATCGCTGTGAAGGGCCTACGCCAACCATGTGCGGTCGAGCTATTGCTCATTAACCTGCACCACCCACATTGCGCCAGTTTGAAAGTAGTTGCCGGGTGACAACTTCGACTCAGCGCGACATCACGGGTAACACCATCGTGATCAAGATCGGCGGAAGTACTCTAGGCGAAGGCGACAGCACGGTTCCCGATATCGTCGAACTGTGGAGACAGGGTGCGCGCCCGATAGTTGTTCATGGCGGCGGGAAAGTCATCAGCGATTGGGTCGGGAGGCTGGGTATCCAGCCTGAGTTTTTCCGTGGCCTCCGGCGCACCAACGAAGCAACCCTCAATGTGGCAGTTGCCGTACTGGCAGGGCTCGTCAATTCTCAGTTGGTAGCTGAATTTCAGGCGAGTGGAGCTAACGCGGTTGGAATTTCCGGGGTGTCAGCCGGTCTGCTTCAAGCTGAGGTTCTGGATCCTGATCTTGGTTATGTCGGAAAAGTTGTGAAAGCAAATGCTGCGCCGATAGAAGGCATACTCAACTCTGGCAACATACCGGTAATCGCCCCAACAGCTTTGCATCTCTACCCGTCCGAGTCGGACGATGTGCGGATACTCAACGTAAATGCCGACACGTCGGCGGGCCACATCGCGCGGGCTGTACGTGCCGACCAACTGATATTCCAGACAGACGTTGACGGTGTCCTCGATGCCCGCAGGAGGCTTATCCCAAGAATGACTCGCGGGCAGGCAATGGACCTGATCGCCGGTGGTATCGCCGTCGGGGGGATGATCCCGAAAATCGAAGCATGTGCCGACGCCGTATCTGTCTTCGGATCAGGGCATATCATCGACGGTCGTGTCGCAGGGGCATTGCTAGCCTGTGCACGTGGCGAAGACATCGGCACACGAATTACGTAGATATCAAGTCCAGCCGCAGCTGCACACCGAACGTCAGTCAGAAACTCAGGATCACTCACCATGGATACAGCAAGTCTCGTCGTCGCGATGCTGTTGTTCGGCTATGTACTGGGCTCGATCCCATTCGCAACGCTATTCACCCTGCGAGCCGGTGTTGATCTTTTCGAGACCGGAACCGGGAATCCTGGTGCAGCGAATGTTTTTCGCAAAGTCGACAAACGTATCGGAACCGCCGTTTTTATAGCCGACGGTCTCAAAGGCGCAGTTCCGGTTCTGGTCGCATGGGCAGTCGGGGTTCCTGAAGGTCTGTGGTTTATAGCTGGCTGGGCCGCGGTTGCCGGGCATTGGTATCCGGTTTTCAACCGTTTTCGTGGAGGTGCAGGCCTCGCGAGCGGAGCCGGTGTTGTAGTCGCTCTTATGCCGCTCGGTGGAACCGCGGGGATCGCACTGGGCATGCTTGTTATCGCAAAGCTGAAAAGTAGCGGGCACGGAGCACTGGTCGGCCTCATCGTCATAGTCGCCTTATCTGCTGCGATCGATGCCGAATGGCCGCTGGGAGCCGAATGGCCGGCGATGGTGAGCGCAATCGGACTTGCCTTGCTTCTGTTCGCCAGAGCAGCAGCGCGTGGGTGGAAACCGGGTAAAAAAGAATAGCCCGTCCGAGATTCACGCGTTCACCCCAGGCTCACACCCACTGCGATATAGTTCACGTTCTGCAAATCACAGATTGTGATCGATAAGTATCGTCATCGGTGCGATAATTTCCGCAGCAGGAAGCATCCCAGTTTGTCTCTGTGATGAGTGCCTCTATAGAAAAAGAGTAAGAAAATGACTAGCTCGGCTGAATACAAGGACCTCGAATCCAAGTACTACATGCAGGTGGTGAACCGAATGCCTCCTGTTCTGGTGCGAGGCGAAGGTACCCGAGTATTCGATAACGACGGCAAGAGCTATCTCGATTTCACCGCGGGATGGGCAGTCCTTAATATCGGACACAACCATCCGGCAGTTACCAGGGCAATCCGCGATCAGGCCGGCAAGATCATGCAGATGTCGAACCTGTTCTACACGACTCCGCAGCTTCCTCTTGCCCAGATCATCGTAGATAACTCCGATGTGGATCGTGTCTTCTTCTGTAACTCTGGTGCAGAGGCGAATGAGGGCGCTTGCAAAGTTGCTCGTAAATGGGGCAAGACAAAACTCGATGGCGCGTATGAGATCATCACAACCCTCGACTCGTTCCACGGGCGTACTCAGGCGATGATGGCTGCCACTGGCCAGCCTGCCTACCAGGAAAAGTGGACCCCACTGATGCCGGGATTCACAAATGTCCCGTACAACGACGTTCAGGCAATCAAAGACGCCTATGTGGAAGGTCGCACCTGTGCGGTATTGCTTGAGCCCGTCCAGGGTGAGGGCGGAGTGAATATCCCTTCTCCAAACTACTTGAAAAATGTCATGGACTTCTGCCACGAGAAGAACATTCTGTTCATGCTTGATGAAGTTCAGACGGGAATGGGTCGAATCGGAACGCTTTTTGGTTATCAGCAGTTTCCGGGGGTCGAACCCGATGTGATGACGCTTGCCAAGGCTCTTGGTGCAGGCACTCCCCTCGGCGCATTCGCAACCAAGGAGTTTTGCTCGGTTCTCGAACCCGGTGACCACGGCTCGACATTCGGTGGCAACGCGTTGACGACCGCTGCTGGATCGGCCGCTGCGAAGGTGATCGTGGACGAGAACATTCCCGAACTTGCGAACGAATCAGGAGCGTACTTTCAGGGCAAGTTGAAAGCTCTGGCGGAAAAGTTCGATTTCATCACCGAGGTCCGAGGGATGGGCCTACTTATCGCAGTTCAGATGTCGAAGGAAATCGCTGGCGCAACAGTTACGGCAGCGTTGCCTGCAGGATTGTTGATGAACGCGGTTCGACCCAACATGATCCGCTTCATGCCACCTCTAAACGTAACCCGAGACGAAATCGATGAGGCTGTGGCGATTCTGGACAAGGTACTTGAAGAAACCGGGGCCTAGCCCTTCGAGCAATAGCTTGTGAAGTAAAAAGCCCCGAACACTCCCATGCTCGGGGCTTTTTCTCTTAAGCGGCGATTGGCAATGGCGTGTCAGCCACTATCTGACTACTGCGAAACTGAAACGGGGTTGTGCACTGCAGAAGCGAGACCCTCTAGAATGTCCTCAAGCGACTTTCTGGCCATTTCATCAGTGAGTTCGCCATTTGAGTCGAACCGCTCGAACGCTCCGCCTAGCGTGAATTTTCGACCGATAGTTACAGCACCGATAGCCTCGACAATGCTTGTGGTCATTCCGACCGATCTGGCGGCACCGAACTGACCCGGACTGGCACCGATTACCGCGGTCGGCTTGCCGCCAAATGCGCTGCTCCCAGCAGGACGCGAGCCCCAATCGAGCAAATTTTTTAATCCACCCGGAATCGCCCCGTTGTATTCAGGAGTCGAGATCAACACGGCATCGGCAGCTCGTATCGCCTTATCCAGAACAGCGGCCGAATCTGGTAGATTCTCACCTTCTAGATCTTCGTTGAAGAACGGCAGACTCTCCACACCATCATAAATCTCGATATCGAACTCATCAGAGACCACGTCCCCGGCAGCCTCCAGTAAAGCTCGATTGATCGAGCCACTACGTAGCGAGCCAGAAATAGCAAGTATCTTCACTTTTTGGTTGGTCATTGGACATTTCTTTCGATTTTTACCTGTGAACAAACTGGCGCAGAAACTGACCCGAAGATCGATCTCCACCCGACACCTGAGGCCCCTCGTCAGCATCATTGCCGTTATTGCTATACTTATAATACCTACTTACTATTATTTAGCAACTCTAGCTTGAGACCAACGAACTAACTGTTCGGATCATGAATATCTGAAAGAATACCTGTTACTAACTATTTGTTAGCTACTTCCTGTGGGCGCAAAATGGTATAGGGTTGACGGCATGACGGACCAAAAAACAATGCACGAGACAGCTACCAACATGTGCCCGCACTATGAGGCGGCGATGGAACTTCTTGCGCGACGCTGGACAGGCCTGATCATCACCACGCTGGTGAACGAACCTGCTCGATTCTCTGAAATAAGTACGGCCGTTGATGGCATCAGCGATCGTATGCTCTCGCAGCGATTGGGTGAACTCGAAGAGATCGGTATGGTCGAGCGAAAAGTTGATGCTGCTCGGCGCCCGGTGCTTGTCGAATACGTCTCGACCGAGATGGCACGAGAGTTGACGCCGGTATTCAACGCCCTGCAAGAGTGGGCTGAAAAGTGGATGCCGGCTAAGATCGAGGCTTAGGTCTCCTCAACGTTTCGCACCGACACGACCGCCTGATTGTCATGCAGGACGACCATACCCTCGTAGCTATCCTCCGTTCAGACACAATTCTTGAGGCCGCCATAATAAATAGAATCCTGAATCAACCTCAGAATAGGCTCAATGCTCGCTCTCAACCCGGGAATAAATATCATCCTGTGATGACATCGCCCCGAACTAGCGAGAGAATAGTCAGGTTGCATCGTGTGGCGTTGGTGCCTCGGCACCCCTTACTCACAAGGAATAGAACTTAGATATGGCCAGAGAAAAGTGTGTTCTCGCTTACAGCGGGGGCATGGACTCGACAATCTCAACTGTCTGGATCCAGGAGAACTACAACATGGACGTTGTGACTCTCACTGTCGATCTGGGCGCTGGACCAGAAATTGTGGGAGTGAAAGAGCGAGCCGCTCAGGCAGGTGCTATCGAATCTCTGGTGTGGGACGTTCGGGACGAGTTCGTGAATGAATATGTATTCCCCGGCCTGAAAGCAGGTGCGATGTACGAAGGCGTGTACGCACTTTCAACTGCTCTCGGTCGTCCGCTCATGGCGAAAAAGCTGGTCGAAGCCGCACGTCAGGTCGGTGCTACTGCGGTTGCCCACGGCTGCACAGGCAAAGGGAATGACCAGGTTCGTTTCGATTCTGGAATCATGACTCTTGCGGCACACGGTGAACCTCTTAGAATCATCGCCCCAGCCCGCGAATGGGGCATGACCCGTGACGAGGAGAAAATGTATGCACAGAAGGCGGGGCTTGAGCTACGTGAGGTTGGCAGCGACCAGCGGGTCTATTCGATCGACCGCAATCTCTGGGGGCAGGCAATCGAAGGAGAAGATCTCGAAGATACCTGGGTAGAGCCGCCCGAAGACGCCTATTCGTGGACCAAGCCGATTGGCGAAACACCTGATGAGCCGGTGGAAGTAGTAGTCGGCTTTGAAAAGGGCTTACCGATCTCTCTAGACGGATCCCTGAAATCTGGTGTCGAGCTAATCACAATACTCAACGACATTGCTGGCGAATATGGTGTGGGTAGAGTCGACCATATCGAAAACCGGCTCGTCGGTATCAAGTCGCGTGAGGTTTACGAAACCCCCGCGGCGATCGTACTGCACACCGCCTTGAAAGCACTTGAAACCTCGACTATGTCTCGTGAGCAGCAGCGTGTGAAAGAGAATCTCTCAGCGATCTACTCCGATCTGGTGTACGACGGTCGCTGGTTCACCGAGCTTCGCACGAACATCGCGGCTTTCATGGACAGTGCGCACGAATACTCATCTGGTGATGTTCGCCTTCGCCTGCACAAGGGATCATGCATTGTCGTTGGTCGCCGGTCACCGTTCTCGCTGTACGATTTCGATCTGGCTACCTACTCGACGACCGACTCGTTCGATCACGAGGCGGCTACCGGATTCATCGATATCTATTCGCTGTCTGCCCGAACCCAGTCTCGAAAACAAACCAACTCCGAGAAGCGGTAGGTGGATTGCCCACAATTGCTCGATGTTCTGGATATCGCCTGTAGGGCGAAATAAGCGCACTTTGTCTGGGCCGACCACGCCGTATCCGAATTTTTCCCGCTAGTAACGATAATGTTGCACAGTACGTTTTTGTGTACGCTGCAACGTCAGTTTAAAGATCGAATTCTATGACCAGACAAAATATCGGCAGCAATGAAAATAAAAACCCGGCGGCGGCGGCGCGTGGGAGCCAACTCGCCAGTGATTTCACGGTGTCGGTTCACTACGACAGTCGCCTGTACCGCGAAGATATCGCGGGTTCGATCGCGCATGCCCGCATGTTGGGGCGGCAGGGGATTGTCGAGTCGGCCGATGTCGATAAGATCGTCGGCGGTTTGACAACGATCGCAGCTGAAATCGAGACCGGCGAGTTCGTCTGGAACCCAGAACTCGAAGATATTCATATGAACGTGGAGTCGCGTCTTTTTGAACTTATAGGAGATGCTGCTGGTCGCCTGCATACCGCCCGTTCTCGCAACGATCAAGTAGCAACCGACACGCGCCTTTGGACACAGGTCGCATGCAGTCGCGCATTCGAAGCCGTAGTTTCGTTGCAAACCGCACTGGTTGAACTCGCTGAAAGTCACATCGATACCGTCATGCCGGGGTACACACACATGCAGCGTGGCCAACCGGTCGTACTGGCTCATCACTTTATGGCCTATTTTGAGATGTTCGACCGTGACGCAACTCGCTTTGCCCAAGCGGCTGAATCGGCCGACGTAATGCCACTCGGCTCTGGCGCTCTGGCCGGTGTTCCGTACCCGATCGACCGCGAATGGGTCGCAGATGAGCTAGATTTCAACGACATTTCGCGTAACTCAATGGATGCCGTCTCCGACCGCGACTTTATCGTCGAGTTCCTGATTGCATCCTCGCTTGCCATGGCCCATCTATCCCGTCTTGCAGAAGAAATGGTCATATGGTCGTCAGATGAGTTCGGCTTCATTGCGCTATCCGATGAATTCACCTCCGGTTCCAGCATCATGCCGCAAAAACGCAATCCTGACTTCGCCGAGTTGATTCGTGGAAAAACGGGGCGTGTCTACGGCTCGTTAGTGGCGTTGCTGACAACTATCAAGGGCCTACCACTCACCTACAACCGTGATCTACAGGAAGACAAAGAGGGTCTATTCGACGCCGCCGACACCGTGATTACCGCACTGGAGGCAGCAGCCGGCATGGTTTCGGGAATGACGGTCGATGCCAATCGTATGCGGCAGGCTGCTGAAAAGAGCTTCGTGCTGGCAACTGATATTGCCGACTATCTCGTGGGCAAGGGCGTGCCCTTCCGTGAGGCATACATCGCCGTTTCCGATCTATCGAAGCAATGCATCGAGAACAATGTCGGATTCGGTGAGCTAACGCTAGGTGACTTTCAGGAGGTTTCCGATTTATTCGATGAAGGAGTGATGGAAATCACTCTTGATACTGCCGTCGCAGCTCGTAATGTGCCCGGCGGTACGGCTCCGAAGCGTGTTCGTGCCGCCATCGAAGAAGCAAAGCAGATGCTCGCTGAAACCACTCAATGAACTCGCTTCTTACTCAGACCACCGGCGGTCAACATCCAAGCATTTAGGCACTCGACACCAACTACGCTGCCCGGCATCCCCGGTGCAGAGCTTCTCCAGAAAGTCGCCCAGTGACCATAGTCATTGCCCATCGCGGTCTCGATGAGACATTCCCCGAGAACACAATCACCGCCTTCAAGGTCGCTCTCGAACGAGGAATGGCTATCGAGATCGATGTACGAGGAACGCTGGACAACGAACTCATCGTGCTCCACGACGATACCGTTGATCGCACAACCGACGGCAATGGGGTCGTCGCCAATATGACACTTGCCGAGGTAAAACAGCTTGATGCCGGTAGTTGGTGGGATGAAGATTTCGCGGGCGAGAAGATCCCGACTCTGATGGAAACGTTCGATGCCGTCAAGCAGTACGGGACTGCCGAAACAAGCCTGATTATTGAAATGAAGACGCTCGAACCGGGCAGCATCAAAAAGATCTGCGACGGTCTTGCTGTACGGGGATTACTCGGCAGCACGGTTGGCATTGGCCTCATCCACCTGTCGGTCGATGTTCGTCGACGCTTCTACGAAGGTTCCGCTGATTTCCAGTGCGCTACTGTTGCCAACACGGCAGCAGAACTACCGGCAGCGATCGCCGACCCATATTCGTCGTGGATCTATGTTCGATACCTGATGAGTGCCGAAGATGTGAAGGCGGCACATCATGGCGGTAAGAGAGTCATCGCATCTGGACCCGATGTAATGGAAAACCTCGACAACATGGTTGCCAGTGCCAGAGCCGGTGCTGACACGATAATGGCGTACCATCCTGATGCGCTGGCCGCCAGGTTGGTTGGCTGAACCCGGTTTTCTATAGTTGTGTGACACCGGTTGTCGACTCAACAAAGATCGCAGAGGAAAAGTGTCGCCACATATCAAAATTTCGCCCTCGCTGCTGGCCGCGGACTTCGCGCATCTTGCCGATTCAATCACCGCGATCGAAGAAGCTGGAGCCGATGAGATTCACTTCGATGTGATGGACGGGAATTTCGTACCCAACATCACGATAGGTATCCCGGTACTGGAGGCGATTCGACCTCTCACAAAGCTACCGATCGATGTGCATATGATGGTCGTTGAGCCCGCGCGCTATGCGCGTGAGTTTGCAGTCGCAGGTGGCGATATTTTCACGATCCATGCAGAAGCCTGTGATGACCTTGAGGCTTCGCTTTGCGATACTCGCGCTGCTGGAATGATCGGCGGTGTTTCGCTCAAGCCCGACACTCCAGCCTCAGCGATCCAGCCAATACTTCCACTGATCGAACGAGTACTCGTTATGACAGTCGAACCCGGCTTTGGCGGGCAACCGTTCATGCCTGAGATGCTCCGTAAAATCACAGAACTGCGAGATATGGCACGTACAGCAGGAACCGATCTAGAGATTGCAGTTGATGGCGGCATAAAGGTCGACACGGCAGGTGAAGCTATCAACGCCGGAGCAACGACGCTGGTTTCAGGCACCGGAGTCTTCAACTTCCCCGGCGGTATGAAAACCGGTATCGAGGCTATACGCAACGCGGGCAGTTAGGAATTTTGTTTTCCGTACCTGCTGCTGATCGAACGAATTGTTGCCCGGGTCGCACAGAAATGGGTCAACGCGGTCGGACGTTCGAGATATCGAAGCCCTCAAATGTGGCAATTGCCGTATCGGGCGCCTCGTCACCCTCTGCTGCCAGCGCGACCTCGCCGATTCCAACACACGTCATACCCGCAGCACGGGCTGCCACGAATCCGGCAATTGAATCTTCGAACACCACGCACTTGATGGGATCGACGTTCAACAGTTCAGCGCCCTTCAGATACGGCTCCGGGTGCGGTTTCAGATTCGACACATCGTCGTGCGTTATTGAACCATCGAACACTCTGCCAAGCCCTGCCATCTTGATAAATCCGTCGGCATAGGGCCGCTCTCCAGACGTAACCAGGGCTACTTTGATTTCTGAGGTGGCGATCGCTCTGACGGCAGCCTCGACGCCCGGTAGCAATTCAATGCCTTCGGAGGCGATTCGCTTCCACTGTCTAAGGTACTCAGAAAGTACTGCATCAGCACTTTCTAATCTGTAGTGATCCGCCACCATTTGAGCACCAGATATTACCCCGTGGCCGAACGTTGTCGGATGGTCTTCTGCTAAATCGTCGATGCCGAATACTTTGAGCGTGGCACGCTCGGCTTCTCTATGAGGCGGTCCCGTATCGATCAAAGTCCCATCGAGATCAAAAAATGCTGCTGAAAAATATGGTGATGTCATGGGGTATTTTCGCAAACGACTATGTTTTGGTTCTCTGGTGCAGTGAACAAGCCAGACATTGCACTGGCATAGAGAAACGTAGCCGAGGTGAGAAATAAGGGGCTAAATATCTCGTTAACTGAGAGGAGGCTCACCGAATGGTGAGCCTCCTCTGTTTTTCAGTCAACTGCTAATGCAACAGAACTGTTTTTTGAAACTAAGAACTACTTGAGTTCGAGGTTCCAGAGCGAGTTCAGGTTGCTTGCAGCAGCTTTGTCCATTACGTACGACTTAATCTTGTTGTTGTTGAAGTAGAAAGCGTCAGGAATGGCTACAACACCAGGCTGTAGGTTCTGGTCGTACACGTAAGCGAGGTACTCGTTTGCAGCTGCTGTTGCAGTTGCAGTGTCAGGTGCCTCGGCCATCTGCTGGTAGAGGTCCAGAATTACTGGCGACTCGAATCCACAGCTGAAACCACCACGTGTCAGAGACGTCTGTACAAGGCCCTTCGGGAAGTGCCATGGGTTCGACGCCCTACCCTTGTCACATGAAGTGATCCATGGGTGAGTGTTGGCCCGACCAACGACTGTAGGTCGGAAGGTCTGGTATGAGAACTTCAATGAGAAGGTCGTGAGTCCGATGTCTGACCAGAAGCCAGCAACAGCATCAGCAACCTCACCAGTGATCGAACCACCACCACCGAGTTCGGGCCCGGCGTAGATGGAGATCTCAAAAGCCCATTCGCCCAGAGGCCCGTCTTTACTGGCGGAGCCTTTCTGGTAGTCGTTCTCCTGAGCCAGAATGAGCTCGATAGCACCATCTGGGTCGTAGGGGTACTCATACTTCGCATCCCAGTTGGGGCTGTCAGCATTGAAGTACGTTACGTAAACAGGAGCACCAAGACCAGCAACGAGTGTCTCGTTTACGAGGTCTCGGTCGATTGCGATTGCAAGTGCGCGACGAATGTTCTTCGCCTGCTCAAGGTCGGTCTCACCGTGCTTGCCAGGGGAACCAATCCACGGAATGTCGTGAACAAAGGTTGCCTTCGGCGGCAGAGGCTGACCCTTATTTGGGCCACCAGCATAAACGTCTTCCCACAGGTTTCCTGCGAAGAACACACCGAGCTGAACGGCACCACCAGCAGAAGTCTGGGTGAACTCAGTCAGATCGAACTTGGCGGCATCTTTCGGCTCAAGGCTGGCCATGTCTACTTCACCGGTGCGAAGTAGGGCTGCTCGAGTTGTTGGCTCTGAAACCTGAACGAGCTGAATTCGCTCGGTCTTAGGCTCAAGCTCAGGAAGCCAGTGAACACCAGGTCGGTTGACGATGGTGTATGACTCGTCACGAAGCCACTCTTCAACCTGGAAAGGTCCGGTTGCAACAATGTTGTCTCGAACCCAATCAAGACCTTCTTGGTCGAATGCTTTCTTCGAGAAGACGTTGAATGCCTGACCCGACTGGTTGACGAAGTCATCTTTCCATGTCGAGTCGAAGGAGTTGAAGTTGAAGGTGATGGTCTCATCGTCAACAGCAGTCCATTCGCCCCAGAGACCGGCAAAGTCACCAGCCTGTCCGTGAATGGACGCAGGGGTTGTCACGCTGTTGGCATCGTTCATCGAGAACGCAACGTCAGCAGCGGTCAGGTTTCCGAAGTCCTTGCCATCAACGACCTGGAACGGAATGCCCTGCTGAATCTTCACGGTTGCGCTGGAAAGATCCGGTGCAATGGTGAAGCCGGTTGCGATCCATGGGAGCTCACTGTCGTCAGCTGCCCGACGGAACAGGGTCTCAGCAATACCGACGTTCTTTAGTCCGTCAGGAGCCTGTGATTGACCTGAGCCGTTTTCACTACCCATCGTCGTGCCACCAACAGCAATTACAGCTGTGCCAGCAGGCGTGGATGTGTTAGGTGCCTTGAT
>JAJRZP010000022.1 GCA_024275195.1 Chloroflexota bacterium | reverse complement strand
CATACGGTCGTTCCAAGATCGCAGCAATGTCGGCTACCATCTGGTAGTAGGCGGACATTGGCGGCGAGTCGATCAGGGTTCCGAATAAGTCGAACAGTACGGCTTTGTACATCCACTCTCCCGTTCTCGCTTGCATCGAACACCAGAATCCAGAGCTGCCTACGCGGATACTCCCACCTAAGATGATCGGTCTCGGTTGCACCCCGTACCGTCACCTGACCTGTAAATTACCCGTGTGAGTGGACGAATGCAGCCGTGGATAGCCGACCACCGATAGGACATAAGCATGAGTGAAGAACGAATCGGATTCATAGGGCTCGGGATGATGGGCCTGCCAATGGTGCGAAATCTACTCGACGATGGCTACCGCGTCACGGTTTTCGACCTTGATGACAGCGTTGTGAGCAGGGCGAAAGAACTTGGTGCTGCCTCGGCTGATTCAGCCTCCGCAACGGCTTCCAGATCCGACATCATCATCACGATGGTTCCCGACTCACAGCATGTCGAAGCCGTGATCGCCGGTCCCGACGGAATTCTCGAAGGACTGAGTGCGGGCTCCGTCGTGATCGATATGAGTACCATCGATCCCGAGGTTGGCAGAAAGATGGCGAGCCTGATTGAGGCTAAGAACGCTAATTTCATCGATGCACCAGTGACCGGTGGAGTTGGCGGTGCCGAAGCTGGCACACTCTCAATCCTCGTCGGCGGAAACGCCGAGACATTCGAGCGCGCCCTTCCTGTGTTGAACGTTCTGGGCAGCGATATATCGCACATGGGACCGGTCGGATCAGGTCACACGACCAAGATCGCCAATCAGTTGATAGGGGTTGCGACGGTTGCTGGGATGTCCGAAGCATTTGTCCTTGCCAAGAAAGCCGGACTGGGCATGCAGGCGTTCTTTGCCGCGGTCAAGAATGGTGCGGGTCGTTCATGGGCGCTTGAAACTCTCGGGCCAAAAATCCTTGAAGGCGACTTCGCACCGGGTTTCATGGTGAAGCACATGCAAAAGGATCTACGCCTCGCCGACCAACTTGCAGCCAAAACGGGAACTTCGCTCCCAACCAGCTCGCTTATCGCGCAGCTATATCGCTCGGTTCAGGCGTCGGGCCCTGATGCTGATAGTCAGGGACATCAGGCGCTGGTTCAGGCGATCGAAAAACTGTCGAACGAACAGGCTCGCTCCTGAATTTAGTCAGTTTCGCCACGGCCAGCCTCCTCGCGACTCACTCGATTTCCACAATCGGCAACAAAATGTGCGACGGGTGATCCCCGTCCACATAGACAGTATTCTTCGCTTTCTGACTTCGTGTGTGACGACCAATTGGCTCACCTGTGTTCGGGTTCACATCGAATCTCGGGAAGTTGCTCGATGAAATATCGAGTCGGATTCGGTGTCCCTTCACGAATCGATTCGAAACAGGTGGCAGTTCGATCTGCATTTCGTATATTTCGCCCGGTTCCATCAACTTCTCTTCGTCATACCCATCGCGGAACCGGGCGCGGCGGATCGAGTCTTCGAGGGGAAGATGGAAGCCTTCAGGGTACTCGGGGCATGGCGGGTACACGTCGATCAGTTTGGCGGTGAAATCGGTGTCGGTCGCGTCTGACGAAATCCATAGATTGACCATGATCGGCCCGGTTACTTCGATATCTGATTCGAGTGGCTCGGTCTGAAATACGTTCACATCGGCTCGATCAGCCAGTAACGGCGGGGTGTCGGCCGGTCGTGATTCAGGAACCACGGTCGAATCCCGCTCTCGCTGATGAACCGGACCATCAGGTATCAGCGAGCGCATACGGGCACGCTGCGGGACGTAGGCTCCGTCAAGATCGTCTGGCAGAACGATCCATTCGTAAAATCCGGTCACATTCCCGCTGACAGATGGAACCGGATTCTCAGGATCGTGGATCCAGCTAGTCGGAGCATCCTGCGCCTCAGGTAACGTCGGGCTGAGTCCGCCACCAGACCGAAGGTAGTAAGCGGCGTTGGTCGCCCGCTCCAGTGGCCATTCCTGCTCGGTGCGCCAACTTCCGCCGTGCTGAATCCGACCGGTAGCATCGATCGCACCGCTTCCACCGCCCATCACGAATATACGCACAGGGTCATCATCTTCAACGCCGGTATCGATATCCTTCAGCCACCGATCGAACCAACGGAACCGCTCCTGATTCAGAACCCTGTCGCCCCAGTTCGCCGCCTCGCCGAAATCGACATCACCCACGAACGAAGCCCCCGTGCCACGCATGGATACGTGGTTCCAGGGTCCCAGAATGAGTCGCTGTGGAGACGAGTTCTTCGCCGCCATGTGCGCAAACTGCTCTGAAGTTTCTGCGGCAAACGGGTCGTACCAGCCTGAGCTGTAAACTGCAGGTATATCGGCCATCCGATCGTAATGCTGGGCATGATTGAGCGATTCCTGCTTCCACCAATCGGTGTACGAACCGTCGCGGTAGTAGCGCATCAAAACCTTCTCAAGATTTGGAACCGCTGCGATGGGGGTTTCGCCTTCCCTGAACGGCTGCTTCCATATCTCTTCACGCAGGCGTTCTGCACCACGTTCGATTCTCGCGATCGCGGCTGTGTCACCTGCTATTTCCTGCGAGTCATATCCATGCAGGTAAAGTGCGCCATACATGTGCAGGGCCATCGCTCCACCCTGTCGAACCTCCCACCGGAACGCGTTCGTAGGGGCGACATCAACCCAGAGTGCCGAGAGATGCGGCGGTCGATACAACGACGCCATGTTCTGAACTATTCCGCCGTGCGACGCACCGACCATGCCCACTCGACCACTGCACCAGTCCTGTGTTGCAGCCCACTCGATCGTGTCGTAGCCGTCCAATCCCTCTTTTTGATTGGCGGTGTGAAAGTAGTCTCCTGTGCCTTCAGACAATCCACGACCACGTAGGTCTTGAACGATGACAACGTAGCCGCGCGGCACAAACGCCCTGGCAACCGCATCGATCCAGATCACCGGGTTCGATTTATCGTAGGAGGTGCGCCCGATGATCGCCGGGAAGCGACCGTCAACTGCGTTGCCACCTGGGTCGGCAGGTCGATAGATATCTGTGGCGAGCCGTACACCGTCCCGCATCGGGATCATCACGTTCTGAGAGGCAACGATGCCGTAGGTCGAATCTTGAGTGTTGTTCATTTAGCCGGTTGTGAAGGTTGCTGCGCAGGAGATACCAAGAGGACGCTACGCAATATAGCCGTCACAAAGGGTCATGAACACCATCTCGCAAACGGTTGGTTGTGCAGAATTTGATCCCGCTCAGATGCTCAGCGGATCTGTGGCAGAGGGTCGGGCTCGCAATTCTGGAGTCTGGTGAGTACACACCGTTCGGTGATGCACGCCTCAGAAACGTCGGCTAGACCTCGGACTGATCCATAACAGTGGACAGGGGGGACTGAACTACCGGGAAACTGAATGCCCGAACGGTGCGCACTCGATAGTTAATACGTCTGAAAATCAATTTGGTTTCTTGGCAATCGCCCGTTAATCGTTCCTCGCAAAGCCGTCAGGATAAGTTCTGAGAACGTCGGCGGATAAAGCACAGAGCCAGGGTGATTCATAGTGATTGGCAAAGAGACACGGCAGCCGATCTGCGCTTACTGTACGACCGAGTCTGCCATCCTCACGTAATCCGAGCTTGAATTCAGGGCAAACGCAACGCAAACCTGAAATGTGGACTGTGGTCAGATCGCCTCTGAATAGCGCGTGACTCGTACACGAGAGAGTGTAAGATCACCCTTCAGCCGTGTTCTCTGTACGAGTGCCACCTGAGACTTCACCATGAACTTCAAACAGCGCACGCTGGTTATCGTCATCGCTGCATTTGCGTTGATGGCACCGGTGTGCGTGCTCTCTGGCGGTGAGACGGTTGTCACCTCGACCTCTGTAAATCTCAGCCCGGGTGCGCTTGTCGAGGTGATCGGTGAGAACGCAGAAATCAAGATCTACCGTGTTGCCGACAACACCCTCAAACTCACTGCCACCCTCCGTAACGAACAGTTCATTGATTTCTACACCCAGGGTCTCACGCCAGAACCCGTCGCCCACTACGTGATCTCGGCGACGACGAGCACCGGTGGCGCAACCACGGCAAACTCTCTGCTTGAAATCGGAGTGCCATCGGGCGTGGAACTCACCATCCAAACCACCAACGGCTCAATCAGTGTCGACGAGGCTATTCTGACCACGGCCTCTCTGGTGACGACCAATGGCAAGATCAATGTCACGAAATCGTCTGGCGATTTCGACCTGAGTACTACAAACTCCGAAGTCACAGTGCAAGGGGTCGATGGCAACGTCAACCTCACAACCACAAACGCACATGTCTGGTTCGAAGGGCTGATCACACAGGGTGCCAGTTCGATAGCAACAACCAATGGCGATATCGCAGTACGGCTCAAAGATGGATCCGACGTTACGGTAACAGGCAGCACTCGCAACGGCGAAGTCACGGTCAACAGTGGAAGCGATGGTGTTTCGACGGAGGGTGACACTGCCACACTCGAGCATCGCATCGGAACTGGCAAGGGGACCCTGAGAATCACGAACGGTCCGGGGGCGATTCATATCAACCCAGAAACTATCGCCGTATTTGATGGGGACCGATAAAATCGGGGGTATGTCTGCCCAACAACTTCCTCCTCAGTTGGAGAAGATCCTTTCCGAGAGTTTCTACATTCGTACAACTCTCACCCGGAAGGACGGTTCATCACGAACCGTTGAAACCACCTACGTCTGGGTTAAAGAAAACGGAACGAACAAGATCATCCTCTCGGGCTATCCGGGCAAGCGCGACTGGGTGGCGAGCATGGCGCGCAACTCGAAAGTGACTGTGCATACAGTCGAATTCGAACCGTGGTTCGATATTCCGGGCGAGGCAAGGGTCGTACGCGACCTGGATGAGAAGCTCCCCAGGATTTTCGAGTTCATAGCACACTGGGCGCTGCGTCCGAACTTCCCACGGACTAAATTCAAAATCCTGCTCGGAGCTGTGAAAATCAACCGTGCGCTCCGGCTCCCTTGGTGGGGGCCGTTCATCATCGCCAAGCGGGTCTTTAACGGCATGCCATGCGTGGAGATCACGTTCACTGGCAAGGCTGTGATGCGAGAAGACGGTGCCCCGCCGCTGCTTTCGGAGCCGCGGGACGACCGACCTTTCTAGCCATCGGATGTCGGGCTCGGAGATCGCTCTGGCAAGTATCCGTTCGATGCTGATTCGGCTATTTTTCTGACTTCTGGCTCAAAATCCTCTGAACCCGATACCCAGTTCAGGTACGGCAGGTCGTTGTTCACAACTTCTATGAGCCGTTCGCCCCGATGCTTGCCGAAATTTACCAGCACATCGCCTTCTTCACTCCAGATGAACTTGCCCTCTGAATCGATCGCTGTGTCGTCAATCCCTCGTGCCCAGGCAGCCAGCTCGACAGGCTTTCTGGGGATATTCGGTGAACTACCCACTTCACCCTGAAGAATGGCATATACGTTGCGAGCACCCTGCGCGTCGTCACCAGATTCGGGTCTGGAACCGCCCACGAACCGCGAGTATGCCGAAGCCAGATTCCGTGGTTCCAGACGATGAAATACTGCCATCGCATCTATTACCGCTCGACCTTCAATGGCGAACTCAACGCCACTCCTTACGAACTCTGCTATGAGTAACGGAAGTCCAAACCGCTCAATGCCGAACCCCGCGAGATCGCACCCTTCGAGATGATCCACCAATGCCCTGGCGTAGGCTCGGAACGCGGGCTTGTCCATCACGTCGAGATCGGAGATTCCATGTACCTGCGTCGCTCCGGGCGGAATCGATATTCCGGGATTCACCAGCACAGATTTCACATGCTCGGTGCCATCAGGATCGACACGTAAAACCGACAGTTTCACGATGCGAGCAGTGGCAGGATCGAGTCCGGTTGACTGCACGTCAAGCACCGCCAGGGGACGCGATAGATCGAGTGAGCGTTCTGTATTTTCTGGAGTACGTTCTGACATCGGAGCCTGCAACTGTGGGTTGAATTCGGAGAGTAGCACGATCAACGACTTACAGCATAAGCTGAGTCACATTTTTCAGATTCTGATCGGCCATGCGCTCCAACCGTTTTCCGGCTGGGTACGTCCGCACAGTTAACCGCCGAACGTCATTCAGTAAGTCGTTGTCACTGAATGAGTGTTCAATTCAGCAGGCAAGCACTACTTCCCCTCCCCACCAGAAGGTCTCTCCACAGGGGTCGAGAATTTGTGTGCGCCTGTCTGTCAACAACCGAAGGCCCGAGTATCCGGGTGGCTCAGCCCCACAGTGGGGAAACACACTCAGCGCGAAAACAAGAACGCCAACATCGTGTCGCGGCGAGCAATGATCGCTAATATAGATAGTCCGCAGTTCGCAACAAGCCCTTTACCGGCTTGAAAGTCGAACATCCCGAATGCCGGAGTGGCGGAATGGCAGACGCGAAGGTCTCAAAAACCTTTGACCTTTACCGGTCGTGTGGGTTCGACTCCCACCTTCGGCACCAATATTTGATTCACCGTTGTCGTTTCATCCTATCGATGATTTACTCGCGACCGTCTTCGTCTAGCAGCACGACAGTCGACCTGATAACGGCTATGGTCAAATGTCGACTCATAACATCCTCTAGACGAACGATACTTCCTTGAGCGACCTAAAAAAGCCGCAGCGGCTTTGAGGATTTCGTTTGCCCGGCGCAACTCTTTGTTCTCACGCTCAAGTTCACGAAGTCGATTCCTCTCATCAGTGGTAACCCCCTGACGTGATCCCGAGTCGACCTGGTCGCGCCGTATCCATATGCGCAGCGTCTCCGGGGTCATTCCACATTTCTCTGCGATCGAGGTGATCGCCGCCCATTCCGACTTGTACTGGTCTCGGTGTTCCGACACCAATCTCATCGCACGCTCTCGTACCTCTGCTGGGTACCTGTGAGATCTTGTCATCTCTCCATCCTCTCAAGGATTGGAGTCTCCAACTTTCCCGGGGCGGTTCACTAATTTGAGAAATACTCTGGTTACAGGGGCTACGAACACAAGTAGGAACCAGTGAAAATGATGCTGACAAACTGTTGTGAACGGCCATACGGTGCATCCACCGAAATTGGAGATTGTGCCGGTTGGAGATGGCACCGACGACGGCACTGAAGACGATCGTGGTCGAATACCGCTGGCGCGGGAATTCGTGAACAACTGTCCACAAGCTCGGTCTGCAGAGTTGTCTCGACAGTAGATCAGCCAATACACCGAAAGTAATCAGAATTTACAGATCCTGGCCGGTGTCGCCCCGGCGGCCGTGGCGCTGGTCGCCGCGCTGACGCTGGTCGCGTGCCGGAGCAACGAACTGCCGGAGAGCGCCTGGCCACCGGCCGACTT
>JAJRZP010000021.1:17500-36195 GCA_024275195.1 Chloroflexota bacterium | reverse complement strand
TCACGCTCCACTGCGGTACTTGCTACCAAGGGATCTTCGGGTCCTCCGCCCGCTGGCCAAACAAAACGCATCTTGAGAGGCCCAAAACAACATACAAGGGATCTTAGACGACCAGGTGCGCCAACAACGGTCGACACGCGACGATGAGAAATCTGTGCGGAGTATGGCGGCAGAGTCGGCCAGGTTCCCTCCGGCAAGGTCGGGATGAGGGGTATTTCAGGGTGCCCGATTTAAACGTAATCGATATCTAGATTCTCTCACCGGAGGCGACAACGTCGCACCACGATCAGCCATAAACGTTCCACGTGCTGCTGACCGTTTTCACGGTGGGCTCAATCGTCTCGGCGTTTTCAGTGATCGATGCGAAAACCTCGTCGTGAATTGGTCGTGCGACCCACTCAAGTCGAAGTTCCTCGGACTCCCAATATGAAACAACCTCGATATCTTCGGAAGCATCGTCTCCGTGGGGAGTGAGCATCGCTGCCTGAACGAATCCGGGCTGCTCCGACATTGTCGATATCCACGGATCGTTGATCGCAGCCCGCAGTGCCTCAGCCTTGCCGGATTTTGGTGTCAGGTAAACGTGCAGTGTGATCATGAATCAAGCCTCGAAATATGAAGTTGCTAGATGGGAACGGCTAAGAGATGCTGCGTCCGGGAACTTTGACCCGTGTCCGGTACAGCGATGTAGAAGCAGTGATGTAAAGGGTTTTCAGATCGTCGTCGCCCCAGGTGAAGTTTGCGGTAACTTCGGGTATCTGAATCACTCCCAATCCCGTCGCGTCTGGTGCGAAAATATGGATTCCACCGGGGCCAGCGCAGTAGATGTTCCCTTCGCTATCGAGCTTCAAACCGTCGCAGCCACCATCTCCGTCCCCTTCGACCACAGCCCAGACATCCCCGCCCGCAATACTGCCATCGTCTGCGACATCGAACACTCGAATGTGGCCGTGATCCGTATCGTTGATGAACAGGTATTTCTCGTCGAGCGAGAATGTCAGGCCGTTCGGTTGGCCGAAATCCGACACGAGCAACGAAACCTCGCCCGAAATCGGGTCGATTCGGTAAACGCCCTGATAGTCCATCTCCTGCTCTCGAAGCAGGCCGAACCCTTCCATGCGTCCGTAGGTTGGATCAGAGAAATAGATAGCGCCATCTGATTTTACAATCACGTCGTTTGGGCTGTTCAACTGTTTGCCACCGTAGTGCGCTGCCAGAACGGTGATCGAGCCATCGTGTTCTTCCCGGGTCACGTTGCTGCTGGCGTGTGAGCAAGAGATCAGTCGACCTTCGATATCGAAGTAATGACCATTCTGTTTGTTGCACGGATGCCGGAACGTAGTCACGCCATCCGCTTCCGACCATTTGCGAACGATATCGCCCGGCATGTCGCTGAAAATCAGTTCTTTCGTTCTCGCGTCCCACATCGCGCCTTCAGTGAAGATAAAGCCGGTGGCAACCTGCTCAAGAGGTGCGTCGTCACCTACAACCTGCCTGAATCGTCCGTCTCGAATTTCTACAGTCATACAGTCATTCCAATTTTTTTCTTACGCTTCATACACTTTCAATTGAACATTGGTTGCTCGAGATCGTTCCCTTGCCAGATCGTGACATTAAACCAGCCATTGGCTGCTACTTGCGAAGCAGCCAGTTGACGGCGTTGGTCAACAACTTCTGAACAGGCTCTTGCTGTAGAACCACCAATCGATGCCCGTTCGCCAGATAAGCTACCCTGCCCTTGCCGTACTCATGCGAGTATCCGGATGCCGACTGTCGCCCATCCTTCCCCTGACTCACCGCGAACAGATCGACACGGTCCTTATCGAACCAGATGAAGTGTTGTTCATCTTCGATCTCGTAACTTTCGACACCCTGAGCAATTGGGTGTGAACTATCCGTTATCTCGACATTGAAGTGCTGGAACGGTGGATGAAACTGGTAGTAGCCAGCAACAGTTCGCCGGTAACCACCATCGAACGGGTAGTTCCACGCCGAATTATGCATCACGAGAAACGAACCCCCGTTTAGGACAAACTGCTCGATCGCTTCTTCCTGATGCGGTTGCATCCAGCGAACAGGGTCAGCGTCGTGACCATTCGGCCACTCCATCCCATCCCGCAGGAAAACCAGCAGCTTCGTGCCTTCAAGAAGATCGGCGTTGATAGATGCGTAATCATCGGTGTATTGAACGCTGAGTCCTGCCTTTTCGAGAACCGGGCCGATCCCTGCATGTGCCTCTTCGGCTTTGTGATAGCGGTCGCCACCCAGAAATACAGCGTCTGCCATTTCGATCTCCATTGGATTGTTCATTCGAAGTTTGAGCGATCATACGCCGGTCCGGCGGTGTGCGCAGCGAATGCGATTGATGGCCGGGAGGATACAATGCAGCTCAGGCACTGCCCTCGTCGCAAGGACGCACACGACCTTCCGGTACGCTGGCCAGACAACGAAGTTCCAGTTTGAGAATTAGGCGGTCAGTATTGATCAGAGTCAGCGGTGGTCGAATCGAGATACGTGTCCGGAAGATCCCAAAGCCGTTTCCTAAGAATGTCTACGCCACTACCATCTGGCCGTTTGTGTTCTACGAACCACAGGTTTGGGATGACGTTTGTGTCCAAAAGCATGAGCGTTACCACTGGATAGACCAGATTCGCTGGCTGGTGATTCCGTGGCTGATCGTCTACCTGCTGCTATCACTCAAATACGGCGGTGGAAGAAACCATCCATTCGAGAAACGCGCCTACGCAATCCAGAACGATTGCATTGAATCCTCGTCCAAACACGCACCAAAGAGTTAACGCCCTTTAATGGGCTGCGGTGTTATTCTCGATGTATACCTAATTTTCCAGTTCGACTGCTGAATAAGAGTCGGAACCAAGATTCACAGCCGATCCGGCGCTAGCTCCGGGTCGTTTCGCGCAGACGAACTCCGCTGCGACGAGCCTGATAACCCCCATGACAAAGACACTCCGCAACGACATACGCAATGTCGCGATTATCGCCCACGTAGACCACGGCAAGACCACGCTTGTCGATGCCATGCTCAAGCAGTCCGGCTCGGTTGAATCTTATAAAGAGCTAACCGAACGGGTTATGGACAACACTGACCTTGAGAAGGAAAAAGGCATCACAATCCTTGCAAAGAACACTGCAGTTCGCTGGGGCGATACAAAGATCAACATCATCGACACCCCGGGTCACGCCGACTTTGGTGGCGAGGTGGAGCGCGGTCTGGCGATGGTAGATGGAGTTCTGCTGCTGGTAGATGCCAGTGAAGGCCCTCTCCCACAGACGCGGTTCGTTCTGCGAAAGGCGTTGGAAGCCAAACTTTCAGTCATCCTGGTCATCAACAAGATCGACCGCCCAGATGCACGAATCGTGGAAGTTGTCGACGAGGTTTACGAGTTATTTATCGACCTCGATGCGAACGAAGATCAGATTGACTTTCCGATAATCTACACTGTCGCCCGAGACGGTCTGGCGACACTGGACGTCGATCAGCCGGGGACCGATCTTACACCGTTGTTCGATCTTCTCATCGAGAGTATTTCGGCTCCAACGTATGATGACGAGCACCCACTTCAGGCGCACGTGACGAACCTCGATGCTTCACCTTACGTTGGGCGGCTGGCAATCTGCCGCGTTCATCAGGGCACCATCCGCAAAGATCAGATCGTTTCGCACTGTCGAGTCGATGGCTCGATTGTTCAGTCGAAGATCACCGAACTGTATATAACCGAAGGGCTTGAGCGGATCGACGCGAAAGAGGCTGGCCCCGGCGAGATTATCGCGGTCGCAGGTATGCCCGAGATTACTATCGGCGAGACTATCGCCGATCTCGAGGATCCACGACCTCTTCCGATTATTCGCATCGACGAGCCAAGCCTCTCTGCCACGATCGGCATCAACACCTCGCCACTGACGGGTCTCGACGGTAAGAAACTGACCGCTCGCATGATCAAGGATCGCCTTGAGAGAGAGTTGATCGGTAACGTTTCTATCAAGATATTGCCTTCTGATCGACCGGACTCATGGATATTCCAGGGGCGTGGTGAACTACAACTCGCAGTGCTGGTTGAAACCATGCGCCGTGAAGGATTTGAGATGACCGTCGGCAAGCCAGAAGTCGTCACGAAGATGATCGACGGCAAGTTGCATGAGCCGATGGAACGACTGGCTGTCGACATCAACGAAGAGCACCTCGGCGCAGTGACCCAGCTTCTTGCGCACCGTAAGGGCAAGATGGTGAACATGGTGAACCACGGTCAGGGACGGGTCCGCATGGACTTCATCATTCCCGCCCGGGGACTCATCGGGTTCCACAGCGAATTTGTTGTTGAAACCCGTGGGGCGGGTCTTGCCCATCACGTATTTGAAGGATACGAGCGCTGGCAGGGCGAAATGCGATCACGACCAACCGGCAGCCTTATTGCGGATCGACGAGGAGTAACAACTACTTACTCATTGTTGAGCGCACAGGAGCGTGGCCAGTTGTTTGTTCCGGTCGCTACTGAGGTCTATGAGGGCATGATCGTAGGTGAGAACCCACGCCCGCAGGACATGGATTTGAACATGGTCAAAGCCAAAAAACAGACCAACATGCGGTCGGCGGGGGCAGATCATGCACAGCATCTTGATGCCCACAAAGAGCTAACCCTCGAACAGGCGCTTGAATTCATCATGGATGACGAGTGCCTGGAAGTGACGCCGAACTTCGTGCGGGTGCGCAAGACGATTCTGAACCAGAACAAGCGTGGACGTGAAAAGGGTGCGAAGAAACTCGCTGCCGTTTAAGTTCAGGCGCTGTCGGCACGATCTCATATCAGAACTAAAACGCCCTGTTGATAATTTCTACGGGGCGTTTTCGCGTTTCAGGCGGGGATAGGCTCACAGTCATCGTTGCGAGCAGAATTCACTGCCATCATGACCATCACTATCCCTCCTGAAAGATCGGTATCACGACAGTTCCAATTCCAATGTAACTCAGTGATCAGGCACTTCTCACAACTGCTAAATTCGTCTCGTGTGATCAATGTGACACGGTGTGCCTCTTGCGAGCGGTCGTTCAGAGGTTCATTCTCTTTCGCATAGATTGTGATGACATGAAGTCAGATATCCAGAGGTAAGAAAAACAATGCTCGAACGTTTCCTGGTTCCAGAAAAAGATCGTGTTTTCGTGCAGTCCGAAAACATGCTTGCCGCGACCACCGAAATTTTCGAGAAATGTGGGTTGTCAACCGATGATGCCACCCTCTCCGCAGAGGTGCTGCTAACGAGCGACTTGCGAGGGTGTGAGTCGCACGGTGTATCGAACATGCTGCGGATTTACGTGCAGATGTACGGTGATCAGGAAATCAATCCGACCCCAAATGTTCGAGTCACGCGTGAAACTGATGTGACTGCAAATATTGACGGAGACACGGGTCTCGGACTTCACGTCCTTCCAAAGGCCATGAAGATGGCTATCGAGAAGGCCGACAAGCACGGCATGGGCGCGGTAACCGTTCACAATTCGCGCCACATAGGAATGTTGGCCTACCACTCGATGATGCCGCTCGAGCACGACATGATCGGAATTACCACTTCCGCGGGCAATCCACTTTCGATGGTCCCGACACATGCCGGAGAGAAGATGTTCGCGACGAACCCCTGGGCATGGGCGGCCCCTGCACGAAACGAAGCACCATTTGTATTTGACGTTGCGACTACACAGGTGGCTGGTAACAAATTGCGGTTGGCCGAGCGAACGGGTGCACCAATGGATCCAGCGTGGATTACGGACCCGGAGGGCACACCGATCATGGAAGAAACTCCGCTGCCAGATAATTACATGATCCTGCCCTTCGGAGGAACGCGCGAGCAAGGCTCTCACAAGGGCTACGGATTTGCAGCGATTGCAGAGATCATGGCGCCGATTCTCTCTGGAATGGGGGCAGGATTCCTGATGCCAACTTCACCGCGCACGATCATGGCGCACTACGTGCAGGCAATCAAGATCGATGGGTTTATCGATCCTGAGCAGTTCAAGGATGATATGGACCGGTTCCTCGGTGGTCTGCGTACCGCAAAACCTGCGCCGGGTCATGACCGAGTCGTCTATGCCGGATTGCCTGAGGCTGAAGAAGTTGAGATTCGCCAGAGAGACGGTATTCCTTACCATCGTGAAGTTATCGAGTGGTTCGATTCGATCAAGGCAGAACTCGACTTGAGCGTCGATCTGGTTTAGCCATCCTCGAAGGCGAGTTTCCACCCGGGACGAGAGAACGCTGGCACCTCAGGCGATTGCCACATCCTCAGGCTGAAATTGTCCCTTGCATCGCCGAACATGGGTTTTGGCGAGAACCGAACTTTATCGAGCTTCGCGGCAGAGCGTGACGGGCGATAATCACTTGCATGAACCGCGTTCATTCCCGTGCCTCCGTACTAAGTTTTCGCGACGATGCGGTATACGGCAATAAATCCAACGATCACATTCGCAGTGGGTTGTCGGTCGATGTCCGGAGTAGAGCATCCCATCCCCTGTTAATCCGAATCACGGTGACAGACGAATTACTTTCTGTCGCAACAACACGCGACACCGTTGTCTGAATCGAAACGCACGGTCGGAACAGACGGTCCGGTTCTATCAAAGAGAATTAGGGGGGCGTCATGATCAGTCAAGCGAGTCTCACTCGCCATTTCACTGAGAATTATTCGAAGCGGCTGCTAATTATTGTCACTGTATTTACGGTCTTTCTACTCGCGGCGTGTGCGGCCGAAACCGGCCCGCAAGGGCCACAGGGTCCAAAAGGTGACCCCGGTGAACCCGGAGCGCCGGGCGCTCAAGGCGAACCCGGTCAGCCGGGGGAGGCTGGTAGTTCTGGAAGTCTTGGAGCAACTGGAGCGGCTGGTGAAGCGGGAGCGACAGGAGGAGCCGCCGGGCCAACTGGGCCCGCTGGTCCTGCCGGTGAATCTGGAACCACCGGGCCAGCCAGCCTGACTAACCCGGCATCTGGAGCCATCGTTGTTGTGCCGCTTGCTGCCCTCAACAGCTCCGGACAGGACGGAATTGCCCGTCTGACTGCTCAAGGGTCGCAAACTGAAGTGGTGATTGAGATGAATACCGGAGCCACCGGAGTTGGTCAGCCGATACACATTCACGCTGGAGTCTGTGGCTCGCTCGGTGCAGTCGATTTTGCACTGAACAACGTCGTCGACGGGTTCTCGACGACCGTGATCGACGCCAGCCTGCCCTCGTTGCGACAGGGGCTCAGCACCATCAACGTGCACAAATCGGGTGCTGAAGCTTCCGTGTATGTAGCGTGTGGCGACATTCCTGCGGCCGGATCAGCCGTGACCGTCGCATTGAATGAGCAGAATGATTCTGGTCAGGCTGGTGCGGCCACCTTGATCGCTGCTGGCGACTCGACATGGGTCGCAGTGAACGTTGCTGCCGGTCCCGGTGGCGTTTCGCAGCCAATCCACATTCATGCCGGAGGTTGTGACTCACTCGGTAGTGTGATCGCAGCGTTGACCAACGTTGAGAATGGACGCTCGGTGACTCTGATCGATTCGCCGATCGCTGACTTCTTGAACGGAGACAGAACGATAAACCTCCACAAATCAGGCCCTGAAGTCTCGGTCTACACCTCATGCGGGAACATTCAGGCCGCGAGTGCAAGCTCATCGGCTGGCGTTTCTGCCGAGCCTGTGATGCTGACACTCAACGAGTTGAATTCGTCAGGCCAGTCAGGTTCAGTGACACTGACACCGAACGGCACGAAGACCACTGTCGATGTGGCCATCACTGCCGGTGCAGTGGGGGTCGGCCAACCTTCACACATTCATCTCGGGACATGTGGTGACCTCGGTGGCGTTTCGTATGCGCTGACGAGCCTCGATGCGGGAGTTTCCAGCACGGTCGTAGATGCGAGCATCAGTTCGCTGCTGTCTGGGCGATTTGCTGTCAACATCCATAAATCAGGAACTGAGGCTTCGGTTTATGTCGCTTGTGGCGAGTTGGACGAAGCCAGCAACACACTGGTCAACGACCCAGGTTCGGGTGCTGGCACCGGAACTGGAACTGGGACTGGGACTGGGACTGGGAATGGTGGTGGATCAACTGCGCAGACCGTGCTCACGAGCATCGCGGGATTTGCGTTTTCTGACCTGACCGTTTCGGTTGGCGACACCGTGTCGTGGGAGAACGCTGACAACGCACCACACACGGTGTCTAACCGGGTTACGGACACCGATCCTCCAATGGTTGGACCAGATTTTCGGAGTGGCACTCTGACGAAAGGTGGAACATACCAGTTCACTTTCGATACCGCGGGAACGTTCCAACTGTTCTGCGAAATTCATCCGAACATGAGAGCTACCGTGACCGTTCAATAACGGCGCGCTACCACAGGATGCGGGCCACCGTACCTGAGAAATCGACCGATGAGTGCCATGTCTCAGACAATGCTCCACAAATGGCTTCATCGGTCGATTCGCGTCCGGCGTAAATAACGACCTTTGCCATTTTTATACTTTCGACTGTGCTACTTATAACCCCATTCATTCCATTCGTGCTCGGTATGTGAGGCTGAGTCGACATTGACTAACCAGACTGAAAGCTCTGGGAATGAATCTCCGAGACGCTGCCAGGCTACTCCGTATTGACTGGCTCGTTGGTGCAGTCCAACTCCAAACTGCACGGGAAGTGCGATGATGCATTCAGTTGCGCCTTTTCTGAGTCGCGAAATTGCCCGGAAAAACACTTCGTAGAAGTCTTTCGATCTGGCGGGCGGTGATTGTTTGTACCCGATGGCTTCGAAGAAGAGTGCTCGCTCCCCTTTTCGGGCAATAATGTCCGCTCCAGTCTCTCCATTTTCACGAGGAGGTGTGAGATCGAAGCCCGATTTAGACAGAGTTGATCGCAAGTAATTCTCGACTTGAGCGCTTGTCCACTTTTGTGCCATAACGTCACCTTCGGTATTGACTTCTGAGTAAGCCTAGATTGCTCTAGCAAATGCAAACTGTCAAGAATGTATTGGCAAAATTGGCCTGAGCATATTAGCTTACGGAATAAATCATTAGTCGGCGTAATTGATCGGATTCTAGTACGAGAGTAAGCTCTCGACTGAATGACGGATCATGATTTGGTGTCAAGACGAGTGACAGGTTATTTCATTGGAGATGTCTGATGGCAAGAAAACGAGTGAACTCACTAGAGTTGGGTGAGAGTTTTGTTGCTGCTCTGGCGACGACTGAACCGTTGAAGGTTCGAGGCGTTGTTCAGGAGTGGGCTGACGAGCACAAGGACGAGTTGTTTGATCTGTTAGTTCAAGGTTTGGACGGGCAGGCGGATTTGTGGGAGCAGCGGATCGAGGTGAAAGGCGAAAAGGAAGCGCGACGCCGATATTCGGGGATGTTGTCCAAATTGGACAACAATTTGTATGACCTGGTATTTGAGATTATCTTGACGCAGGCTAAGGGCGAAGATGGTCAAAACATTTCTCGGCATCCTGTCGAAGCACCAGAGCCGGTTGCGTCATCGAATGATGCCGGTGATTGGGATTACGACGATGACGGCGGATCTTCAGCAAACGATGATCGGTCAGATTCGATGAATCCTAATAATGATTCGTATCAGGCGTCTGCGGACAATCGTTCGGATCAGATGAACCCGAACAGTGATGCGTACTGGTCGTCACGTCGGTAGGTAGCTACTGCCACATGAAGTCACACCTCAAAACTCTCGGGCGCTGGATTGCAGCTTTTCTTTGGAGGCGCGCTGTTGCGACTTGGCCTGGTGCGAAAGGCAACTGGCTGAACGGCTGGAGTAAGCCGATGTCGTGGATGTACGTTGTTTGGGCTGGGTTGTTTACGTTGATGCTTGTTCCGACCGGGTTTGAGATGGGATTTGTTGCAGGGCTGAGTTTTCTAGTAGCGGCGCTTTCAGCCTGGTATTTCGGTTATATATTTCGTGATGAACTGGTGATGGTTTATGTGTACGTCGGGGGCATGGTCAACGGGACTGTGCAGACGTTGTTAGTTGACGCATTTAATCTGTCCCTGACCGGTCAACTTCTTCCGGTAATTGCCCTGATATTCGTATTCGCTTATTTCTGGATTTGGTCAGAAAGAATGAAGAGATCTG
Organism: Chloroflexota bacterium; assembly: GCA_024275195.1. GTDB lineage: Bacteria > Chloroflexota > Dehalococcoidia > Lucifugimonadales > Lucifugimonadaceae > Lucifugimonas. The sequence goes on along the minus strand of JAJRZP010000021.1, from coordinate 26,069 downwards.
ATTTCGATTGGGAGCCGAGGTGGACAACCCGATTGAAGAAGGAATATCGGAAACGGAGTAGGTGAGCGGTTCTTCGACAAATGTTCACCGGCGCGGACGCATATGCGCTTGCCTTGCGTTCACCAGTTGTGCCGCACCGGTATTTTATTATCGAACGTCTGATGTGAAATCAAAACGGCGCTATTTGGACGTCCGCGTCCCCACCCCAGATCCCTCGACTTCGATGACTACGCTCGGGAAGCGTGAAGCGGGCATGCGGGTCTCTATGCCCAAACCCTCTCACCGTCGATTACCCTTCGACGAGGGCAGTCAGATCCTTTGAAGGCTTGGCATGCCGGCCTTCGTTGCCACAGGAAGACAACGTTGGCAACTATCACGATCGTGAGAGTCGCTGGTGGTTGCTCGTTTCTCCCTTACCCCAGCCCTCTCCCCATGGATAGGGAGCGAGGGTTCGGAAGTTACCAGCCGGAGTTGTCCATGACTCGACCGGCTACTACCGAGAGCCTGGCGACGAAATCGGGGTTGCGGTGCTCGGGTGCGGTGGCGATCGCGTGTTCGAGAGCGGTGTGCGCCCCCGAATCAAACGGTGCTTCGAGAGCGGCCAGCTTTGGCACCAGCGCCTTGATGAGTTCCTTCGCATGAACCGTGTTCGTTTTCAGAACTTCCAACACCGATGCAGTGGTCACATCATCATGCCCGTTGTGCCAGCAGTCGTAGTCGGTCACCATCGCAACCGTGGCATAGGCGAGTTCGGCCTCACGCGCTAGTTTCGCTTCGGGCATGTTGGTCATTCCGATCACGTCGCAACCCCATGATCGGTAAAGCTCGGATTCTGCACGACTCGAAAATTGCGGGCCTTCCATCACCATGTAAGTACCGCCGACCACATGGCTTTGATCGAGTTCGCCTGCCGCTTGGGCGATGACGTTTTGCGTGGTGTGACAGACGGGATCTGCCATGCTGACATGTGCAACGAAGCCGGTGCCAAAGAAGGTTTTTTCTCGGGCGAACGTACGATCGATGAACTGGTCGACGAGTACGAAATCACCCGGCTTGTGTTCTTCCTTGAGCGATCCGACCGCCGAGAACGAAACTATGCGATCGACACCGGCGCGCTTGAGGGCTTCGATGTTGGCTCGATAGTTGATTTCAGTGGGCGGGATTCGATGACCACGTCCATGCCGGGGCAGAAAGACGAGTCGATGCCCTTCGAAATCGCCGATGAGAAGATCGTCGGAGGGTTCGCCGAATGCGGACTCCACCGTGACCCACTGGGCATTTTCAAATCCATCGATATCGTAAAGCCCGGTGCCGCCGATAATTCCGATGGCTTTCTGGGATTGGTTGGTCATGGAATGTTTATCGTGAGAGATTGTTTTGAGGGTTCACCGAATACGGATTCGCCCATGTGTTCGTCTTAGCTCCGGGCGTCATCGGATGACTTGGTCGCCCGCTGCATGCTCCGCAAGGGTGTGCGTTTTCAAATCCATCGATATCGTAAAGCCCGGTGCCGCCGATAATTCCGATGGCATGTGCCATTGGCGCTTTTCCTCCGACATGGTGGTAGATGACTGAATCAGATCGTTTGGTCTGGTGGTTAGTTTACTTGCGGATCAGCGGTTGGGATGAAGATTGCTGCATTGTTCGACATGTCGTCCTTCGAGGACCTCAGAATGATTTTTGTTTGTTCAGTGGCAGCGGAGTGGGAGAGTGTGTTCGCATTCGGGCTGCCTTCGAGTGCCTCGCGATGTCAAGGCCGAGTGGAACCGGCGGCATCGTCGATTGATTTCGCACCCGAACGGATACAAGAGCCGGTTGACCAGAGCGGTATTCTGGTGCCGAGGGTGGGATTCGAACCCACACGTCCGTTAGGACAGAGGATTTTAAGTCCGCCGTGTCTACCGTTCCACCACCCCGGCACAAATCGTGTTGGCTCCTGCGAACCGTCACCTATTGTCGCGAACAATATTGTGAATGCTAGTGGCGCCGGTAGATTGAAGATGGCGTTCAACAGCGTTTGCGGTTACGACCTACACACCCAGAATCGAACGAAGATCGTCCAGAACAGCATCAAGTGTTTGTTTGTCAGGGGTTTCTGCGTACATGCGAACCAGCGGTTCGGTGCCCGACATTCGAGCTACAGCCCACGATCCACCCGCCAGATCGAATCGTACGCCGTCCCGTCGATCATCGGAAACAAGCTCAAGCCCCCCGAGAGAGGTCGGTGCAGCAGTTTCGACCAGCGTTGTCAGCCTGTCGCGTTCAGATTCATCGTAAGAAACATCATCCCTCCGGAACGTGTGCGGTCCGACGAGGGAATGGAGGTCTGCGAGCAGTTCGGATGGTTTTTTGCCACTCATGACCATCGCTTCAAGGAACAGAAGCCCAGATAGCGAGCCATCGCGTTCTGGTACATGGCCCTTGAAGGCGTAGCCACCGCTTTCTTCACCGCCCATCGAGCAGCCGTTGTCGATCATTGCTGGCCCGACGAATTTGAATCCGACAGGCGTGCGAAACACCGGCGCACCGTAGTGAGCGGATAGCTTATCGACCATCGAGGACATCGTGATCGTGCAGGCGACCCCGCCGCGCTCGTTTCGGCGTCCCATGAAATGGTGGGTGAGGAGTGAGAAGACCTCAAGAGTCGAGAAATAGCTGCCATTCTCGTCGACGATTCCAACTCGGTCCGCATCGCCATCGAGTGCGATTCCTACATCGGCCCCAAGCTCTCGGACTGCCTCCGAAAGCGGAATCAGGTTGTGCTCGATCGGCTCCGGCTGGTCCATTCCGGGGAAGTTTGGGTTGGTCTCGGCTCGGATTTCAAATACTTCGATTGCACCACCCGTCAGCATTTTCGGGATGATACCCGCACCTGAGCCGTGCATAGCGTCGACGACGACTTTCAGCGGTGTCGCCTTGATCGGCGCGACATCGATGACTCGGTGGAGTTGTTCGATGTAAGGAGTCATCACGTCGAAGACCGTGTTGGAAGCCCGGTCGTTGTTGTCGTTTAGCGTCTGCCCATCGAGGACATCGGCGAGGTGTTTCTCGATTCGTGCAACCTCGTCGGGGGCGGCTGATCCACCGGCTGAAGACTTGACCTTGAAACCGTTCCACTCTGGGGGGTTGTGGCTTGCGGTGATCATCACCCCGTTGGCTGCAGAGTGATCGACAACAGCAAAGCTGCAGGCAGGAGTCGGCGCATAAGTATCGAAAGTATGGGTTTCTATGCCATAGTCGTTTACGACTCGCACGACTGCATTGGCGAACCTTGAAGAACCGTAGCGCGTGTCGAACCCGACAATTAGACCAAGATGGGCGCGGTTCGTTGCGACGAGATTTCTCGCAACCGCTTCAGCACACGCCCGTACGTTTTCGAACGTGAAATCTTCTGCGGTGATCGCACGCCAGCCGTCGGTTCCGAACTTGATGTTGGGGCGGTCGCTCATGCTGTGAGTTGCCTCTTATGCGATTGGCTTTTGGCTCTTCCCTCTCCCAGCGGGAGAAGGCGCTTCGTATTAGCTTTTCAGGGTCTCGACTCTATCGAGCTTCTCCCACGGCAGATCCAGGTCATCGCGCCCGAAATGCCCGTAAGCAGCCGTTTGCTGGTAGATCGGCCGACGAAGATTGAAGTGATCAATTATCGCCTGAGGTCGAAGGTCAAAGTTGGTTTTCACCAGTTCGACAAGCTCACTTTCCGGTCGCTTGCCCGTGCCCTTGGTATCGACCTGAATCGAGATCGGAGTCGATACGCCGATGGCGTAGGAAAGCTGAACTTCTGCCCGATCGGCAAGACCCGCGGCAACAAGATTCTTCGCCACCCAGCGTGCGGCGTATGCCCCCGAGCGGTCGACCTTCGTTGGGTCCTTGCCAGAGAATGCGCCACCACCGTGGCGAGCGCTTCCACCGTAGGTATCAACGATGATCTTCCGGCCGGTAAGGCCGGCATCACCAACAGGGCCACCAATTACGAATCGACCCGATGGGTTGATGTAGTACTTGGTCTTGGCGTCGAGGAGATCAGCAGGAACCACCTCGCGGATGACATGTTCCTGAATGTCAGCGGCGATCTGTTCGTTTGTCGCGTCAGGATCATGCTGGGCTGAGATCACTATGGTGTCGACCCGGACAGGCTTGTGATCCTCGGTGTACTCGATTGTCACCTGGCTTTTGGTATCGGGTCGCAGGTATGAAATCGCTTTGTTGCGTCGAACTTCTGAGAGTCGTCGGGTAAGCGAGTGGGCGAGTGCGATCGGCAGAGGCATAAGTTCCGGGGTTTCATTGGCGGCGTAGCCAATCATCATTCCCTGATCGCCAGCACCAACTTCGTCGGCCGAGTCTTCGCCTCGCACTTCAAGTGCCTCGGTGACTCCGGCGGAAATGTCGGGAGATTGCTCGTCCAGTGCAATAAGCACCGCGCAACCATCGCAATCGAAACCGTACGACGGGTCGTCGTATCCGATCTTGCGAATGGTGTCACGTACGATTCCACGGATATCGACATCCGCTTTCGTAGTGATTTCTCCGAACACCAGCACGAGTCCTGTGGTGACTGAGGTTTCGCACGCCACCCGGCTCATGGGGTCCTGATCTAGGAGGGCGTCGAGGATACCGTCGGATATCTGGTCGGCCATCTTATCGGGATGACCTTCGGATACAGATTCCGAGGTTAGCAAGTAGTTAGTGTTGACCATATTTTTCGAGTAGTCCGTGTCTTAAGCCGGCCCCGATAAACCCGTTCGGGAATTATCGGGGCCATTTTAGCCAGTAAGAGTTGGGTTAGGTTCCGGTCTCCCAACTGTTCAGGTACTTGTCCTGTTCGGCTGTGAGCACGTCGTACGACATTCCCATTGCGCCAAGCTTGATGCTTGCGATGTCGGTATCGACCTCGGCTGGCAGGGTGTAGACACCGGGAGTGAGCTTTGCGTGGTTGTCGACGATGAATTCACCGGCGAGTGCCTGATTTGCGAAACTCATGTCCATGACACTGGGTGGGTGTCCCTCAGCAGCGCCAAGGTTGATCAAACGGCCCTGTGCCAGCAGGAAGATCTTACGACCGTCTTCAACGGTGTATTCCTCGACGAATTCCCGCACGCTGCGCTTGGTTTCCGACATTTCTTCGAGCGCCTCAACATTTATCTCGATGTTGAAATGACCCGAGTTGGCAACAACTGCGCCATCTTTCATGTTCGCGAAGTGCTTGCCGTCGATCGCCTTCATCCCGCCGGTAACGGTGAGGAAGATGTCTCCAACCTTGCATGCTTCGTCCATGCTCATTACCTGGTGTCCATCCATGACGGCTTCCAGCGCTTTCACCGGGTCGACTTCACAAACGATAGTGTGGGCACCCATGCCTTTGGCTCGCATTGCGAAGCCCTTGCCGCACCAGCCGTAGCCAATTGTGACAACGCTCTTGCCTGTAATGAGCATGTTGGTTGCCCGAATGATTCCATCGAGCGAGCTCTGGCCAGTACCGTAGCGGTTGTCGAACATGTGCTTGGTTTGCGAGTCGTTGACGGCGACGATCGGGTAGGCAAGCTTGCCTTCTTTGTGTAGGGCCTTCAGGCGAATAACGCCGGTTGTGGTTTCTTCCATTCCGCCGATCACACCACTGAGGAGGTGTTTCTTTTCCCGGTGGAGCATCGCCACTACATCGGCGCCATCGTCCATGGTGATCTGTGGGCCGGTGTCGACCGTTGCCGACATGTGGTCAAAGTAGGTTTTTTCGTCTTCGTCTTTTATTGCAAAGATTGGGATTCCCGACTCAACGAGGTGGGCTGCGATATCGTCCTGCGTCGAAAGTGGGTTCGAGGCGCAAAGTGTCAACTCGGCACCGGCGGCTGCCAGTGTATGTGCGAGGTTGGCAGTTTCTGCCGTGATGTGCAGGCAGCCGGCGAGCTTGATGCCCTTGAGCGGCTGCTCTTTAGCGAAGCGTTCTTTAATGGTGCGGAGCACCGGCATTTCTCGTTCGGCCCACTCGGCGCGAAGTCGGCCTTTTTCAGCGAGGCCAATGTCTCTAATGTCGTATTCCATGATTTCTCCGGACTTGTGCGACGCCCAGTTCTAAACGTAAAGGCGTTGCGTGTTAGGCAGTTCAGTTTTTGGTCCGGGCGATGGGCGCCTTCGTCGCCGTCAGCTCAGGGGGTTTTATGGTCGATGATCTTACGATCCCTGTTCACAGGTTCTCTAACCTACGATAAAGGATTGAAGCGTGTGAGATCGACAAACGCCTCGAAGCGTTTACCGATATCGGAGTGAGTTAGATTCTTTATACGGTCGAGACCGAAGTCTTCGACTGCGAACGAAGCCATTGTGCTACCGACAATCGCAGCAGTGCGTAGCGATTCTTGATCGACTTTATCGACGGATGCGAGATAACCCATAAACCCACCAGCGAAAGAATCACCCGCACCGGTAGGGTCGATCACCCTTTCGAGCGGGTAGGCGGGAGCCGCGAACGAGAAGTCCCCGCCGAACAGGGTTGCCCCGTACTCACCACGCTTGATGACAGCGGAAGTTGGCCCCATCTCGATGATCGCTTTCGCGGCATCTGGAAGATGGTCTTCTCCCGTGAGTTGCTTTGCCTCTTCCTCATTGATCAGAAGCGTGTCGACGCGGTTGATTAAATCTGTCAGCGCGGGTTTTGCAATATCGATCCAGAGGTTCATCGTATCGTTGGCGACCATTTTCGGTCGGCTTGCCATCGCATCGAGTACCTTGAGTTGGAGATTCGGGTCGATGTTCGCCAGAAACAGGTACGGCGCGTTTGCGTGGGCTTCGCTGAGTTCTGGTTCGAAGTCGCCAAACACATTTAGCTGGGTGTCGAGAGTTACCGCGGTGTTGATATCTTCCATGTACTCACCCGACCAGCGGAACGTTTTTCCGTTGGCCTCGATCAGCCCCGAGGTGTCGATACCACGGCGTTCATACATGGCGCGGTCGTCAGGGTCGAAATCGTTGCCGATCACGCCGATAAGACCGACCTCGGTGAAGTAGCTTGCTGAAACCGAGAAGAAGCTGGCAGATCCGCCAAGCTGTGATTCACGCTTTCCCGCGGGAGTTTCAACGGTGTCGTAGGCAACGGAACCAACAACCAGAATTTTCAAGAAATGTATCTCCGATCTTGAAATCTCAAGACCTGCAATGGTTGGTTGTTCTTACTTCTCGTCGCCACGCGAGTGAGGCAGACCCTTCTGGATCCATGTACTCGTTCCGTCTTCGACGTTGAACAATCGGTCGGGACTGGCACCCATTGCGGCGGCGTACTCTGCCGCGAGTCCCGAGCGCGCACCGACTTCGCAGATGAAGAGGAGCTTGCCCTCGGTCGGGATTTCATCGAATCTCGGGATTACGTCATCGACCGGAATCCACAGCGCACCTTTGACATGTCCGCCTTCATACTCGTCGTCGCGTCGCACGTCGATAACGATGGCGCCTTCGGACTTGACCATCTCATCCGCCTCCTCGGCGGAGATTCTGGTGTACGGCTCGCCGGTAACGTTCCTTGCCATTGGTGTCGGGTCCTCACGAATCAGTTTCTCGGGAACTGATGAATCTATGTCTCTGAACTATCTTCATAGCGTGCGTACCCGGGTATGTGGTCGCGCGTGCGCATCGTTAAATAAGAAGTTTTCACGAATCTGGTGTATTGGAATAGGGCAATGCGGAGGCTTGAAACCTACCGTTCATCGCCACAACATTTTCAGTGTACTCAAAAAGAGGCGAATCATCTGGTCGGATTTCACTTGTATTCGTGTTGACACCCTGAATAGCGGAGTCATAACATTAGTCTTCTGCCCTGACACACAACCACAGTTGAGTGATCTTCTGGGTGGCACCTTAACAACTGAACAGTGGACAGAAAGAACGTCAACTTTACGGAGAGTTTGATCCTGGCTCAGGACGAACGTTGGCGGCGCGCATAATGCATGCAAGTCGAACGAAGTCCCACCCTTCGGGGTGACGACTTAGTGGCAGACGGCTGAGTAACACGTGAATGATCTGCCTTTGGGTGAGGGACAACAGAGAGAAATTTCTGCTAATACCTCATGTGATCCACAATCTAGGGTTGTGGATGAAAGGAGCCGGGTAACCGGTTTCCGCCCTTAGATGAGTTCGCGGCCTATCAGGTAGTTGGTGGGGTAATGGCCTACCAAGCCGAAGACGGGTAACTGGTGTGAGAGCACGACCAGTCAGAGGGGGACTGAGACACGGCCCCCACTCCTACGGGAGGCAGCAGCAGGGAATCTTCCACAATGGGCGAAAGCCTGATGGAGCGACGCCGCGTGAGGGATGAAGGCTTTAGGGTCGTAAACCTCTTTTCTCAGGGAAGAGCAAGGACGGTACCTGAGGAATAAGTGACGGCTAACTACGTGCCAGCAGCCGCGGTAATACGTAGGTCACAAACGTTGTCCGGAATTATTGGGCGTAAAGGGTCCGTAGGCGGTTCGGTAAGTCTCCTGTGAAATCTTCAGGCTCAACTTGAAGAGGTCGGGGGATACTGCTGGACTTGAGACTGACAGAGGCAAGTGGAATTCCCGGTGTAGTGGTGAAATGCGTAGATATCGGG
>JAJRZP010000021.1:0-15000 GCA_024275195.1 Chloroflexota bacterium | reverse complement strand
GGGCTGGATTCAAAAGCGAATCGAATAGGACTAGCCATGAGAGAAGTCACCCGTCGGAGCTTCATCAAGTATTCCTCGGCAGCCGTCGTTGCATCAGTGGGCACTGGACTGCTATCGAACGTCACCCGCGGTGACGTACTCGAGGAAAGCTCAGAGGAGGCCAATGGTGTCGTTTGGGACAAGGCGCCGTGCCGTTTTTGCGGAGTGGGCTGCAGCGTAATGATCGCCACCAAAGACGGTGAGATAGTTTCTGTCAAAGGCGACCCTGAATCACCCGTCAACAGAGGGCTGCTGTGCGTCAAGGGATACGGCCTCCTGAAGATACAGAATGGCCCCGACCGTCTGACAGACCCACTGATTCTGGCAACGTCGAAATCCGATCCCGGACCACCAAAATACAGAAAAGCCACCTGGGACGAGGCGCTCGACCTCATCGCTGACAAGATGCGTGCGGCTGAGGCCGAGTTTGGTCCGGAATCAATCTCGATGTTCGGTTCGGGCCAATGGACCATCTGGGAGGGGTATGCAGCCTCCAAGCTCTATAAGGGTGGGATTCGTTCGAACAATATCGAGCCAAACGCCCGCCACTGCATGGCAAGTGCCGTCGCCGGATTTATGACGACGTTCGGCATGGATGAGCCGATGGGTTGTTACGACGACTTCGAGCACGCCAATGCCTTCGTTCTCTGGGGCTCCAATATGGCCGAGATGCACCCGATGCTGTGGGCTCGCATCATCGAGCGGAAGATCACGGACCCATCGACGAAAATCGTGTATCTGACGGTTGCCAACAACCCCACTTCAGATATGGCTGATCAGGAGATAATCTTTTCTCCTCAGACCGACCTCGCGATCGCGAATGGCATTGCCAACCTCATCATCGAGCGCGGAAACGTGAATACCGATTTTGTGAACAAACACACTATGTTCAAGTCGGGTAAAACCAATATCGGCTACGGGTTGGAAGACAACTTCAAGTTCAAGGAAGAGGCCGTTGAGGTCACTTTTGCCGAGTATGCAGCGCACGTCAGTACCTACACTCCTGAGTCCGTACAGCAGATCAGCGGAATAACCCCCGAACAGCTCAACGCTCTCGCCGATGTCTACGCCGATCCATCCGTCAAGGTAATGTCGTTGTGGACGATGGGCGTGAACCAACACACCCGCGGGACATGGATGAACAACCTCATCTACGCCCTGCACCTCCTTACGGGCAAAATCTCCGAACCGGGCAACGGCCCGTTCTCGCTCACCGGGCAACCTAGTGCCTGCGGCACGGCAAGAGAGGTCGGCACATTCACCCACAGACTGCCAGCCGACAAGGTCGTCGCAAATCCCGAGCACAGAAAATTTGCCGAGGAGATCTGGAACGTTCCCGAAGGGACGATCCCCCCGAAGCCAGGGTTCCATGCCGTGGAGATGGTCAAGGCAATCGACCGCGGCGAAATCAAGGTGTTCTGGTCGCAGGTTTCAAACCCGTTCCAGGATTTCGCAAACTTGAGCCGGTACACCGATGCCGTCAAACGCGAGGATCTTTTCGTAATCGCGTCGGATGTCTATCCGACTCGCACGACGGAACTGGCAGACGTAATCCTTCCAACAGCCATGTGGCTTGAGAAGGAAGGCGCGTTCGGAAACAGTGAACGCAGGACTCAGTTCTGGAAGAAGATGACAGATGCCCCCGGTCAGTCGAAATCTGATCTCTGGCAACTTATCGAGGTCGCCAAGCGACTCGGACACGGAAACCTGTTCGACTATGATCCTGAGAAATTCCCACTTGTCGATGGCCACCCCCACTCTGATGCCTCGGAAACGGCAGGCTTCTACATGGAGAAGGCTATCTGGGACGAGTACCGCAAGTTTGGGATAGGCAACGGGCACGACCTCGCACCTTTCGACCTGTATCCACAGACCCGTGGGCTGCGATGGCCGGTTATCGATGGCCAGGAAACAAAATGGCGGTACAACGAAAAGTACGACCCTTACGTGTCCGAAGGCGAGGGATTCAATTTCTACGGCAATGCCTCCAACGGAGGCAAGGCAGTGATCTGGATGAGGCCCTACGAGCCGCCACCCGAGATACCCGATGCCGAGTATCCACTCTGGTTGATGACCGGACGCGTACTCGAACACTGGCACAGCGCAACGATGACGCGGCGAGTTCCGAGCCTATGGAGGGCGTACCCGCATGCGACCGCGAACATGCACCCCAACGATGCCACCAAATTCGGCGTCGTTCACGGAGACAAGATCAAGATTTCGTCACGACGCGGCGATGTCGAGATATTCGTCGACATCGGTGGTCGCGTCAAGCCGCCGGAGGGCATGGTCTACGTGCCGTGGTTCGATGAGGACGTGATGATCAACAACGTGACACTTGATGCCTACTGTCCGATCTCCAAGCAGACCGACTTCAAGAAATGCGCAGTGAAAGTGGAGAAGCTCTAATGACAAGTTCAATCTTCCCCGTTTATCGCAGATCATCCAAGTCGACACGAATGTTTGTCTTGATGGCTGCGGTGTTGGCAATTTTGATAGTTGCCTGCTCGCCGGACGATCAACAGGCGACAGCCACACCGCAGCCCGCGGTTACACAGGTTCCGACGGCAACACAGGCGCCTGACCCAACGGCGGTGCCTGCTACTGCGACGGATGTTCCGCCCACGAAGGCGGTTCCGCCAACCGTTACGCCTGTTCCACCTACGGCAACAATCGCACCGACCGCGACAGTCGCGCCGACTGCCACGCCGGTGACGATCGTGGAATTGCTGCTTCTGGCAACAGGCGAGGTAAACCCGAATCGGTTCACCACGGTGGCTCCGGGTGGCGCTGACTTGTACAAGCGCTACTTCGCTGCGGCACCACCGGAGGTACCCCACACGATAGCCGATTTGGCTATAACCATTGACGTCAACCAGTGTGCGGACTGTCACGCCATCCCTGACGAAGGCGGTGTTAACGGTGGTAATGTCGCAACCGAGATTCCGCTGAGTCACTACACGAACCCGGCGACTGGCGTGGTGAGCGAAACACTTGATCCAAGACGGTACGGTTGCGCAACGTGCCACGTACAGCAGGTGACCGACCCGTTCCCGTACCCCATCCGATGAACTAAACAATTCAGACGTTGGAACAACAGAGGCCGCACCGCACCCGGTGCGACCTCTACGCGCCTGGCATCACTGGATACCATGCCTTCGGAGATACCCATTCATCTCACAGGGGGGGCATTTGAATAGTCCGGGTTCTTGGGAATGATTGTGGTCCCGGAAAGGGGTCAATCCACGAAAAATATTGCGAGTGCCAGACAGCCAGATATGAACCCGAGAGATCAACGGAGGCGGGAACCTGTTTACTGACGTAGACAGATGTAATACATCAGATGTATTCGATAGAATGCGGTCGATTCGCGAAATAGTAGCGTACGAAGTTGCTCCATCAGGGATTCGCAACGGCACGGTGCGGAACAGGCCGAATTGAATTTTTCTCAGTTTGTACAACGTCGCGCTCGGGGCGACCGCTTTTTAGCGCTTGGTGTTCTGGTTGCCGTTTTCCTTGCTGCGACTGTGACGGCGGGCGGTCCGATTTACCTGCGTTCTCTCGAGAAAGTGGGTATGGCCGAGGTCGTGGAACGGCTGGGTCCACACAATAAGAACATTTCGGCAACCACCGATTGGATCCCGCTGGAGAGCAAGGAAATCGCCAAAGCCGATGCGGTTGTCGATGCAGCGGTAAACGACGATCTTCAGTCGATTGTTCGTTACGGGTCTACTCGTATAAAGAGTCGTGGACACTACTGGGGCGTTGAGGATTCCGACCCAGAGACCGAAACGGAAATTCGTCGAGGTGAATTCGCTTCCCGGGCGTATTTTGTGCAGATGGAAGGAATGACAGATGTCGTAACTTACATCGAAGGCCGATCACCGGGATCCCAGCTCAGGGAAGATGAAAACGGCGACCTAATTGTCGAGGTTGGTATCTACCAGCCGCGCTCTAAAAATTTCCGCTCCGGCGATGACTTCATCGACTTCAATATCGGTGACATTATCAATGCCGTTTCGGTTTCTCGTAGTTCAGGAGCGGTTAAGGCAGAGATAGCTGGTATTTTCACAGCCAACGATCTGTCTGATGAATTCTGGCTGGGTAGCCCGACTGCCATACTTGAACCACTCCCCCCCACGCTTTTTGGCGGACGCGATCTGCCGATGCTGTTTTTTACAGCAGAAGATACGATTGCTCCGGGTGTCGGCCCCTCAAACGCCGGGCTACCGATGGACTATCTGAGAGTGCTGTTTACCGACCCCGAGGCAATCGCTTTAGCGAAAGCCGGTGTGCTTGTAAGCGCTATGAACGATTTCGAATCCGTGGTTACAGACGGACTGCCGCGTGGAAAGACTCTTCTGGGCGCAAGAACTTCAACGCAACGCATGGAGCAGAAGATGTTGTTCCTGCGTCTACCAGCGTTGTTGCTCGCCGCTCTGGCGGTTGCTGTTGTTGGCTACTACCTGTTTCTGGTAGCCGGACTAATAGCACGAAAACGTGAGCTTGAAACCGTCATGCTACGGTCACGCGGCCTATCGACTAATCAGGTTCTAAGAATCCAGATCATCGAGTCAGTCGTGACGGTTGTTCTTCCAGCCGTTGTTGCCCCTCTGTTGGCATTTTTCGCGATAGGGCTGGCTGGAAAACTACCTGTGTTTGAATCGCTGACTCAGGGTCGGAACCTGCCTGTTGAACTGACACCGATGGCATGGGCCTGGTCAGTCGCCGCAGGTGTTCTCGCGTTTCTTATCGTTCTCCTGCCTACTTTGCTGGTTGCGCGATCGGGAATCTCCAATGTTGAGCAATCACGTGCACGCCCCGATCGGCCTCCTGTTTTTCAGCGCCTGTATCTCGATCTGCTCGTAATTATTCTCGGTGGCTTCTTTCTGTGGGAGATATCGTCCCGCGGAGTCGCTGCCACAGATCGTGCAGGAGAGATCGTGACAGATCCGACCCTGCTGTTTGCACCTGCCATGCTCCTAATTTCAGTGGCACTGGTCATGCTGCGAGCTTTTCCTATCATGACGAGTGCTTCAGTGTGGATTGCAAAAAGATTTAGTTCGGCCCCGATTGCCCTCGGTTTCTGGCGATTGGGCAGGAGTCCGTACTGGTATGCGTGGCCGGTTCTGCTACTGATCCTCGGGTCGGGGCTGGGTGTGATGGTTGGGACGCTAGGTTCGACACTCGAAAGAAGCGATCGAGAACAGATTTTCTATGCCAATGGAACCAGTTTAAGAATTCTTCCGGGCGGTGTTCGTAGCAACGTTGGTCTCGATGAGATCGACGCACTGATGGAGATCGACGGGGTAAACGCGGTAACAATGGCATCCAGGCAGCGTGCGAAGGTTGGCACGACCGATCAAGGGCTCGAGTTCAATGTGCTGGGAGTGGAGGCGGATAAATTCTCACGGATGGCGTGGTTCAGAGAGGATTTCTCAGACGAGTCACTTGAGTCACTTCTGAGAAAGATAGACGTTCCGTCAAAGCCTGAGCCGATAATACTTCCGCAGGGCACGATCAGGATTACGGCTTGGACCAGACAGGATCCGTATGTGAACAACCACTTCTTCTGGGTGGTTCTGAGTGACGCGGAAGATCGCCAGATAACAGTCACGCTCGGACAGATCGGTGCGGACTGGTCTGAGCAGTCTGGCGAAGTGCCAGCACATCTCGTTGACCCTATCGAGATCACGTCTATTCAGACGTTCGTGCAGGCAGGTGGTGATGGCGCGGCTCCGACTGAGTGGTTTATGGACGATCTGAAAGCAACCGGCCCGGGATTCGAGCAGACGTTGCTCGATTTCGACGGGAATAGCCTCTGGACGCCGTTGCCGACATCGAACGGACTGGACGGTTCATACACAGATGTTCTGGAACCTGCCGGTGTGGGTGACCCGGGGTCAGGAGTTGGAAGGATGATTCTGGGCCGTGGAACCGTGTCAGGTGTCCGCGGGTTGTATCGAAGTGCGACTGGAGAGCCATTGCCGGTGATCGTTTCAGACAGATATGTTGCGTTGACCGGAACGCCTGTCGGTCAGCCGATGGTTGTTCAGATACTTGGCGGCTTTATCCCCGTGATGCCTGTCGGCACGGCAAGCCTGTTCCCGACCCTCGATCCAGCGACGCGACCATTCATGGTCGTTGATGTCGAAACACTGCTGGCATTTGTAGAACTCAGAGGACTGGTAGATATCAGTGCGAACGAGGTATTCCTCGATATCGATCCAGAAGATCATGATCGGATTACGGCAGAAGTTCGACAGATATTCCGAGGTGGCTCGCTGTTAGATCGCGAGGCCAGAGTAGCGAATTCAGTCATTGACCCACTCACCGTCGCCGGCTGGCGAGGAATGGGCATCGTCTCTCTGATTATCGGCGGAATCGCCCTGATTCTCGGGTATGTGACCTATCTGGTGGCACATTCGAACAGAACTATTCACGACTCTGCTTATTTGCGAGCGATGGGCCTGTCGAAACCCGGGTTCATGCGGAGCGCGGCGATTGAACACGGAATCGTTGCCATTCTTGGTGTGGTCGTCGGTGTCGCCGCGGGATTAGTCGCCAGCCGAGTAGCTGTCGGTGCCATCGCCTACTCAGAGACGGGACGGGCATTGCTACCGCCGTTCATTTTGCAAACCAATTGGTGGCCTGTGCTTGTGATATTGACCGCAGCAGCCATTGCCGGAATCGTTGGCATAGTGTCATCGTTCGTGAGTTTCCTGCGCAAGCCACTTCACGAACTAACCCGCTCCGCCCAGTAGCACCATCGGCACGGTGCCATGCCACGATGCCAATAGCACGCTTTCTGAGAGCTCGATTTTTTCACTGGCCGACCCGTTTGATGCCACCTCTGATCGCTGGGCAGCCTGAGAGTTTCAGAAGAGGTCTGGCGCCTTCGATTGCTCCGTGTGGCGACCAAGTCATTCGATGACGCCCGGAGCTAACGATTCCTCCCTCCCAGAGTGGGAGGGCATTCAGGACGCGTAAGGGTGGTTCCGATTGTGCTACAAATCGCTCTTTGATCTAAGTTGTGTCCCCTGCACGTACGCCATTTGTCGAATGCGAGATTAAACAACGTCGTCACTTCGGGTTCGGCGCGGTTGGTAGTTCGCCAGCCATCAGCCCTATTAGGTCAATCCGATTACTATTGCGGTGATCGCTAAAACAAAAGTAATCACAGTGCCGAAGAGTAGCAAGTTCACCCGCTTCGCGAGTGTATTTAGGTCCATTTCGAGCGCCTGTCCCTGTTCAGCCATTTGTGAAACAAGTTCAGCCTGATCGATCAAGCTGGACTCAAGAACATCGACCCTGTCCTGAAGAATGTCGATGGGCTCAGGAATAGCCGGAGGACTCTCTTGATCATCGTTGTCTGGCATTGATCCCCCTCCGATACGGTCAGTGAGACTCTTGAAGCTCTTACGAGCTTCATCAATGATTTTCGGAGCCGTCCCGCTGATAAGCGAAACAAAAAGTGTTTCAAAAAACATTCACGTACCTTTGCACCACCACGAACCTCTGACGATGAGCGGATGATACTCCGGAAAGGAACGACACAACATCAGCGAACACCCTCCGCAGTTTGAACGAGCCCCAAGCCGTTGCCTTGGCGGTTTGGTATTTTACCCTCGGTGTAGCACTGTCGAAATCGACTTCCCAATCCTGATCTTGATCATGGTCGAGGCGAGTCCAACAACGGATATTGAGCCTTTATTTCAGTCAATTGACGCACCCTTTTCAGCTTCGAGCCACGCTGCGTAGCGTCCACACGATCCTCTTGGAGTTACGGGTTCCAATGGTCGCTTCTGTTCTTCCAGCAGATCGGGGGAGATAGCGATAAACAGCCAGCCAACTGCTCCAAGTACGAACGCCAGCCAATTGCCCGACAGAAGCCCTGTGGCGATGCCAGCTATCGGTCCGGTGATACCGCCAAGCAGGAACGCCCAGCCATAACCAGTGCCTTCGCTGAAACCGGCATAGGCAGAGATAGCCCACGATGTGAGCCACAACCCGCCACCGAGTAGACCCGAGATTTCTTTAGCTTTGTTCACCATTCAGCGTCTTACTAGTAACAAGATTTTGGCAGTGACTCACCGAGGGTTGCCTCGAAGAAGCACGTCGGCAATATGTCACCGGCGGTCTGCCACCGTAATACCGAGGGATTATCGAGATAGCTGAGTAACTCGAAGCCCTCAGTCTGTACATAGTCAACGTAATAATTCCCGCTGGTTTCATTCCCTTTCGCCACTACGGTGAACCCAACCAATGAATCGCCATCTGGTTGAGACGAGACTGTTGGGGTAATCGTCTCAATTATCGATACAGCGGTGGACAGCTCGGATCGAATAGCACCTGTTTCAGTTTCTAACTCATCCAAGCGGGATTTCACCACATCAGATTCACCACTACACGCAGCTAGCCAAACCGTTGCAAACACAATCGCAAACAAGTAAATTCTTGACAACAGCATCTCTCCGATGGAGTGAAATTATAGGGCTGCAAACCACGTTCATTACGTCGGTCATAGTAGCATCGGATGGCAGCTGTCAAGAGAGGCGCAGCCGAACGTAACCGGCATCCGGTTTGATAGTAGGTGTGGGTGCATAAGCTGGAATGGCGGTGTCGGCGACATGGGAAGGTGAGCATCATAGGCATTCCGCAACCGGAAGGTAGCCCGTCGAACTCAGCGAGCCACTCTCAACCGCTTTCCGCACACCCAGTGCCTAAATCATGTGGATTTGGGAAACCTGTACTTCGTCACTATTTCCGAGTTCTACCTACTACAGTCCTTCCCGTTGCACCGTCATGCTTATGCGCTATTATGTCGACCATACGTAGGTTTTCAAATGAAACTTAGCGATAGTCAGACCAGAGGATAGTTCATGTCAGACGACATCAAATTCCCGCCGTTTTTTATGAGGTCTATGCTCAATAATGCAGGATGGCCGCGTGAGCAAGGAAAACTTCGCAACAACCTACGTGGGAACTACATCTAGCGACCCAAACATGATGCCTGAGATACTCGACAACGTTCTAACTGAACTCAACATGACTGCGGAGTTCCGAACCGACGGAATCGAATTTACCGGCGAAATCGAACTAAATATCGACGATCAACCTGACCACCCTCACGCGTCCCTAGTGGGAGGGAGTTAGAGGGTGGGCGATTGCTCCGTCAAGAGCAGGTCGGGTTTTATTAGGCGTTTGCGCCCCACACTACTTCGACGGACTCAGTACATGCTTAGCCTCTCAGGGAGAGAGGACTTGATACCGAATCAAACCCCGCACGACAACGCACCACAATCAACAATCTCCGAAACGCTCCCGCATCAGCGAACCCGCCCAACGAACTCCTTGAACAGCGATTCGTACTCATCGGGATACATGTTCCACGAAGCCACATGTCCGGCCCCTTCGAATGTGTGCATCATCACCCGGTCTGGAGCGGCTGCGGCGAACTCTATGCTCGTCTCGATCGGTACCGTGTCATCGGCATCTCCATGAATCAGCAGAACCGGGATATCGATAGCGTCTGCCTGTGCTAGAAAGTCGAGGGCAGTCCAATCGATTCCAAACCGCATCGACGAAATCACTTTTGCGGCAAATGTGATCGGCACAGGGACGCTCCGTTCTTCTGCGCCTTTGTCGACTGTGCGACCAAAGTTGAGCATGGGCGCATCGAGAATCATTCCAACTGTTCGGTTGGCGAGTTCCGAATTCAACTGAAAGCTCATCACGATCCCACCGCCCATCGAGTAGCCAATCAGGACGATCTTCTCGGCACCACTGCCGAGCGCGTATTGAACCGCAGCCTCGACATCCTCCCACTCGCTCGTTCCGAAATCGTAGTATCCAGATTCGCTCGATGGGGCGTTGGCGTCGTTCCGATAGTCGATGGTCAGCGAGTGAACATTGAGTCGCTCCAGATCATCGAGGAGTCTCAGGGATGTCTCACGGTTGCTGGCGCGTCCATGAACCAGAATCGCCCATGTACTCGAGTTGGCCCCGATATGCCATGCGCCGATATCTCCAAGCGGAGCAGGTATAGCCACCTCATCGTATTTAAGTCCATACGCCTGTTCAGGATCTGGCGGAAAGGACGAACGGTCGAGGCGCACCATATTTCCGATCTGGAACCCTCCGATTACCGGCGTGTACTGGCGGGTTACCAGATCACCGGCAGACGATACAACATCGCCAAGCCTTCCGTAGTTCACCCCATCAGTCAGACCCCAGATCGCCGAGATGCCGAGATTCTCAGAATCTTCATCCACAGGCTGACGCACCGTGATCGTATCGGCACCGATTCCGGTTACAACGAGGCTAAACTCGTCAGGCAAGTTGTCGACGCGCAATCCATCTTCTTCGAGCACTCCCGAAAAATACCACCCACCCCCGAGGATCACGATCAGCACTAAGCCGACCAGAGTTAGGACAGCGTAGCGAACAAACTTACTCAGAATGATTGCGTTCATGGTGATCGGCTAATCGCCCCAATCCCGTTTCGTTCGAGGCCAGCGACCTTCAGGTTCGGGCAGTTGCGGAAAGGGTGTATGCGGTTCGGCCTGATACCAGAATGCGACGGAATCGATTTCGTCGGTCAGCGGCTGAAACGTCTTGTCTGCCCACCATCCGAGGGCCTGTACAGTCACTCGCAGGTCTTCCTTGAAGCGAATCGGGTCGAGGACGTGCCACCTGTAAAGTCCGTGCTTGGGTACATCGTCTTCGTCGCGTGTCCAGAGCGGATAGCCGAGGTAGGGTGCCGAGAATGTTTCACCAAAGCACCACGCTCCGCCGAAATAGTCTTCCGTTCCGGTCCCGCAGATCGTTGGATACTTGCCGTCGCCATCGATAAAGAATTTGACCTCACCCTCACCCCACCAGCCGTCAGACATCTGTGTCCATCCCAGCGCAGTGCCGACGTAATGTCCTTGCCCTTCCACGCCATCGAGGATGATGTGTTCAGGATTCTCGCGAGTTGTGATCGATCGACGCCACTGGGCGTGGAAATAGGCAGCGTTCTCGGGAACTTCGGTCAGAGAGTAGTCGAACTGATAGAAAAAACCTCGAATCTCATTCCAATGTTGGTTTTCGACCTCGATTCGAGCTCGCTTACGGAACGGCATTTGCCAGTAGCTGTTGAACCCCCCAGAAGGATTTACATTCACCGGAATTGAGTTGACGTTGTACCGAAGACCATGGGCGTTGGCGAAGAAATCGGCAATCGGCGATTCGACGGACGGTGTCATCTCATCGTCCCAGTAGAAACGAATAACGCAGTCGCGGAGACCGCTTTCGCGGAGCGTGATCCAGATGTGATTGATTATGGCCGGCCCTTCGATATCGGCCAGTACGACGGTTTCGCCGGGGGCGAGATTGATAGATGGTCGGACTTTCCAGCCCTCGCCCAGGCGATGTGACGGATGCGGTACGTCAGGTGACGGTGCCTTCGCACCACCTCCACGTTCGCCGTTCGGATTCTCGGCGGATATGGAGCGAGACTCGGCATTGCTGAGAAGTGACAGGCTTCCCAGACCCCCCTGAAATCCCTCTAACCAGCTATTCATCAAAATTTAATCTCCACGAGGCAAACCAGGTAGTCGTTCGGGCATTCTAACGGTGTATTCAACATACTATGGGCTGCTTCCTGAAGAGGCTTGCTCTGTTAGAGTCGCCTGACTCGATTCAGTTTGGCCGAGATTACGATTTGCGTTGGTGATAGGGAATTGGTTTCACGTGGAAGATCTGCACAACCACGAATTTCCAGAGTTGGTTCCGGGCTTGCAAGGTCATCCGACTTGCCTTGATTGCGGTCGAACAATCTGGAACGACCCGAAGGTCGCCGGGGCCGCGATTATTCCAATGGACGACGGTATCGTCATGGTTCAGCGCGCTATCGAGCCTGCGATAGGAAAGTGGAGCTTCCCCTCTGGTTACGTGAATCGGGGCGAGAAGTTGGAGAAGGCTGTCGAGCGAGAAGCTCTCGAAGAGTGTGGTCTCGAAACGGTCGCTGGGCGTCTGGTCGGGCTTTATTCAGAGGAGGGGAACTCCATCATTCTGGCGGTCTACGAGGCGCATATTATTGGCGGAAAACTGGCATCTGCCGATCATGAGACACTCGATGTGCGTGTGTTCCCAATCGATGATCTGCCCGAGTTGGCATTCGCGCATGACCGCGGCATTGTCGATGATTGGGTGAACATGCGGTCCGAGGGCAATCCGACATGAGCTGTCGCGGTGATGGGGCGGTCAGATTTTGGGAATAGTCCTCTGAAATAAAACCTATATATTGCTACGGATGCGGCGCGGCGGGGAATCTTGTTTGCTCCGGTCACAGGACGTGCGATGGACGATCTGGTGCTGAACGGGAAGGCAGAGATCGGGCTCGCACCGTTTGGACTCGATAGATTCACTAGTAACACGATTGGGCTGCTGGCAAAATCACAATGGAGAAGGTTCGATGAGATCCCACAGCGACGTAGTGATAATCGGTGGCGGAATCATCGGATCGTCCATCGCCTACCGGCTTGCCAGCGAGGGTTCGAGCGTAAGCGTTGTTGAGCGTGATTCGATTGGCAATCATGCGTCAGGTTTCGCACTGGGATTACTGAATCCAACAAACGAAACCGGCAACACCGAGTCACTGAATCATCGGTCGTTTGAGATGCACAAAGAGTTGCTGGATGTCGTTCAGGAGGAATCAGGCGTAGATGCCCAGGTACTCACGATACCGCACATCGAACTGGCGCTCGAAGAGTCTGAGATTCCCGACCTAAAAGCCGAAGTTGATCGTATAGGTGGCTTACCAGGGTTCAAGGCGAGATGGCTCGAACCGAACGAGATCCGCAAGATGGAACCTCGGATTTCTGACGATATTCACGGCGGTGTGCTGGTTGAAGACGTCATCATGCTCGATAGCTACAACCTGACACTGGCAACCGCACAAGCTGCCGAGACTCGTGGGGCTGAGTTCGTTCCCGGCGAGGCCACCGGAATTATCTATAAGAATGAACGGGCTATCGGGGTGAATGTTGGTGACAGCACAATTTCCTGCGATGCTGTCGTATTGGCTTTGGGGCCGTGGTCAGGAACCGCGAGTCTCTGGCTCGATATTGACGTTCCGATTGTTCCGCAGAAGGGCGAGATAGTCAGGGTCGAAGGACTAGACCCTCCGCTCGGCCTGCACATTCACGGATATACCCACGGGAGTTCATGTTCGGTCGTCCAGAAAACCGACGGTGCAATATGGCTGGCA
Source organism: Chloroflexota bacterium (assembly GCA_024275195.1). Lineage (GTDB taxonomy): Bacteria > Chloroflexota > Dehalococcoidia > Lucifugimonadales > Lucifugimonadaceae > Lucifugimonas. The sequence continues at coordinate 1,706 of JAJRZP010000021.1, read as the reverse complement.
GCAACTGTTCAGGATGGCACCGGATTCGATGTCGCACCTTCAACTCAGGCTATGGAGTCGTTATCGCAGCGTGGAATGAGAATGCTACCGGACCTTGAGTCGCACCAACTGGTGCTACACACGGCATGCATGAGACCGGTAACACCAGACGGCGATCCGATACTTGGCAAAGTCCCCGGTCGAGACGGTGTGTTCATCGCCACCGGAACCGGTGGCAAAGGCATCCTGCTTGGACCCATTGTTGGTCGGGCAATGGCCGACTTGATCACAACCGGTGAGACCGATCTTGAGATCGCCAAGTTTGGGTTGGAACGATTTTCGGAAAGTTAGTTCCGGTTATGGACGCGTAGGTCTGTCGGATTGGGAACGATCGAATCGGGTGTTCCCACAGCGGAGCGTTGCATCTGCTCCCAAGATCGAATGCACGCCCGGAGCTAAACGCCAGAAGTACATTCCGGCATCAGAGTGTATCCTGAGACTCTCGCAGGGCCTTCGATCTGACCCATGAATAACCGCTCCGTACCAGCAGCACCCGAAGTTGTGTCCACACGAGCATCACCTTACGTATTCTCCCACTCCCAGATGAGTATTACTGCCACCAGGATCAAGCGGTCACGACCCAGTAAAATGTAGATTACTGCTCACGATTCTGGTGGAGTTCGAGGAGACTCGGGCTGCAGCGTGAACACAGTTCGTAATTCGAACCTTGAGAGATTCAGGCAAAATTAGTCCATCACCAGAGTGAGAACCTGGTCAGTGCCGATGAATAGTTGGTCCCATTCAAGGAACGTTTGGAAAAGTGTCCTCCGCTCATCAGTCCATGCCGATACAAGAACTTTCTGGTCAAAAAGACTCGGGTGGCGGTTGCTTGGATACAGTGTGAAAAAAGTATCTTGTGCTCCCGCTGGGAGTAATGAAGAGTTGTTGCTAGACCAGTCGATAGTGGGATATTTTGCAAATACTCGTTCTAGATCGAATGGCAATGTCTCGTCCTGATCAACGCGGACCACGATCACTCGGACCGGTTCGTTCAAGTTGTTGACGATTTCAATAGACTTATCGTCTTTGGCACCGCCATCGCAGCTGAATGTAAATATTGCGACTACAGAAACAACAAGCAAAACATGTGCGCGCAACGGCATAAACACGCGGGATACTCTCATAGGAACCTCAATGGGAAATATCTTCCCACGCGTAACCGGCTTTTTCTTTGCTGTTGTTCCTGCTAGCGTCCGCCCATGATTCGCCATTCGTGCCAGCGTTTCAATACCATATTCGACGTACCAGGTGATCCCGAGTGGAGACACAAACATATGTCGGACTATTCCGGCCCAGTGTTCGCCCTCATGTGCATCGCGTCCGGGGATCTTGTGAAGTGATCCTTCGGTCAGCACACCAATTGGTAACGTTATTTCAGATGAACCACTCGGAATAAGTGTGTTGATAATGTTTAGTCCACTGTCTTTGGCCTCCCATGCTGGATATGGCAACAATGGGAACGCCGGATTTTCGGTAATTTTGACGCTTTCAAGTCCGATTGAGTCGTATGCAGCTTCCTTGGCTAGCTGTAGTTCCCACGTAGGTTGTTGACATGTGAGAGGTCTCCGTTTTTGCTGTGTGGAACAGATTAAACCCACCAGTAAACGGAGCCCTCTCATGACACATCCTAACGCCAGATTGACCCCTATTGCACGATTGGAGTTGGT
>JAJRZP010000020.1 GCA_024275195.1 Chloroflexota bacterium | reverse complement strand
CTCCAATCGTGCAATAGGGGTCAATCTGGCGTTAGGATGTGTCATGAGAGGGCTCCGTTTACTGGTGGGTTTAATCTGTTCCACACAGCAAAAACGGAGACCTCTCACATGTAAACAACCTACGTGGGAAGTACAGCTAGTCGCCGTTCGCAAATACCGTCACCATGTGCCGCCGCTGAATTTTGCCTGTCGCAGTCCTCGGCAAGGCATCGGCTATGTAAACCACGTCTGGCACCTTGAAATCAGCCATCTGCTCCCTGCAGTACGATCGAATCGCTTCTTGATCTGCATCGCCCTTAAGAACAACTGCAGCGTGAACCACCTCGCCGTACTTTTCATCAGGAACTGCAAAACATACAGCCTCGGCAACTGCGGGATGTTTGAGAAGAATTCCGTCGATTTCCAACGGCGAGATCTTTTCACCGCCACGATTGATCAGTTCCTTGATCCGACCGGTGAGCGACAGGTAGCCTTCGTTATCCAGGAATCCTTGATCGCCTGTTCGGAACCAGCCATCAACGAAGGCTTCAGCATTGGCTTCCGGATTATTGTTATAACCGTGCATCACGTTCTCGCCCTTGATTACGATCTCCCCGATGTCGCCGGTTTTCTGGAGTTGTCCGGTCGCAGCCATATCCATGATCGCGATCTCAACGCCGGTCGCCTGCCCAACTGTTCCGGGTATGCGTTTGCCCGGGGGCATGGGGCTTGAGGACATCTGATGCGACGCCTCGGTCATTCCGTATGCTTCGAGTACGGGGGCACCGAACCTTTCTTCAAGTCGATCGAACACAGCCGGGGCGAGGGCTGACGAACATGATCGGATGAAACGGAACGACTCGTGTGGTGCATCGTCGTCGTCGGCTCGCATGAGCAGTATCTGGTGGATAGTCGGGACTGCCGAGTACCACGTTGCCGAGTGCTCGCTTTGCAGTGACCAGAAGCTGGATGCTGAGAATCGTTCGGGAATTACCAGCGACCCGCCCGAGTTGAGTGTCGAGAGCGACGCACCCATCAAGCCATGAACGTGAAAGAGCGGCATGACGATGATCGATGTGTCGTCAGGCGTTAGATCATAGTGGTTCTTGATGTTGCTGACCGACTTCATCAGGTTGGCATGTGTTAGCGGAACCCCTTTGGGTCGACTCGTTGTGCCAGATGTGTGGAGAAACAGTGCGACATCTGATGATGAAGGTGGCTGTGCATCGGCCGATCTCGTGAGGTTCTCACCACTGCTGCTGAGAACGACAGAGCCTCCATCAAGTGTGGCGTCTACAACCGCGATCCCAAGCTGATCGGCAGCATCACGACCAAGATGCGCGCCGGGCGGAACGATCACCATCTGAGCATCGGCATCTTCCATGAAGAACTTGAATTCGTCGACGGTGTAGGCGGAATTCAATGGGGCAGCGACAGCTCCGGTGCGGGCGACCGCCAGAAACAGAACCATGAATTCAAGTGAGTTGGTGAGAACGATCGATACCGGACGACCCGGCTTTACACCCGCTCCTGCCAGCAGGCCCGCCACTCGTTCGATCTCCTCGCTGTACCGGGCGTATGAAAGCGTTGGACCACCCGGAATGATGATCGAATCATCAGTCGGAGATGATGGGTTGAGGAGGTTCGCAAGCGTGTTGGTGGACATGAGTACCTGAATAATCGGATCGACTGATCGAGGTGTATACCGGTTTCACAACCTGACAGATGTGGACGGCGCGAGATCACGAATTGTAGTACGACCCGAGAGTATTTGTGTGATGAACTATCCGGTCGTGCATCTCAAGTCTTCCGCACCGTGACCGCGGCGGCGACCAACATGCCTAGTGCAAAAAGCACCAGTATTCCTATCTCTGTCGATACGTCGCTAAGCGATGCGCCCTTGAGCATGATTTCGTGCAGTGCGCGGTTCGCGTAGGTGAGCGGAAACGCACCGCCGAGAGTCTGAAAGTACCCGGGCAACTGCGATGTCGGAAGGATCACACCTGAAAGGAATATCTGGGGTGTGATCAACAAGGGAATGAACTGCACAACCTGAAATTCATTCTTGGCGAAGGTCGAAACGAAGATTCCCATGCTCACAGAAGTTATGGTCACCATCAGCAGGATGAATACGATGTCCCATATCTTGCCAGAGTACTCAACATCGATCACAAACAACGTAAACGACAGGATGATGATCGACTGAATCAGTGCGAAAAGCAGGAATCCGGCGAGGTATCCGACAAGCAGGTCCGAGCGAGAGACCGCAGTCGACACCAGCCGTTCGAGAGTCCCCTGCGAACGCTCACGTAGGAAGCTGATAGCGGTAAGCACGAAAACGAAGAACATCGCCATCGTCGCGATAAGTGCGGGAGCCACCTGGTTTAGTACCGGTTTTTGATCCTGAAAGCTGAATCCGATCAACGCCATCACGATGATCGGTGCGCCGATGATCATTGCAACGGAACGGCGATCTCGCCTGATCTCTTTGACGATGCGGGCTGCTATCGCCATTTTTCTATCGATCGACATCATGCGCTCGCTCTCGATAGGTGCAGGAAAGCGTCTTCCAGCGAAGAATCTGGTTTCCCGGTTGACTGCCGTAGTTCATCCGGTGTTCCGGTTGCGATGAACCTGCCGTCTCTCATGAATCCCAGTGTGTCGCAGTGAGCTGCGTCGTCCATGGTGTGGCTGGATATCAAAATGGTCGTGCCAGCTTCTGTCAATTTCTTGAAATGCTCCCAGAAACTCGCCCGTAATTCAGGGTCAAGACCGACAGTTGGTTCATCCAGTAGCAGCAGATCGGGTTCGTGGACCAGTGCAACTCCGAGGCTGACTCTCTGTCGCATTCCTCCGCTCAGTTCTGCCATCACGCTATCGGCCCGCTCAGACAACCCAACCACCTCCATCACCCTGTCGACGGATGCGCTGCGATGGTCTTTGTTCGACAGACCGAGCATCCTCGCGAAGAAGTCGAGGTTTTCACGAACAGAGAGTGATTCGTAAAGGGCATTGAGTTGCGGCATGTAGCCAATGGAATCTGCGAGCGCCGGCCCGGGTGGTTGCCCGAATATCAGGGCGGTGCCGTTACCGGGTGCGAGTCGGCCAATCAACAGCCGCACCAGAGTTGTCTTGCCTGCACCGTTCGCCCCCAGAACACCGAACGCGATGCCACGTGGTATTTCAAGTTCGATTCCCTTCAGTACCGGCCGGTTCCCGAACGAGAATTCGAGGCCAGAGATCGATATCGCTGGCTCCATGTCCGTGATGCCAGTGGAAGTTGGTATCGTCATTTGTTACTCCCAACTCCATGTAGTCGTGGCGATCAGAGGCGACTCTCGATCGATCAGGGCATGCCCCGTGTCGGCCACGCCACGCTCTGCAAGTTGTGCAGCATCAACCGTGCAGGTTTGCGGCTCAACACAAAGCGCGTGTTCCGGGGAGTAAAACATGAAGTGAGTCACTTCTTTAGATCCCGACATGGTCATCGTTAGCTCAGGCCACCTGAGTACGGCCGAACCCCCCGGATTTCGCCTGAAGCAGCCATCGACCTCACCTGTCTGGAACGTTGTTCCGTTTTGTAGTCGTCTGGTGAGCTTAGTGACGTCGAACTTGCCTGTGGCAGTGACACTATCATCAAGCTCCCATTGACCCGCAACGTCGGCCGACGCGGTGACCGGACCTGACCCGAGATTCGTGTTGAACCACGGATGCCAGCCGAGGCTTCCGGGGAACGGCCTGCTCTCACTCTCGTCGGCGATGAGTCGCATAGTTTGAACGAGAGATCGGCCTTGAAGCGAGAGTGCGTACTCTATCCGCCCTGCGTACGGCCACGGCTGCTGAAGAGCAATTTCCAGATCGATCGAATCTTCTGAGATCGCATTGACTGTCCAGACTCGCTCTCTCACAAGACCATGTATGGCGTGCGGCGGGGCGTTTACAGGCAGCCAGTGGATACCATCCGGGCTGACGAGTCGACCGTCTCGGATTCTGTTGACCCACGGAGCCATGATGAACGACCCCTCGCCGTGCGGCAAATGCGTTGGGTCGTGTCGATTCTCGACACCCGACAGCAGTTCGTAGGTTTGGTCGTTCCCGCTTACTTTTATCGATCTCAGAGCGGCACCGGCGTATGGAGAGACAGTTACCGACACGGATTCGTTTTTTATAGTGATGTTTTCAGGCATATATGCTCGCACCATTGCGCGGGGCGTTATGATTTGGTGCTGCCATGTGCAGATGACGCACGTTCAGCGAGTTTATATCCATCTACACCAGTGCCACCTGGTTAGAGGGTCAATCCTCGTTCTTTGCCTGTCGTTTGTCTGCTGAGGGGCAGCGAGCGTTTTCGTGTGATACATACGTCGATTGGAGCAACAATGTCCGAAAGTTTTCCGCCTGTAACGAACACTACTGTTCACTTTGCCCATGTCGCGTATCGGATGGAAGAACGGTACGCCCTTCGCAACCCGGAACTTAACTATTTTCAGACATGGACGGCGGCCGACACGATGGATCGCATCGTAGATGCCGACGTATTTGTCGTCTCGGGCTTCTGGGACAACGCTTTGTTGGAGCGGGCCACAAAACTCAAGTACATTCAGTCGATCGGTGCCGGTTACGATCAATTTCCGCTCGAAGAGCTAAAAGAGCGTGATATTCGGCTTGCCAACGCATCAGGCGTCAACCAGAACGCGGTTGCCGAGCATGCGATGTCGATGATTCTCGGATTGAACCGTCATATCCATACCGGTAGAGACAATCAAAACAGCCATATCTGGCGCGGAATGCTTGGCGATCTCACAAAGCGCGAAGATGAGCTGCTCGGCAAGACTATGTTGATAGTCGGCATGGGCGCGATCGGATCTCGTCTTGCCCGATTTGCCAAGGCTTTCGACATGCACGTAATCGCCACGAAACGCGATCCTTCGACTGCCGAGGGGCCTGCCGATCAGGTGGTTACACCAGATAAACTGAACGATCTTGTTCCAGACGCTGATTTTGTCGTTCTTACATGCCCGCTAACGCCCGAAACGACCAATATCGTCGATGCGGAAGTGCTTTCGAATATGAAACCGACGGCCTACCTCATAAACGTAGCTCGTGGCCAGTGTGTAGATGAGCCTGAACTGGCACGAGCACTGAAATCGGGTCAGATCGCCGGAGCCGGGATCGACCATTTCTGGGATGAGCCGCTGGGTGCCGACTCGATTTTCTGGGATATGGAAAACGTCATCATCACGCCACACACCGGCGGTGAGACCCGGCTGTATGAAGAACGGGTCATCGATATTCTCGACGACAACCTCAGCAGGCTGTGGAACGGCGATACCGGGCTAAGGAACCAGATCGTCTAATCGCTACGCACGTACTCACGTGAAATGAAATTCGAGCCCGCGCGATCTTCCGGCTTGTAGCCAAGCACCTCTTTCGCATGGGCTATGTCAAATATCTTCCACGTGTTGTCGGAAGTGGCGTTGAAGATGTCGTAGCGGTGCGATTCTGGCGCACTGATGCAGAGGTCAATGATCTGCGCCGTATCTCGGTGGCTTAGCCACAACGAAAGAGCGTAAGCCGAGAATGTGGGGTCGTCGTCCTCGATCACCCAGCCGATTCGAAGATGAAACGAACTCAATCCGAGGAAGTCGTTGTAGTAACTCCCCAGCGCTTCTCCATACGCCTTCGCCACACCGTAGTAACTATCGGGTCGGATCATGTGTTTTTCAGTGATTAGTT
>JAJRZP010000019.1 GCA_024275195.1 Chloroflexota bacterium | reverse complement strand
GGGATTTGACGGCAGCGTCGGAGGGACTCTATTTGGTGAACCATAATCGCCGGCCGGAGTATTAGATGATTGAGCATGATTTTACTTTTTGGTTGGGAATGTCCGGTAGTTCGTGTTCAGGGTCGTTGTATGAGCGGCGTACGTCGCAGTCATCGCACAGATTGGCGTACCGGTTTAAGTTCTGGCCACAACGACATTTGCACTTACATGGCACAACAGGTAAATAGTTAGCCCGAAGTTCTTTCGGGTAGTCATCTGGCACGAAGTGAGCATCCGAGTTTTGGGCAGCGTTCACACAGTCTGGGCATAAGTCTCGATCTGGAAACGTGTACTTAGCGCAACCGTGATCGCAGACGCATATCCAAGTGACTATTCCGATTTTCTTTCGAGTGGTTTCGCTCATGGTTTTACTTTTCTAGTGAGAGTGTCTCGTCCGTAATTAGTCGCTCGATCACGGCGATTTCTGATTGGAGCTCTTGTACCTCAGTTTTCACGCCATCGAGCGCCACAAGTTTGATCGCTCGCTTCACCTCAAGCTGTTGGTAGAAGCGGCGATCTGTATCGTTTAGGACTGACATGTTTTACTTTTCTTCTGAGATTGTCTGGAGCCACTGATCTGTTATTTCAGTACGCCCAGTGCTTCGCCCAGTGCTAAATACGAGTGAGTTGAATTTTGGTGGGACGGATACGAAACACCGCTCCGAACATCAGGCCAGTAGTCACAACGTTGTAAGCACCGGTCATAGTCACTTCAGACAGCGGCACTACGATCGAACCGAAAAACACCAATCCAACCATCCAGTTAAACGGAACAGCGGCGGCGATCATCACAGACAACAAAAATGTGATCACTACGAGCGCCAAAAAGTATTCACCGAATTCAGTTTGAAGTTTTAATCCAGGGATCTGTGTCACCAGAAACAGGAACAGCAAAGCGGAACCGAGAGCTTCGAGAGTCAACCGGATATCAGGCCAGGTATTTGATATGCCCTGACCAGCTCGATATGTGGTTTGCGCTACGGTTGCCATCGGTACGATCTAGACCCTTCTAATAAGTGCAAGTGGTGGAGCTACGGTTACGTCCCCCTGAAGCCAAACCCGTTCTCGATCAACCCATGTGTTTCCTTCACCCCCAACCGGTGTCACTTGAACATGGATTTTTCCGAAACTAACCCGAGCGTCCAATATCTGAACCGGGACCAGCATTCCTTCTGATTGAAGATGAGCAGTTGCATTGATCAACTGCGCTAAATCTTTGGTTGTTGACATACCTATCTAAACACTTTCTTCACCGTCTGAATAATTGGCTATTACTTCGGAGAGCCACCACAACCCGCCAACAGCTGAAATCAATCCGATCAACAGAACTACGGCGGTGAACATGGCGATCTAAGCCCTTTCGTAGAGAGGTGGGTCAGGGATGTTGATACAGCCATGCCAAAGATGTGCTCCAGCTACACTCGCCCACTCCCTGAATATCGTGGTTATTTTCCGGCGTGGACCACCTCTGCCGACCCACCAACATGCGACCAAGAGTTCCTCCCGTTTGAGCTCGTAATCTCTTATTGCTCCATCAATGCCCTGGTGATACACGTATGTGGCCAAAAATTCGGCACCAAGTCGATGCCCCTCAATCGTTGGCGGACCTGGCATCGTCATTCGTGGGTTGAACACCAACTGAACACCCTCGCCCTCGATTGGTGTTAATCCGTCTTCCTTGCATTTGAGACATTCCATATAAGTCACGACGATCTAGCCCCTTTCGTTAAATTGCTACTGGTGAAGTGGTCTCACCGCGTGATTGGAGATATGCCTCAGCGAGACGTTTCACATGGCCTGGGTCAACTGTTTTTGGCATTGCCTTTGCACCGGATGGATCGATAACGCCGAGCAATTGGCCTCGTTTCAATCCGTTCACTTCGGCGATGATTGGATCTGAGCCTGAGTCGGCTACCAAGTAGTAGGCGAACGTCGGTTGATCTTGACCATCACGGAACAATCGACCGACACACTGCTCGTGAACTGCAGGGCTCCAATCCAATTCACCAAACACAATTCGATTGCAAACTGATTGCAGTCCGTCAAGCCCTGCGCCAGATCTAAGCGAGAGGATTAATATCTTGGTCTCGCCGTTTAGGAATCGGTCGACCGTTTCCTGTTTCTGTTTAGGGGTCTCTGATCCGGTATACATTCCAGGGCTGAGATCATCGAGGTGTTCAAGCCAAAGGTCGTAAACAGCTCGATGCCAGCCGACAAGCACAACTTGCTCATCTGTTTCTTCGACCAACATTCGAACGAACGCGGCGACGTGAGGTGCTTTCGCTATGCCTGTGATCTGGCGCAATCGCATATCGAATTCTTGGGCAGCTCGCATCTTGTCGAATCCTGATCCACCGGATCGAAGAATCACCTTGGCCAGTTCGACGGCATCTGATGTTCCCGTTTCAATATGGCTTAGGTCTGCATCGATCGATTCGACGATCTGATTAAGTTTCGGCAGTTCTCGACTTACATCTTTGCGAGTTCGCCGAACCATCAACCCAAGATCCCTGAGTGTTTCACCAAAAGCCTCTGGGTCCTTCAGTACGGCCTTGCCATGGTTGTAAGTGCAGTGCTCAGTGAGAAATTCTTGCCGAGTGCCAAATGCACCTGGGCGAACTGACTCGATGATGTTGTAGAACTCGCCGCCGTAGTTGAAGATCGGCGTTGCGCTCAAGCCCATGTGGAAATCTACAGACGAAGTGATGAACTCCGCCGCGTGATATTTGGCACTCTCATCCCGTCTCAACTCTTGGACTTCGTCGTAGATAACGCTGTTGATTACTGGAGCAAGATGATCCGCCCATTTTGATAGTTTCGTGTACGTCGTTATTACAACGTCAGGGAACGTCGCTTTTGATTCCGCTAGTCCATCGAAGGTGTGTTGACTATCGATGCTGTTCAGTGGATACGGCTGCGCCTTCTTCGTGATGTGGACGGTCAGGCCAGGCAAGAATCGTTCGAACTCTCGTTTCCACTGTGTTTGCAGATGCGGGTAGACCACAACCAACGCCGGGAGAGTTCGCTTATCGGCAAGCATGGTTATCGCTGTGACCGTTTTACCCAGTCCAAGTTCATCGGCGACTAATAGCCCGCCTGTATGTAAGGCAAGAGATGCCGCTGATGTCTGGTAGTCCCGCGGCGGTTTGGCTAACTCCAGCGCTGGTGCTGAGTATGTTCCGGCGAAGATACTTAGAATGACTTCCTGTTGACGGTCGTACTGTTCTGCGCCGTATACGACTGCGCCCTTCGCCTCGACCGACAGGTAGTCGACTGGGTAACGAGTCGTGAACCATTGAAGATCTCGGCAGTTCTCATCTGTTATCGATAGATGAAGTGTTCCGACTGCGAAGCTGGAAATCTTTGGAAATACCCGTTTCAACTTCATCGCTACATGAGGCTTAACTTTGATCTCGAATACTCCGTGGTCGATTCCGACAGTGCCGTAACTTTTCAAAACAGCCCGCCGATAACAACTACCTTTACGGGTTTGCCTTGCAGAGATCCTTCGCACTGCATGTGAGCTCGCTTTGCTGTGACTAATAGAACATCGCTGACCGACTCATGACGGGCGTACCGTTGTAATTGCCGGGTGACAACTGGCACTGAGCCGACTACTTTCACTTCGATCGCTACACCATCGATGAAAAAGTCTGGGCGGTCTGACGCCGACAGACGGTGCTCGCGTTCAAATGCGACGTCATTACCTGCCAACATCTCGGCAATTCCATTCTGTAGATCGAGTTCGTTCGACCATCGAAATTGATAGTTGTTGATCAGTTCAGATATTTGTTCTACGGTAGCGATGACGATCTAAACCCTTTCGTAAAGTGGCACTTGGGATTCATCCACATCGAAGAATCCGAGACGGCCTTTCCATGGGATAGGCTCCGGTAGTAACTCGGCGTTTCTGAGAAGGAAACCATGCTCACCTTGAAACCAGATTGAATCTGACTCGTGGACACAATCGATGATTTCGACCGACCCAACGATCACACCGAGATTGGGAGGTTCAACTGATCGAAGAACGCTGTTTATTGCACGCGTGTTCTCCATCGTGGCTTCCCACCACTCTCCTGACGAATGATCCATTTCTACCCGTTCCAGAAGTGACCGTTGATCGAGAAGATCGATCGGGTACTCGGTATCTTCCGGTTTTAGGCTGGCGTGAATCAGAATCGTGCCTCTGACTTTGGTATGCCATGAACGGTTTTCGATGTCTTTGTGTCCGTTGGCGATAAGTGACGCCCACGGTTGTCGAATACTGAGTGTTTTCATCGTGACGATCTAAGCCCTTTCGTAAAATCCTTCTCAGAGAACCATCGCCAATTGCGACATTCTTTTAGCGGCAATCTCGCAGTAGCGTTCATCGATCTCGATACCGATCGCTTTTCGATTCAGATCCTTCACAGCCCGTAATGTCGAGCCACTACCCATAAATGGATCAAGCACTATTCCCGATTCAGGTAACGAGTACTCGATCAGCGGCACGATGATTCCGACAGGTTTTTGGGTCGGATGTTCGGCGTAGCCATGTGTCGACCGCACCCTGATAACTGAGCGCTGCATTCTTGGACCGCCATCATGTGAGATATAGCTGCCGTTATTGATGTGGCCGGTGTGCGCTGGCCGACCTTTTCGCCGAACAGTCCTGGCGGTGGCATCTGCGGTCATGACGGGATCTTTCCAGATGTTTCGCCATTCCCCGCGGTAGAACTGAACAGCTAATTCATGAACCCGTTGGAATCGATCAGCCATAAACGATGATCCGTTGTGCTTTTCCCATACGATTTCTTGGGCCAGTTTCCACCCCTCGAATGTCTGCGACATAAAGAATCTGAACGAACCGAAGCTCCAAAGGTTTTCGGTGGGTATTAGTGGCAACCACCCCTCAACCTGCACATCCCATTCGAGTGACGTGTCTCCATACGGCGGATCTGTGATTACGACGTCGACCGGATCGATCTCTGGTAACACGTCTCTGCAGTCGCCGTGGTAGATCGTTATGTGTTCATCCTGGAAATACGGTTTCATGGTCTTTACGATTTACGTGGAAATGTCATTCAGCCGACAATCGTGCCGAGCTTGCTATTGATTAGTGCGGTTACGTTTTCTTCGCCGAAAGCGATCAGGCATGAAGGCGCTGTAGATCTACCCTCGCTTCCGTCTGGGCGCAGGAACTGAACCCGACCACGAATAAAGCAGATAGCGTCGGCCATAGAAGCAATCTCCTGAAACCAGGTGGTGTCGGTTCGGGCGAATACGAGTGCCATCCCTTTGCCGTGAAGTGCGAGTTTGCCCATCCATGTACCGATGTGTTTGCGGTTGTAGGGCGGGTTCATGAAAACGTTCTCGTCTGGATCCCAACTAGATCGCAACCCATCCTCTGCGGTACCCAAGAACCGTTTTGCCGGAACAGTCCGGAGAGTACCCACAGGTGGAGCGCACGGATCCAAGTCGAATTCGATGGCTAATTTGTCGAACAATGACGGTGGTGTGTACCAAACCCATCGGTTCGTGCGTGAATCCTTTTGTGAGAGTTGAGGTCATGTTTTACTTTTTATGCAGGTTTGTTAAGGGTGATTCCGATTGGTGGCATAGCGTCGTAGGTCTGTCCGTTCAGTTCCCGTCCGGTTCGTTTAGGAGCTCTTCCGCCCCATTGCTTGAAAAAGAATGGAATATGAGCCGTCTGGCACACTGTGCGGATTTGATCGACCCAGATCCGTTGCATCAGGCGTGGATTTGTTCCGCTCTCGCCACCGACAATCACCCAGTTCAGCGATGATTTTTTCCCGAGCAGCTGCCGATCAAACAGGTAGTCCATTAGCTCGACAGCGATCGGCCCAATCAACGGCTCGGCACTGATGAACGTAACTGGTGCTATGCCTTCGATTCGCTCGAGCCGTGGAAGGAACTCGGCAGATTCGATCGACGTTCCGAGCCAGATGTTTTCTGGCCATTCCCTCGCGCCGAATTCACATTGGTACCAATCCCACCACCGCCGGACCCGGTTCGGCCGCTTCGTCAACACCTGATAGGTGTGTTGTGGGTTCGCGAACATCGCTTCGAAGATATTCGCGATCTCTTCGTTCGCGAGTTTCGAGTGGAATGTGTCACCCATACTGTTCACGAAGATGAATCGGGGCTTTACCCACTTGCTGATAATGCTCAATCGATCGGGATGGAATTTCACATCCTCAAATGGGCCACGCTTGAACCGGATTGTGATCGATTCGGCGTAGCAGTTGTCGCAACCAGGCGACACCTTCTGGCAACCCGTAACCGGGTTCCAAGTCGAATCCGTCCATTCGATTTTTGATTTATCGGCCATAGTTGTCTTTCTTATGCGGCTTCAGTGCGGACGGCTTCGATCAGTTCGAACTCAACACACCAGACCATCGGGTTCTTTTCGCTCATCTTGTGGCCGCTGATGCGTTTGAATGCATCCAGGTAAGCCAGTCGGCTCGGGTAGCCTTCGGCTTCCGCTCCGGCGTAATCGATCGACCGCAATCGCTCTTGCCAAACCCTGATCACTTTCAGCCGGGCGAACCTTGTGGAGGGTGTCATTCCCCGCTGCGCCCAGTGGTGTGACCCGGGTACAGCTCGACGTCGAGCCTAGATCCGTCGGGTCTGAGTTTTCGTGCCGTTCAATATCGGCTCTACGTGTTCTTGCTTGAATAGGAACATGGGATTCTTTCTATGCAGTTCTGTCCGTAACGAGCACGTTCGCTCGATACATGTGTGATCCGAACTCAGGTTGCTCAACGTCCTCTGTGCCGACGTACGCGGTCACCGTCCGTCCCTGGTCCCTGTAAAACCGTTCTGCTTCTGATTCAGCCAGGTCGATCAAGTCATCCCATAGCGTGATGCAGTGATCGCACTCGTCGGCATCGCACGGATGGGATTCGTGCTTGCACTCCTGCCTGCTGTTACACAGGTAGAAGGTTTCGACTTTTTTTCGCCAACTGCTCATGGTTTTACTTTTGTTCAGGAAATGTTTTGTTCGGCTTCCAAAGCTTCTTTACTAAACGGAACAGGTCCATCACTGGTGAGTAAAGTAGCCCCACCACCTACAACCTCGTTGGATTCGAGTTGAACACCAAATTTCCGCTGAGCTTCACGCTCTCGATCGGGTGTTGCCATCATGCATTCGAAACAGACCTGCGCCCCGCCTGGCCCGTAGGGTCGAAGCTCGACCTGGCGACCTTTCGCCGGATCTCTTGGAAAGTTCTCTGCATCTCCGCAGTAGTGGCAAGTTGGTTCAGCCATCGTTTTACCTTTGGTCAGCTTGTGTACTGGCAAGGGCAGCTAGCCCATCCATTAGTTGGTCGGTTAGGTGGGCTGAGGCCCACGAGATGATTCCCGCAATCTCAGGCTTGCCGGCGTCCATTGCATCGAGCGACGCCATATCAAGCCAAACGATTTGAGTATTCAGCCTTTGAATATTTCGCTCGACATCATTCAGTGTGTTGCCGTCCATCAGCTTTCCTCCGATAAGTAATCCCTGGTGTCTTTGTGTTTGAACGTATCGATGCCATCCCACGTACCCATGTACATGTAGCGACCGGCGTAGTTGTCGGTACCTGGTGTGTCCGACAGTCGACCACTTTCGATCGCTTCATCGAAAACCGTTTCTGGTTCTCGGAAAGTTGGTTGGTTCATTGGTATCGAACCTCTGCAGTCCATTCCCGATCGGGATCGGTAGTGACCGCCATCATGTAAATGCCCAAAGGAACATCGATGAACCACGTTCCGAACGCGGCGGCTGGCACATCAACGATTCTCAGAGCGAGTGGGGTTAGCTCATAGATCGAATAGACCTCGAGACTGAACGGTGAATCGCCAGGCGACGACAAAGCGAGGATCTCGCCTTGCCCCAACCGAACGGGCCCAAAGATGTTTTGGCCTGATGTGGTTGTGCTGATTGGTGCGTTCTGTGGCACTGGTTGGCTGTACTGAGTGAGATCAATCACCCAGTTGACTGAACCGCCGGCCACAACAGTTAGCCTGGTTCCATTGCCGAGTTCGTTCAGTCCATCGCATATATCCGGGTCAGACGGAACCGCCATCGTGATCGCCGTGTAAGGCGCAACGCCTGATGAGAGATCCACAACGCACCCGTTCGTTGTAACCGCGCTTAGCGAGAACGACCCTGAGCCAGTCACCGTGATATTTATTTCGATCGGGCGTTCATTCCAGAAATTGAATCCACCAGACAGCCATGAACCTTTACCTGTTGAACTTTGAATGAACGGCGGCACCGGTGTTGCTGTGGGTGTTGGCGTCACGGTTGGTGTTGGGGTCGGTGTGGGCGTATTGGTCGGAACCGGCGTTACTGTCGCGGTTACAACCACTGTTACCGGCACCGGCACTTCAACTAAAACCGTTTCGGCAACCGTTACGATCCGATCTACTACCCAGGGCGTCGCCGTGGGCGCAGGAATGGCGGTAGGTATCGCCGTGGAAGTCGGTACAGCGGTCGGAGTGGGTAGAACTACCGGTTCGACCGTTGGAGTCGGCTCTAGCGTGGGCTCAGGTGTGGCCGTGACTACTATAGTGACCACAATCGGCTCGACTTCCACCGTCGACTCTGCCGCGACGCTACCGCCGCAAGCCGTTAGGAATATGAGTAGAGCTGGTAGATATTTCAAGAG
>JAJRZP010000018.1 GCA_024275195.1 Chloroflexota bacterium | reverse complement strand
GGTTCTCGACGTGATGATGCCCGACATGGACGGGCTGGAAGTCTGTCGGCGCCTGAAAGCTGGCAGCGACGTGCCGGTGATAATGCTCACCGCGAGAGACGACGTATCCGACCGTGTGGCGGGTCTTGATACCGGTGCCGACGACTACCTGCTCAAACCGTTCGCTTTCGACGAGTTGGCAGCAAGGGTCAGAGCACTGCTGCGACGAGCGAGCGGGCCGGATCCTGAAGTGATCAGATATGCCGATCTCGCCCTCGATACCGGCTCTCGGTTGGCGTTTCGTGGAGATCGCGAGATCAGCCTGTCGGCGACCGAGTATAAACTCCTTCTGCTCCTGCTGAATCGTCGGGGTCAGGTCATCACCCGTGATCAAATCATGGATGACGTTTGGGGCTACGATTTCGGAGGCGATTCCAATGTACTTCAGGTTTATATCCGTTACCTGCGGAGCAAACTCGAACAAGATGGCGAACCTCGTCTGATACATACCATGCGTGGCACCGGTTACTCCCTCAGGGAATAGGCGAAATGTCGATCAGGCTCAGGCTTTCACTCTGGTATAGCGCGATCTTTGGGATCACGATTGCGCTGCTGAGCATAGGGCTGTACATGTTCATGGTCTGGCACCTCCAGAACATGGTGCGCGAGTCCATCGTCAACCGAGCAGAGCACCTGGCCAGTGCCATTTCAATCGCCAATGAAGTAAACACGGGCAGCGAATTGAAGTTAGTCTCGCTTGAGACTTTCGAGACTCCAGAAGTGTTCGTGCAAGTCTGGACACCAGATGACGAGATTGTCGCCGCGTCATCAAATCTCACCGGCCAACAACTGGCACGCTCGACGGTTTCTCTGGATCCCAAACAGGTTGAACTTGGCGGCATCAGGATCCGGCATGTAACCGCCCCCGTCGTTTTGAACGGAGTCGAAATTGCTTATGTCCAGGTGGGTTCTTCACTCCGCCAGAGTGAGCAGGTACTGAGCGGGTTCCGCTGGTTACTTGTACTCGGCGGTATCGCGGCGATTGGCGGAATAAGCCTCGCCAGCGCGGCAGCAGCCAGCAAGGTATTACGACCTGTGGCAGACATGACAGAGACCGCCCGAGCGATCGCACTATCAGGCGGGTTCAGTCGACGGCTCGACGCCCCCAACGAGACGGACGAACTCGGGGAGCTGGCGACAACCTTCAACGAAATGCTGTCGAGCCTTGAGCACGCCTACGACTCACAGCGCAGGTTCACCGCCGACGCTTCTCACGAAATCAGGGCGCCTCTCACCGCCATCCGAGGCAATCTCGAACTCATCGAGCGCATTCCCGATATGAGCCCTGCTGATCGCGAGCAGGCTGTCGATCAGGCACTTCGTGAAGTCAAGCGGCTCGCACGCCTCATCAACGACCTGCTCGGGCTGGCGAGAGCAGATGCGGGGCAGGCGATACATTCCGATCCGGTGGAGTTAGACACTATCGCGATCGAAGTACAACAAGAGGCGAGTCACCTCTCGGATGTAGTCGACGTAAAGATCACCCACGTGATGCCGACCATTGTCCGCGGCGACCGTGATCGACTAAAAGAACTCTTCCTTCCGTTGACCGACAATGCGGTTCGCTACTCATCTCCGGGACACACTGTGACCCTCGACCTACGATCGGACGCCACATGGGCGACTTTCTTTGTTGAGGACACCGGAATCGGCATCGACCCCGAGGACCTACCTCACGTATTTGAACGATTCTGGCGAGCAGACCGCGCCCGGAACCGAGATAGCGGCGGCACCGGCTTGGGACTGGCGATCGCCAAATGGATTGTCGACCATCACAACGGTGAAATCCACATGAAATCGGTACCGGGCGAAGGCACGCGCGTAACCGTCAGGCTACCCGTTGAGGCGAAGCCGGCCAGTTCGTAACAACCGCTACCTGCCGCTCACCTGTCATCGATCAGTCATCTGCTAAAACCAGCAAGCAACTGCACTCGATCAAGCGACAGGCAAACCACCGTACACGCCATCTTCCGAGCCACCGACGTCGCATCGGCTCACATTGCCATCACACCGATATAGGCGAACTCTCACCAGTAACTCATCTGGCTCTAAGGTTTCGTACCTAAAATTCTGGGTACTCGAAAATTATCCACCCGAGCATTATCTCAGGAGCCTTGATTAGGGTTCGGAGTCGCATTCAGTGATCGCACAGTTCCTCTCAGGAATGGTCAGGAAATCATCTTTTCTTTCGAAGAGAAGCCGCCACACCAGCGGTATGGAAGATGGATTTCAAGACGTGACCGTCACCGTGCGAGGCGAGTACAGCCCGAAGGTCGTTCGAGTGGTTCAGGGAGTGCCCGTGCGAATGCGTTTCGTACGCGAAGAAGACGAAGAGTGTTCAGGCAGGGTGGTCTTCTCGGGAATTGGTATCGAGCGCAGGTTACTGCCGTTCAGCGAAACCCTGATCGAATTCATACCCGAAATCGCCGGGGAGTTTTTGTTCACGTGCGAAATGGGAATGTACCGGGGTCGGCTAATTGTGTCGCCCGGAAGCTCTGAGGCACATAGCTAGGCAGCCTGATCGAATCTGTTTATATCGCTTTTGGATTAATGAGGTAGTGCTGGTGTTGAGAAACCGAACATGGAGAATATGGGCTGGATCGGCACAGAACTCTCGATCGCGGGTTGTGCGTCAGGTCGCAGTAATCGGGCTGATTTTACTCGCTGCGCTGGTGTCGTTCGCCTGCGCTGCAACCTCAGAAAACGAGAATGAATCTGCTGTCGGAACGATCACCGATAAGGCACCGTCGGCTCAAAGTAATTCACCGAGTGGGCCGGGAACGATATGGGTCGCAAACAACAACACCAACGATGTGAATGTCATCGATGAGTCCACCCTCGAGGTGATCGCACGAATCGATGTCGGGAACGTCCCACACAATGTGACAGTCGGGCAGAAATACGCATATGTCCCGAACTCGCTCGACAACACTGTCACCCTGATCGATCTTTCGACCTATGAAGTTGTTGCCACCATCGACGTGGGTCTAGCACCGCACGATGTTGCGGTAGTGCCTGACGAAACTCTGGCATTCTCCAGCAATATGGGCGGCAACTCCGTCACAGTCATTGATGTTGAGGCACGTGAATCGACTCGCGAAATCGCTGTCGGATCCGCACCCGCCCACGCACGGGCAAGCGCCGATGGCTCGATGATATTCGTCGCAAATCCCGGAAGTGGCAACGTCACGATTATCGACATCGCATCGATGCAGGCAACCCGCACCCTGCCAGCGGGTGCAGGCGCTCACAACGTGATGCCACTGTCCGATCCTACCCAGCTCATGGTCAGTCTCAGCAAAGAAAACGGTGTCGTTCAGATCGATCTGATATCAGGCAACAAAGTTTCTTTCGCAGAAACGGGACCAGCTCCCCACAATTTTTATCTCGCTCCTGATGGATCGTCGGCCTTTATCGCAAACACAGGCTCGACGACCGTAGTACCCGTAAGCACGGATACGTGGACTGCCAGGGAATCGTTCGATGTCGGCGCCGATGCACATGGCATCGCGCTTTCATACAACGGTGAGATCGGCTTCGTCAGCAATAGAGGTTCCGGAACGGTCTCGATAATTAATATCGACGACGGATCGGTAATCAAAGTTCTGGAAGTCGGATCAGGCCCTGATGGGATGTGGTGGGGACCTCCTCCACCCGACACTTTGGCTCCATATGTATCCAGCTCGGCTTCGAGATTGGAAGAGAGCGTTCAAAACACTGCGCAAGGATCAGAAAGGTCTGACGATGCTAACGATAACTAAATCCGCAACCGACAAAATAAAGCAACTCACTGGAGACGAGTCAGCCTCGCTGAGAATCGAGGTCGTCCGGGGTCCGCATGGTTGTGTACATGGCTGGAATTTTGGTCTGGACACCAAAGAAGCCGACGGCCTGACTATCTACGAATCCACGGGTGTCAAAATCGTAACCGACTCCGATTCCGCAACGCTGATCGAAGGCGCATCAGTCGATTATCGAGAAGATGCCACCGCGGTCGGATTCACGATTGATGCCCCGCTGGCGAGCGGTGGCTGTGGCAATCACTGATCTCCACCGCCATCCCCCAGATGCAGTAGGAACCTTCTGATGCATCTGGCTCACACCTTGAAACGAAGAAGACAGGGCGGGAGTGATTTCGATGAAACTTAACAAACTGCTGGCACTCGCAGGCACAGTTGCCTTAGTGGGTACCGCATGGGCAACGGTCAGCATTCCATCTTCTGCAACCGCACAGGATGGAAGCAGCGACCTATCTGGCACAGAGACACATGCTGCAATGTACGCAGCATGTGTCTCTGGCGATGCCGACACCATGCACGAAACCAACGGGCCCATGTCTCACGAAGACTGGGACACCACGGAGTCTCACCCGGATCTCGGGATGATGAATACCGGAATGATGGGATCGTCGATGGGCGGGATCAGATGGTGAAAAGATGGCTAAGGTTCCCATCGGGTCGCCCGATTCTTACTGTCCTCATCGCCATCGTCGCGGTCGGTATGTTCGCCTGTGGCGAGGAGCCGGTAGAGCCGGTGGCCGAACAGTTCGGGCTCGAAATCGACAAGCAAACCGTCACGATTGAAGGTGCGCTCGAAGGCCGTCCGGTAACTCAGACGTTCTTACTGGTAAATCGCGGTGATCAGGCGAGCATAGTTTCTGATGTCAGTCTGTTGGATTCCTCTGAATGCGATCAGGTGGAACTACCCAGGTCGCCGTTCTTTGTCCCACCCGGCGACTCTCTCTTGATGTCGGTGAAAATGAAGCCCCACAGCGCCAGTGAAACTCCCCACAACATACAGATTGGGATGAAGACCCAGGAAGGTGGAGATGAACTGACAAAGCTCTCAATCAATATCGAGAGCATCGCGCCCGCCAAACTATCGTCAACCGGCCCACGGCTCGGTATCGATCGTACTTCTATCGATATCGGAAAAATTCCGTACAACTGGCCCATGCACGAACAGTTTGAACTCTTCAACTACGGTGATGAACCTTTGCGATTCGACGGAACTCCGTTGATACGCATTCTGGAAGGTTGCTGAGCGCCTATTCCGGTGGTCGGTTCGACCATCCTGCAACCCGGTGAATCAACAACACTCGATATTCCTCTCTACATGGGAATGCACGTCGGAATGGGCGGCCCTCACGACTTCGCAATCGATATCAGAAGCAACGATCCAGTCAACCCGGTCAAGACTGTGAACTGGAAATTCCTAATTGCCGAATAGAAAGCAAACCACAAAAACTCGAATTCTCTGTCGCACACCACTCACAGGTGGTGTGCGATGAATTCTGGTCCGATGGAAGATAGCTCTGACTCCAACGCCGGATCCGCAAGCCCGGCGATGAATCCGGTGGTTGCGGTCATCTCGCTCCTCCTACCCACAATCGCCGTAGCTGCAGTAATTCTGCTGATGTTCAGCGTCCAGAACCGGACGCAATCGACCATGGCGACCGTATCCGAACTTTTGCCGCTCGGCTACGCGTTCGGTGCGGGAATGATCGCCAGTGTCAACCCCTGTGGATTCTTCCTCTTACCCTCGTATGCATCGTATCAACTCGGCGTTGACGAGCACGGATACCAGGCAGCCAGAACATCCCGGCGGATCATCAAGGCATTGATACTGACCGGCCTGGCAACCGCCGGGTTTGTCGTACTGTTCGGCTCAGTGGGCGGGGTGCTTGCCGTTGGCGGCACCTGGCTAACGCGGTGGTTCCCCTACGCCGGGGTTGTCGTCGGCGTAGGAATGACCCTGCTCGGAGTCTGGCTGCTCGTATCGGGACGAACGCTGAGTATGAAAACACCCGGCCGGGTAATGGTCACTCCAAAAAGGAACCAGCGTAACGTGTTCCTATTTGGGATCGGATACGCACTCGCATCTCTCTGCTGCACGCTCCCGATATTCCTCGTCGTCGTAGGTACCGGCATCGCGTCGGGCAGCATTCTCACCTCGGTCAGCCAGTTCATTAGCTACGCCCTCGGAATGGGTTTGATTCTGGGCGTGGTCACACTGGCTACCTCTATGGCGCGTGACGGGGTGTCCGCAAAGTTGCGGCACTTCTATCCATATGTGAAGCGCACCAGCAACATGTTCCTGATCGCCGCCGGACTCTACATAATCTACTACTGGGTGTTCTATGCCGACTTCTTCTTCTAACCAGCCACCGAAGCCAGTCCCCCTTGCCGAAATCATCGCTCCCGAGTCAGAGGGAACGAGCTCACGTTCAGCGAGGATGCTCGTACTTCTGATTCTCATTCCGACGCTAGCTGTAGTCGGGCTGCTAGTTTGGGGCTTCGCACAGGTCGAGTTCTCGCCGTACGGGGTTATCGTCAACAACGACCTCGGCGTGATCCCAATCGAACCAAGGCCAGCGACCGATTTCACCATCACGACATTCGATGGCGACCTGCTCACGCTGTCCGATCTGCGCGGCAAAGTGGTCATGGTCGATTTCTGGGCATCATGGTGCCCACCATGCCGACGTGAGGCGCGCGATCTTGCCCAGGTTTACGAGCAATATCGGGACGCACCAGTTGAATTCATAGGTATCGACGTCTGGGATGTAGAGGCCGATGCTCTCGCCTATATTGAACGCTACGGCATCGGATACCCGAACGGGCCCGATGCAGACGGCACAATCACTGTCGACTATGGTGTGGGCGGCATACCAGAAAAACTATTCATCACTCGTGAAGGAATACTCGTCAAGAAAATTATCGGCCCAATGGATCAACGTTCATTGACGGAGGTGATCGACGAAATGCTCGACGCACCTCTGCTGGAATCCGCTGCCACCCAGTAACTAAACGCAGGATCGGTCATGTCCATCGCCTGATAGTGAATTTCAGAACATCCCCGCACATGTACGACAGTTCACGGGTGCGCCGAGGGCGCACTCCCACAAGTTGTTAAACCCGGCGTAGTGTGCAAGAATCCGTGATCATGGTGGGAACGACCGAGGTGTCAGTTGATGCTTTCGCTGATTGGACTCAGAGGTGTAATGGCGCACTCGAAGTTACGCCAGACCCTCGGAAAATGAATCCAACATGTCAAGAATGAAGCATGGCTAACGATTCCTCTAACCAGAGCTTCTACCCGGCTGGGGGTCGCAAAGTGGACTGGATAGCAAAATGACTCAACCGATAAAGATAGTCGGAGCTGGTCCAGCAGGTCTAACCGCGGCGATCTCCGTGGCACGCCTCGGTGGTGACGCCGTTGTCTACGAGCGCCGCTCCGACGTTGGAGCTCGCTTCCATGGTGACTTTCAAGGACTGGAAAATTGGACCACCGATGGAGACGTGCTCGACGAATTAGGGTCGTTCGGAATCGAGTCGACTTTCGACTACACGCCCTTTCGAGATTGCGTGCTGTTTACCCCTGATGGCAAAGAATTTGAGATCCATTCACCACAGCCACTCTGGTATCTGGTGCGCCGGGGTGCAGCTCCGGGGACACTCGATCAGTCGCTCAAGCAGCAGGCACTGGCTGCCGGTGTCGAAATAAAGTTCGGTGAGTCGATTCACAATCTGCCCGAGGGTGGGATAGTCGCCCGGGGACCCAGTCGTGCCGACGCAATCGCAGTCGGCTACACGTTTGAGACCGACATGGCAGATGGAGCCTACGCCGCTGTCTCAAGTGACCTCGCACCGGGTGGCTACTCCTATCTGATGATCAGCAACGGGCTGGGAACCCTCGCATCTTGCATGTTCTCCGACTTCCACAATGAGAAGGTGTATCTTGAGCGAACTGTCGAATTTTTCCGAGACAAAGCAGCGCTGAAGTGGCGGAACGAAGCCCGATTCGGTGGTTTCGGGAATATGGAACTCGAACCGAAACTTCGACAGGGCCAGTTGCTCTTCGTCGGCGAGGCAAGTGGTCTTCAGGACTTCCTCTTTGGATTTGGCATGCGTTACGCAATGATCTCCGGCCATCACGCCGGAGTTGCCTACATGAGCAACGATCTCGACCAATACTCCGTACTGTACAAACAGCGTCTGCAATCACTGACTAAATCAGGGGCGGTCAACCGGTTTATGTACAACCTGGTCGGCAATCGTGGATACGGAAAATTGGTCAAGCGGATCGCAAAGTCTGACGACCCGCGAAACTGGGCACATCGCTACTATCGCAGCCGATGGTGGACCTCACTCATGTTTCCGCTGGCCCATGTAACTTCTCGTATACAGCACAGGAAGGATCCTGCCGAGAGTTGTCTCGACGAGTGCGACTGCACCCGCTGCCAGTGCAATCGTGTATCTACCAGGGCAAAAACAGCAGACAAGTCAGTTTCAATATAAAGAATGGTTCGGTTCAGATCGTAGAACGACTAATCACACTTGATCCGCCGAAGTTTTACGGGAAACGACAATCCCGCTAAAAAATCGTCTGAGCTCTGGAGTCACGTTCATCTAACAGATCGAGTGTCGGTATCCAGAAGGCATCCCTGATCATCTAACCAGCGTGTCAGAAGAGAACTGTGGGATGATCGTGAACCGAAACGACTGCTCGAAACAACCGTTCGTGATGAAAGTGGGAATTTCTGAACAACTACTCCTCAATCACATTTCGATCATCTGAAGGCATGAAATCGTCCTTGGAATGGTGATATTTGACGAATTCAATCGCTGGTCGTTACTGTCAGTCCCCTGAGGAACCTCATTAGTTTTCTCTCAGGAACGTCTAACAGCCGATTCACAATGACCACGAAGCCATTGGCGAAAATTACAAAATGCTAGTCACAACTGACCAACGACCACGAAGAAGGTAAACCAATGGAACCCGATCAAATCTCGGTAGTTGCAATATCAGCAGTTCTTATCGCCGTACTCGTCTGGTATTTCTTTGGCCCAAAGAAAACTACCACCGCCACGATGACCGGCGACGTACAGGAAGTCAAGATCACGGTAAAAGGCGGATACTCACCCGACCATATACAGGTTCAACAGGGTGTACCCGTCCGATTGATTTTCGACAGGCAAGAAAACAGCGATTGTTCTTCCCGGGTCATATTTCCAGATCTTCAGATGAGTCGATCGTTGAAACCGTTCGGTATCACGACTATGGAGTTCACCCCAGATAGCGCAGGATCGTTTGGCTTCGCATGTGGCATGAACATGCTTCATGGGACACTCATGGTCGAGGCATCTGAATCGGCCGTGGCAGCCCCGGCGAAGGCAGATGAAACCCCTGCCGATGATGCTTCAACCGAACACAACAACAGTGCAACGACCGTCGGAGTGGCTGAGGCGATCGGAGTCGGCCCCACTCTCGAAACCGATCAACTCGCCCAGGTAGTAATGCCAATCTTCGGGCACGCCGTTACCTGCCCGAGTTGTGTCTACAACATCGAAGCCACTATCGGAGCCTTGCCGGGGGTCGATTCAGTAAATGTTAATTACGGTACTGAGAGAGTCACCGTCGATTACGACCCCGAAACAACCGCACCTTCGAACTTCAAGGCAGCACTCGCTGAGATCGGCTATCGAGTCGAAGAGAAGCCAGAATCGGCTGATGCCGACGACGAGGACTGGGAAGCCGAAGCACGGCGTGAAGAGGTGAAAGATCTCACCCGCCGTGTCACGGTCGGTGCGATTCTCACTCTGCCAGTGTTGATCGGGGTAATGACCGATGAATTCGGCGGCAGTCCCGAGTCGTTGCCTTCGATTCTATTGAACGTCTGGTTCCAGCTGATCTTGATTGCCCCCGTGATGGTCTACACCGGCTGGCCGATACACAAAACCGGCTGGCTGACGCTGCTCCATCGAACCGCCGACATGAACTCGCTCATCACCCTCGGCACACTGGCGGCATTCGGCTACAGCCTCACAGTCACGTTTGCACCCGACCTCTTCCCTGAACAGGTTCGAGAGGTCTACTACGAAGCTGTCGGTGTAATTCTCACCCTTATCCTGGTCGGTCGGCTCCTTGAGGCACAGGCAAAAGCCGGCGCGGGCGCCGCGATAAAGAAGCTGCTCGGACTACAGGCGAAAACTGCAAGGGTCATCCGGGGTGGTCAGGAAGTTGATCTGCCGATCAATGAAGTTGTCGTCGGCGATACTATCGCTGTACGACCGGGCGAGAAAATCCCCGTTGATGGCGAAATTCTCACCGGTAGGTCGTCGATAGACGAATCGATGGTCACAGGCGAAAGCATCCCGTCCGACAAGTCGGAGGGAGACACCGTCATCGGGGCGACCGTCAACCAAACTGGGGCATTCACATACAGGGCGACCCGGGTCGGCAGCGACACGATGCTCTCACAGGTCGTGAAGCTCGTCGAACAGGCACAGGGCTCAAAGGCCCCTATCCAACGCGTCGTCGATATCGTTGCGAGTTACTTCTCTCCCGCAGTGGTTTTTCTCGCTATCGCAACCTTCGCAATCTGGTACGTACTCGGACCAGATCCGGCGTTGACATTCGCTCTGGTGGCAGGCGTGTCGGTCTTGATAATCGCCTGCCCTTGCGCACTCGGCCTGGCCACTCCGATGTCGATCATGGTCGGCACCGGCAAAGGGGCTGAATACGGGGTACTCATCAAGTCGGCCGAAGCACTTGAGACAGCACACAAGATGAACGCCATAGTTCTCGATAAAACCGGAACTATTACCGCCGGAAAGCCTTCGCTAACCGATATTGTCAGCATTAACAACCTGGATGAAATGCACGTGTTGAAACTTGCAGCCTCGGCAGAGCGTCAGTCAGAACATCCTCTTTCTGCCGCAATCGTCGAGGGCGCAGAAACTCGGGAGATCGAATTTGGAGAGGTCGATGAGTTTGATTCGATAACAGGCAAGGGCATCAGGGCGACAGTGGACGGAGTGGAAGTTCTCGTCGGCAACGCGGCACTCCTGGAAGACAACGAGATTTCTCTCGAAGAACTCAGTGAACCGGCTGATGAGTTCGCTTCCGACGGCAAAACTCCGATGTTCGTTGCACTCGACGGAACACCGGCGGGAATCATCGCCGTTGCCGACACAGTGAAAGAGGGTTCCGCACAAACCATTGCCACTTTGAAATCCATGGGGATCGAAGTGGTGATGATCACCGGCGATAACTCTCGAACCGCCGAGGCAATTGCACGGCAGGTCGGGGTCGACAGGGTATTTGCGGAAGTACTCCCGGCCGACAAGGCCCTTGAAGTGAAACGCCTTCAGGGTGAAAACAAAATTGTCGGCATGGTCGGCGACGGCATTAATGATGCCCCCGCTCTTGCACAGGCAGACGTGGGACTGGCGATTGGAACAGGGACGGACGTTGCCATCGAGGCAGCCGATGTCACACTCGTTTCAGGCGACTTACGTGGCGTTGTAAACGCCGTAGGCCTGAGTCGGGCAACCATGCGTAATATCCGCCAGAATCTGGTCTTCGCCTTCGGGTACAACGTAGTCGGAATTCCGATCGCAGCCGGGCTGCTCTACCCATTCTTTGGCGTCTTGCTCAGCCCGATGATCGCGGCAGCGGCGATGGCACTCAGTTCACTGTCTGTCGTATCAAACGCCAACCGGTTGCGATCATTCCAACCTGCGTCAATGGAAGCAACTACTACGGTGCCGGGTTCCGGTTCGGCACCAACGATCGAAGTAAACAGGGGGCCGGACCGACATGCGTCGGAATCGAGCTCCGAACAAGCGCCCGATAATAAGGAGGCAAACACCATGGTCAAAGACTTAGTCTGCGGTATGGATATCGACCCAAAAACCGCAGCAGCAACGGCTGAACACGAAGGGGTGACGTACCACTTCTGCTCCGCAGGTTGCCACGATTCATTCGTGGCCGATCCCGCAAAGTACGTCAAGTAACTTTTCTGGCAGGTCGGCTCCGGGACAGTTCTGGAGCCGGCCTGCCAGCAGAGTTCTGGCTATCGGCGATGCTCACAAATTCCTTACCAGTAAACATCCTGCCTCCACTCGCAATTCAGCGACACTGATAGAACACAGTCTTACGTTTTGGCGGTACGGTCATGGTGCCCCTGCTTATCAGGCAGCCGCCTTGCGAGATCTTCGAGAGAACCCGGCGAGATCAACCACAATACCAACTTACCGGGCTACATATAAAAGTTCGCTAAATCTTCACAATTTGACCGGATACTTATAGCAAGCAATCTGGACGAAAGAGGTAAAAGAAAATGGGAACCTGGCACATGGACTTCGGATCGGGCTGGTGGGTCATCGGCCCAATAATGATGGTCGTTTTCTGGGGTGGCCTATTCTGGCTGGTATCGAACATGATCAACGGTCAGCGTTCGCAAGTTTCAACTGGCACCAACGGTTCCAGCGCGAAAGAAGTCGCCGACCTGCGCTTCGCTTCCGGTGAGATCGATGAGGCGGAACATTCTAGGATTACAAGTCGCCTGAATGGCTGACAGGCAGTTTGAACTCAACCGGCCGTACGATAAAACGTGAGCCGCTTCGTATAACTGCTTCACTCAGAACCACCGGCCGGGTTTCATGTATCCGTATCTGAATACATGAAATCCTGAAAGCTTCAGGGAGCGTTCGGCAAGATACCACTGGCGAGGAGTGCTGACGATCAAATGCGATCACTCCTCCACGCCCCGCCGAATTCGTGCCGATAATCTTTCCTCGCCCGAAAACTCAGGCGCAGTCTCCGGTACGAAACTCGGCCGACACAGAGCGCATTCACCTCTCGCCGATCAGGGCAAGCCCCAGTTGCGGTTGTAGCCAGACTCCCCGTCCGACGCAATGCGCCCGGGCAATATCAGTAGCGCAATGCCTCCGAAGGCGTGATCTTCGAAGCCTGCCTCGCTGGAACCACTGTATTCAGCAACGAGAAGACAACCGCGATCAACACGATGAACGTCACATTGAGCCAGGGAATCACGAAGGTCACACCCTCGACATCGGCACTGATCGAGTTGAAAATGTTCCATCCGATCAAAGCCCCGAGGGCGATCCCGATCGCCGAGCCAAGCACAGCGACAACACCGGATTCCATCAGGAACTGTATCTGGATCATTCGGCCTTTGTAGCCGAGCGCCCGCATCATCCCAATCGACTGCCTGCGTTCAACAACCGCCCGGAACGACACCACTCCCAGAGAAGCGACACCAACCAAAAGACCGAGGCCCATGAAGCCCTGGAAAAGTTGGTTGAATGCGTTGTTCTGGGCCAGATTCTCCTCGATATCCAGCTCAGTCGCCTTCGCAGTCATCCCATGTTCGATGAACACCGTCTCAAGCAGCCGTGTGATCTCCGATACATCGGAATTTTCCGAAACCTTGAATTTGTAGCTTCCAAATGGAATGGGCTTCGTGGAAATCTCATCCAACACACCTGAGTTCATGTAAATATCGGCGTGTCCAAGCTCGAACATATCGGCAAATTGATCCAGAACACCAATCACTTTGCGATTCACGGTAATTCCAGCACCGCCCTGTCCGATCGGTGGCCGTAGCGTGATCTCGACACCTTGAATCTCACCCTTCTCGGAGCCATCGATACCGTCCATCGTGAAGACCGTTCCGAGGGCTGGTTCACCTCCCCCGAACTCGTCTGACGCAACGATATTCCCCGCTACGACCGCAAGGGTCGGATCAGCCGCAACCGAAGCCCAGATTTCGGCAGATGTACTACCGTAAGCCGGATCCCACTGGGTCAATTTGAAGTTGTTTTTCGAAAGCCACACATCGTCAGATGCAACGATACGAGCGCCTTTAAACACCAAGCCTTCGATATTTGCCTCGCGTGCCTCAACCCGAACGTGCGCCTGCGACGCAATCGCCACGAAATCCGACTCTGAAATCTTCCCACCACTTGCGGCAATCACCGCGTTCACATCATCTATCGGCAACTCCGGGTCGATCTCGGCGCGAATATCGAACCCACCTGAAACGAGATCTGGCTCATCCTCGATCGCGTTGCCCAGATTGCTCAGAATTGCAAAGATCATCAGCGTGAAGATCACCAGCGAGAACATCGCCAGCGTCAGACCCGTCCGGAACCGCGCTGCCATCGGATACGCTATCGCCATCTTCACCACCGGGCGCAGGCTACCGAACCGACCGATCATCTTCGAGACGACCCAAACGATGACATCAGCGTTGTGCATCACCACCCAGACCGCGGCAGCAACCAGCGAAACGCCGGAAAGCAGGAACATCTCAACCCCGCCCGACAACTTGCCAGTCAGACCATCGAGGGCATCGAACGGCAGTCCCCAGAAAACCAGCATAGCGAGACCAATGAACGTCATTGAAGCCCGTTTCTGAAACTCTTCACGATACCCACGACGTTTCAGCACATCCCGCATGATCAATCCAATTCCGATGATCAACAACGTCGTCCCGCCCATGAACAGCGCGGCATTGTCCCTTGCCAGCCCCGCGATGCCGTTGTCCGGGTGAAAGCCTGCCAGCGCCATTAGCAGACCAACCGGCAGCAACGGCCACCCGGAAGCGAGCCATGGCTGTACAAACTTGAATATTTTCCAGACAATGACGACGATCCAGGGCACGACCAGCAACAGAAGCAAGAAGCCCACGATCCGCAAAGCCACACCTTGCTTTGCCCTGAAATATCTGATCGTGGTGAACAGATGTGTAAATGGCCCACCGACAACCCAGAGCAGGTTCCGTGCCCGCCTCTTTACCCCCGGCGTCTCGTCCTTGACAAACTCCTGACCGAGACCACGAATCGCGACCACGATATTCAGCTTGCTCACCCGGTACGCCGAAATTCCAACAGTAATTGCCGTGATGAATAATCCGGCTGAGAAGGCGACAATAATCGACTGCAAAGTTACCGAGTAAGTGAAAGTGAAGTCATCCTCGGTTGCGATGGCGCTGATCATAAGCTGCACCAGTGCTACCGACGCGAGTATGCCCAGCACCGTCCCCAGCGCCGCCGCACCAATCGAGTACACGATTCCCTCGTAGGTGAACATCTGGACCAGATGGCGACGCTTCGTACCGACAGCCCGAATAATCCCCATCTCAGTCGTCCGCGCTGCGGCTAGCATCACGAACACTAGGAATATCAACAACAACCCGACTATTATCGAGAACGACCCGAAAATACTGAATATCAACGTGATCTGCGAACCAACCAGCTCTGCGATCTGCAAACCGCGGTTCTTGATGGCATCAACCTGCAACTCAACCAGTTGCGACATCGGAACCAGCAAACTCTGAGCCAGCCGCGGATCACCAATCTCCTCGATCACACCACCAACTATCGCAAGCGTTGCAGTATCTGTCGCCGCAATTCTGAACTCGTCTGTAGGGGCATCGTTCTCAAGTTCAGCAACCAACTCGCTCAGGGAATTGCCTGCGAAGGGGCCACTCGCCCCTGCACCCTCATCAAGTTCCCTGTTCAACGCCTCGACAACAACCGGCGATTTGAAGGCTTTGAACAACGTCTCCACTGCCGCTTCATTAATGAATGCCAACTGGAGATCTTCGGCGAGATCGTCACTTGTTTCCACATCCACGCGAAGTCCACCAACAGCCGAGACCTCTATCGAGTTGTACTGCCCTTCTCTGCCGAGCACGCTCTGCATCGTTTCGATCGACAACAATGCAGACGATCTTGTCTGGCCATCACCACCGGCAAGACCTTTGTTCTCCACAACCTCGATAACCGAATACCGACTGCGCCCGGACGGAGC
>JAJRZP010000017.1 GCA_024275195.1 Chloroflexota bacterium | reverse complement strand
CCACTTACCCGATGACGCCATTCTCGTAGCCGACACCGGACATTCAGGTGTATGGACCGGCACGATGCTCGATCTAACCAACCCAGATCAATCGTACATACGGTGCGCTGGCTCTCTCGGCTGGGCATTCCCGGCTGCGATCGGGGCAAAGGCGGCTGCGCCAGATCGTCCAGTTATCACCTTCGTTGGTGACGGCGCTCTCTGGTATCACTTCATGGAGCTGGATACGGCTCTTCGCTACGATCTCAATACTGTGACGATAGTAAACAACAACGCTTCACTCAATCAGGAGCGTGACTTGAATGAGCGAAACTACGGTGGCGCCCTGCCCGGTTCCGACGAACTGTGGAAGCTGACCTCGACAGATTTCGCGGCAATGGCTGAGACTATGGGAGGATTCGGAGTGACGGTTCACTACCCTTCCGAATTCGAAGGTGCGCTCGATGAGGCGATGAATGCCGGTAAACCAGCCGTGATAGATGTGAAAACCCATATCGACGGCATCGCGCCTGCCGCGTGGGACTAGTAAACTCCCGTCGTCAGGAATCACTCGAATGCGTCCCGATCTGCCCGTTTCAGGCGATCGCGCAGGTCGTCATCTGCAACTAAATTTACATCCCCTAAATTCCTGAATTCGTGGAGAACTCAATGCTCGCAGCCGGTACCGCCAGAATCGATATAACACCGCCAATCGGCATTGCACACGCTGGCTGGGGCGCACAGTCTCACGAGGGCGCCGAGGGGATAGATATGCCGCTGACGATCACCGCACTGGTGATCGAGACGGATGGCAACACGAATCCCGCCGATCGTATCGCCATCCTCGATATCGACACCTGCATCCTGGTCGAAAGTTATGACGTCGCTATCAGGAGCGCCATCACCGAGACTACCGAAATACCGGCGTCAAACCAACGGATCTCATACACACACACCCACTCAGGCCCAATCGAAGGGCTCTCGTGGATTGTTGAAGGCTCGGAAATGGTTGAGCCGTGGTTTCACTCGATGGCACCAGCTTCGGCGAAAGCGGTCGCAGAGGCGATTGCCCGGATTGTCCCGGTACGCGCCGACTCCGGTACGGGTCACTGCGAGATCAATATCAACCGCCGACCTATCAGTTCTGACGGCAAGGTGTTTACCGGTCGCAACCCAGACGGTTTTGTGGACCATGAAGTTTTGGTTACGGCTGTCGATGATCTCGATGGCAACCCGGTGGCGACACTTGTCAACTACGCCTGTCATCCAACGATCATGGGTCCCGAGAATAAGCTGATCACACCCGATTTTCCCGGCCCGGTGCGCGAGACGGTTGAGAGTGTGGTCGGTGGAATCTGCCTGTTTCTCCAGGGTGCCGCAGGCAACCAGGGCCCAATCGAAGGATTTACTGGCGATACATCTATATACCGCCGGTTAGGCAAGCAGTTGGGTGTTGAGGCAGCGCGGGTACGACTCACGATCGACCCGATCCCACGTGAGGAAAAACTCGAAGAAATCCTCCCGTCTGGAGCTGATCTCGGAATCTACACATTCAACCAATCCGGGGAATCGGATGACACTCTCGGCTTGATCGAGACCTCAGCATCACTGCCGATCAAGGAGATGCCGCCCGAGTCCGAGGTTCAGGCCAATTTTGACCGAATCAGCGCAAATCTTGAGAGGGTGAGGAAGCGTGGAGGGTCGATCGCCGAGATCAAGGAGGCGGCATTTCCCGCCAAGCGCGAAACACTCTTGCTGCGACACACCCAGACTTTCGGTCAGGGCGGAAATAAACGGGATATCCCTATTCAGGTGATCCGGATCGGCAACACTGCGCTCGTAGCAATTCCTGTCGAGCCGTTCGCAGAAATCGGTACTGCCGTAAAAGAAAGATCGCCTGCCGACTGGACATTGTTCTCTGGTTATTCAAACGGTTACTACGGCTATCTGCCAATGGCGTATGCCTACCCGGAAGGTGGCTACGAGGTTGGGCCGACGGCGCCGTTTGAGTCAGGAGCGGCGGAGCAGATGATCGAGGATTGCCTGGATGCAATCAACAAACTCTGGAAGTGAACGAGTTTCTGGTGCGGCACTAAGTAGAAAAATACTTGATGCTCCATCCGACTCAAAGACCCGCATCACGTTCGCTAATTTTTGCGAACCTCTCAGCACAACGGTAGTATCCGCGGGTATTTCCTATCAAACAACGGTGCAATCATTCGGAGAGTCAATCTATGTACAAGCTGAATCACATCCACCTGAAATCGAACGACCCGATGAAGGCGGCGATCTGGTGGGTCGACAATTTTGGATTTGAAATCGTCGACGACTCAACCCGTGAAACCGGTGACCGCTTCGTCAAGTGCCGTTCGGCGAACGGAGTTCCCGTAAACATCTCGGGGCCACTTGATGGGCAGACGCTGGTTGAAAGCGACTCCGGACCTAACCTTGGGCTTGAGCATTTCGGTTTTGACGTTGAAGACATCGACGCAGAGCTAGTACGACTCGCAGCCGTTGGCGCTCCACTTGTCGATGGGCCAAACGAGCTTCCCGATGGCACCCGTTTCTGCTGGGTGGCAGCACCCGATAACGTGAGGGTCGAACTTATTCAGTGGCCGAGCTAATACAATTAATTACTGACTGTCACCCTATCTGAGCCACTATTTCTCGCCACATCTCAGTCAGGGTTCAAGGAAGTAAATGCCACTTATAGAACTGTTCGAGAATTCCTCCGATCTGGTATTCGTGATCGACGAACAGGCGCGTGTTGTCGAAACAAACAGGGCGTTCGATCAACTATTCAGAGAGAAGGATGAAATCGGCTCGATATTCGCCCTGTGGCCGGAGTTGGAATCAACCTGGGGCTCACTCGTCACATCGAAGTTGAGTAGCGGTATTCGGAAAATCCGAACCGATGTCACGGTGGAAGGCAACTCCTCTGCCGCCATTTACGATCTTGAGATATTTCCAGCCTGCGAATCTGAGCAGAGTCTTTACGTTGGCGTTGCTCGAAACGTGACACAGGACCGACACGAACATCAACGGTTGCAGGTGCAGGTGACGACGGACGATTTGACCGGGCTGTTCGTACGCAGCCAGCTAGATATTCTGCTCGACCTGGAGATACGGAGGGCGATCCGACGCAAGAGCAGCGGCTGCTTCCTGTTTATCGATATGGACACGTTCAAGGGTATTAACGATGTCCATGGCCATACTGCGGGTGACCGAGTACTGAAAGCGGTGAGTGACGTTCTGCAAAGCAACTTACGTGATTCTGATGTTGTCGCCCGTATGGGTGGGGATGAGTTTGGTGTTGTGCTTGCGGATGCGAGTTTGGAGCACGGTGTTAGCAAGGCCGAAAGCCTTGCAGCCGCGATCGGCGAGATTTCGGTAGTTGAAGGGGTATCGGCCACGACTAGCGAGGTACACGTATCAATCGGAGTTAGCGCATTTCCAGATCATGCCGATACTCCTCAAAAGATCATCCAACTCGCTGACGAGGCGATGTATCTGGCAAAATCTGATCCGGGCAGAGCCGTTGTTGGTTGGGACGGTCATCAACGCAATAGTTAGGCGGCAGGAACTACGCTGCGCTTCTACGATAGTTGCAGTAGCGGCCCGGCAGCGAATATCTCTGGAAGATAGATGTTCAATGCTCTCTCGTAAAGCTTCCCCGGAACCGAGATATCGCTGAGAAATATATCTCCAGACTGCCTCATGGCCTCTACGTTTTGGAACCCTGTTTTCGGAAGTGCGATCGTAACGGTCGCAGTCGCACAAATTGCGGGAGAGTAGACCTCGCCGGATGTCGCATCTACCCCACTCGGAATATCGTTCGAAATTACCGTAACGTCCGTTTCATTTATCAGACGGATGATCGATGCAACTGGTTCACGTGGGGCGTCAGCCAGTGAATACCCCACAAGACCATCTAAGATTGCGTCAAACTCACTCATATTTTCGGATAAAACGTTCAGATCCGAATAATTGGTCACAGAAATCTCGGTCTGTCGCAGTGTGAACAGTTGGTGGCGTACGGCTTCAGTGACTGTAGATTCGCCGTCTGCTGCAAGTATCACCTCTACCTCTGTACCTCGATTTTCCAGATGTCTTGCAGCGGCGAGGGCACCGCCGCCGTTTCCTCCCAGACCCGCAGCGACCAGCACCTTCTTACCCCGGGCAACACCGTTCAACGCTCTGTGAATAGTGACTTCGGCCAGATTTCTGCCGGCGTTCTCCATCATCTGAAGCAATGTAATGCCGAAGTCATCGATCATCGCTCGATCAACTTCACGCATCTGGCTTGCAGTGATGTAAGGGATGCCGACGGGAGCAGCGGGAAACAAGGATGCCATACGCAGATTCTGTCAGATTGCCGATTTGATACTCAACGACTTGCCGCTCACAAGTTGCGCCAGATATCAAGTTACAGACGGCAATGAAGCGCTGAATAACGGGATGACCTGTCGGGAATGATCTGATAGGTTGCGTGCCATCGCTCAAAACCGATTCTCATCGGCGTAAATCTGCCGTTATCAGGGCAAATCTGGAGTTCGAAATGAAACTGCTTTTCTTCAACAATTTTCAACTGGGTGTGCTCAAGGGTGACAACGTAGTTGATGTTACGGATATCGTCTCTGACATTCCGCACCTCGAACCGCAGCAGTTGATAAGCGGACTGATCGCGGATTTTGATAGCTACAAGTCGAATCTTGAAGCCGCTATCAACAGTTCGGATGGCATTCCGATCTCCGATGTGAGAGTGCGTCCACCGCTTCCCAAACCAACAAATATCGACTGCATGGCAGTGAACTACATGGAAAATGGCACGCGCGACGAACCGGCTGAGATCAATGCATTTCAAAAGTCGGCGTATGCGATCATCGGACCCGGCGACTCGATGGTCTTGCCGGACGCCCCTGCAACAGTGTTCGAGGGTGAAGCAGAGTTGGCGTTAGTTATCGGCAAAACCGCGACAAATGTGAAAGCTGCGGATGCATTCGACTACATTTTCGGCTACACGAACTTCATTGACGGCTCTGCACGTGGACTCCCGGGAGCGAATGTGTTTCACGCTATGAAATCGCGAGACACATTCGCTCCAATCGGACCCTACATCATTACGGCTGATGAGATCGACGATCCGCAAAATCTACGAGTTCAGTTATGGAACAACGGCGTATTGAAGCAGGATTTCAACACCGATGACATGGGACACAACATAGCGCGCTGTATCGAGTTCATTACTTCGATTCATACACTGGAGCCCGGAGATATTCTCGCCACAGGAACGAACCACAGGGGGCTAAATCCGTTTCAGGACGGGGATCTGATCGAGTTGGAAGTTGAAGGACTTGGGCGACTGAGTTTTAACGTAAAAGACGACCTGAAACGTGGCTGGGGTCGAGAAACGCACCTCGAACGGGAAGAAAAAGGGCTCCCCGGCTCATCTCCTCAGCAATCTGGCAAATACTCGTAATTCGACAAGCATATCTACCAATCGAGAAGATGGCTCTGGCAAGCTATCGATGACCGCTACGGTTCCAATTCGGCTGCCCTGATACGTGAGATAAGTTCGGTTGTCGAAATACCCGGTGTGTACTTGACGGAGCGGTAGATGCCCATTTCAATCGGAATCCGGTACCAGACGTCTCGGACTTCCGATGCAACATCGTCGCCATGAATGATCAGGTCGATGTTGTGTTTTTCGATCCATTCCCGGGTTATTTCAAGAGGCGCATCTGGCACCACTTGGTCTACATATTTACAACCTTCGACGGATGCTATCCGCTCTGTCATCGAAAGTATCGGCCGACGTTTATAGCTCATGACAGCTTCGTCGGAATGCACTCCGACAATCAACGACTCGCCATGTGAACGTGCCTGCCGCAAGAAGTTCACGTGACCGTAGTGGAATAAGTCTGCCACCATATCGACATAGACGCGTGTGATTTCGAAAGCTCCTGTCTGGGGATTGAAAGTTCGTGACCGACCTAAGTCGGGTCGCTCTTGATTGGTTCGAGTAGCTGGACCCGATGCAGTTCAGGTGTTCTGGGCTAAAAGTGCATTAGCTCGGCCAACACTTATTCTCGGATCAGGCTTGTACAGGTAGTCGACACTTGGTTCGAGATTCTCGAGGTAAAGAACTTCGTTCAATTCACCGAACCGAACGGCGACAACGTATCCAGCGGACACTGGAAGATCGAAATAGACAAAGCCTTCAGCGTTGGTTTTCGATTTATGGAGCCCGGTCAGGACTGATGTCGCTGCCAGTGAAATTTCGGCTCCCTCGACCGGCATTTCGTCAAAATCGACCACTTTCAAGCTTCCGGTGTGCCTGGAGGAATCGTATACATTTTCTAAATGCATCACTCCGTCGGTTTCTGGCGGAAGCGCTGTTTCATCCATGAGATCCAATACCTGCTGCTCGAACCCACCAGCTTGCTGCGGAGTCTTCCAGTCTGACCCGTATTTGAGCAGGAAGTACTCCTCGGGTGGATTTGGCACCATAAATTTTGTACCAAGAAAATCGATCTCTTTCAGGTTTTCGTGCAGGTTGGCAGGAATCTTGACAACCGGCCACTGGTAGATGTTGTCCTCGATAACGCGGTAGCAGGTCCAGTCAAGTTGAGTGTCGTATTTCTGCATATCGACGCTCAGATTCAACTCGTTGGCTTTTACCGCGACAGTGAACCCTTTTTCCTCGAACACGGCTGCAGCGTTATGGACCAATTCTTCGGTCAAACCATGCAAACCAATGATCGACCCGATATCCAGATCATCGTCCCATGGAATGAAGGCCTGATCTCGCACAGCCCCCAAACATGTACCATGTCGTAAAAAGAAGACTATCCCTAGCTGGTCAAGAATCTGCTTTGCTTCCTTCAGAAGCTTCTCAGCGACTGTAAAGTCCATCGGTTTAAAAACTGTTGAGTTCATGATTTCGAATCAGCTCCTGGGTAAGTATCTCGCTTGTACACAACATGTAAGCGAACGCAGCGTAGACCTTTTTGTAGCCTGAGCATCGGCTTGTGGATACAAAGACGAAACAAACTGGGTTAATAGAGGGCGTCGACATTGCACGCCCACGAATGGGTCAATAGATGAGGACGGATGACCCAATCATACAGAGATCAGTTTATGGTCAGCTGATTACGGTCAGCACCAGATGCCTATCTGCGAGTATCTGGAGCCATAAGCACTCTCTGAAATATCGTCCTCTGGACGTGACACGGAGTAGTCCGAGTTGGTAAGGATTCCTTGGGTGGAGACTGAGGAATCTACTGCTCGTTTTTGTGCCTGAAACTAGAGATTAGGATCGCTATGCTAACGGACCTCAGTCCAATTCGAATTTCACCTACTGAACAAGAAATATTAAACAAAATCAAACGGCTCAGTTCTCGATCGGGATCACATTCGCCCAGCCTTAGCACGATGCAGCAGGCAATACCCGAGATCAACATCGATATCGATGCGTGCTACCTGTCGAATCCGCTAGCGACTGATCTTTTCTGGTCGCAGTTCAACGCCGACGTGCTTGCCGACCCCCAACTATTCAAGCGCATGCTGGAAGCCTACCCGTCTCAAAACGGGGCTATCGCCGAACGTCTTTCGGCGACCCTGGGAATTGATGCAGATCGACTATTCATATCGAATGGCGCAACTGAAGCGATTCAAGCGGTAATTCACAATTACGCAACTCACATCCACATCTGCACGCCGACCTTCTCGCCGTACTATGAGTTTGCAGGTTCGAAGATACGAGTAACTGAGTTCAAACTCAACCCGGAGAACAACTTCTCGATCGACCCTGAAGAATACGTTCGCTCCGTCCTGGAAAGCCAGGCTGATACCGCCGTTCTAATTTCGCCTAATAATCCTGACGGCTACTTGCTGCCAGATGACGATCTCATCTGGATACTTTCTCGCCTGACCAGCCTGAGAACAGTAATCGTTGACGAAAGTTTCATTCATCTCGCAGATCGGCCCACACCTGGTGGCCAGATGCCGACCTGCACAGGTATAACCGAGCGGTTTGAAAATGTGACCATCATCAAGAGTATGTCGAAAGATTTCGGCATCGCTGGAATTCGCGCCGGCTACGCGATTATGCCGTCTAACCGTGTGGATCAACTGCTGAGTCACGGATACCTGTGGAATACGAGCGGGCTCGCGGAATACTTTTTCTCGTTGTTCGAACGTCCAGCCTTTTTGAACCAGTACAGTCAGGAGTTGTCTACCTACAAGGGCTACATCGACAAGTTCATTTCAACAACCGCAAAATTCGGTTTTTTGCGGGTCTTTGAGTCCAGTGCCAATTTCCAGTTGATGCAGATGCCGGAAGGTGTTTCGGCCGAGCAGATCACCACTCTCCTGTTACTCAGACATGGTGTCTATGTTCGGAATTGCGGCGACAAGATAGGTCTCGATGGTGAGTTCATTCGTGTAGCAATACGGACCGAAGACGAAAACATCAAAATTCTATCAGCGCTCACCGACGTTATAAGTCCGTGAACGAACTCTCGGTTCATCACATGCTTGAGCGCTATTAAAGCGACTTGCCCGGATCGAGGCATTCTCGGTTCGGGCAGGTAATAGTTCAGGAAATTCGCAACTGGCTCGTCAGGGTTTAGCCACCGAACGCTGCCAGAGCCTTCTGAATTGCGGCATCACCTACGCCATCAGGAATTGCTGATGGATCGAGTGAATCAAACTCGACTTTGACGATCGACTGATCCCATCCGAGTTCGGCCAACTCTTCTGCTGACGGGGGAGTTCCAAACAATTGACTGGCAAGATCCTCGAAGGAGCCAACTCCACCCAGTCGGAGGCCGTCATCGCCGAGGAATTCTTTCCTGACATCGATATCGAAATCATCAAACTCGGGAACCGCGTCGCCAATACCCTGTAGTGCCACGTTATCTAGATTCTGAACCTGATCAAGACCGAAGGCGGCAAGAGCATCAATCCCCATATTGATCACCTGGTCACGACCCAGGCCTGCAACTGCCTCTGGTCTGAAGTTTTCTACCTGGGCGGGGTCGAACCCTCCCATTGCAGTGGGATCAAAGTTGGCGAACTGGTCGGCGTCAAAGCCAGCCATTGCGGCAGGGTCGAAGTTCTCAACCTGCGTGGCGTCGAATCCTGCCATTGCTGATGGATCAAAGTTGGCAAACTTGTCTGCATCAAAACCCATCATCGCCAATGGATCGAAATTACCGATCTGATCAGCATTGAATCCGAGGATCGCTGCCGGATCGAAGTTGGCAAACTGCTCAGCGTCGAATCCGCCCATGGCCAGAGGATCGAAATTAGCGATCTTCCTGGCGTCGAACGTACCCATGAAGCTCGGGTCGAGTACCTCGATCTGGTCAGGACTGAATCCGGCAAAGGCCTGTGGGTCGAAGTTGGCGAACTGGCCCACATTGAAACCAGCTATCGCGGAAGGATCAAAGTTCGCCACCTGATCGGCATTGAAACCGAGGATCGCTGCCGGATCGAAGTTGGCAAACTGCTCAGCGTCGAATCCGCCCATGGCCATAGGATCGAAATTTGCGATCTTCGTGGCGTCGAACGTACCCATGAAGCTCGGGTCGAGTACCTCGATCTGGTCAGGACTGAATCCGGCGAACGCCTGTGGATCAAAGTTGGCGAACTGGTCCACATTGAAACCAGCTATCGCGGAAGGATCAAAGTTCGCCACTTGATCGGCGTTGAAACCGAGGATCGCTGCCGGATCGAAGTTGGCAAACTGCTCAGCATTGAAGCCACCGAACGCCATCGGATCGAAGTTTGCGATCTGATTCATGTTAAAACTGCTGACAGCATTCGGGTCAAAGTTCGCCACTTGCTCGGCATTGAAACCAGCGACTGCGTTTGGATCGAAGTTTGCGAACTGCTCAGCACCGAAACCGGCAACTGCGCTTGGATCGAAATTAGCAAATTGGTCCGCACCGAATCCGGCAACTGCCGAAGGGTCGAAGTTTGCGAACTGAATCGCATCGAATGCGTTGACCGCAGCAGGATCAAAGTTCGCGAATTGATCGGCTGTAAACCCGGCGACGGCATTGGGATCAAAGTTGGCGAACTGTTCTGCACCGAATCCCGCGACCGCGTTCGGATCGAAATTGGCGAACTGATTCGCGTCGAATGCTCCCACGGCAGCGGGATCGAAGTTGGCAAACTGATCTCTATCGAAACCTCCGACAGCGTTTGGATCGAAATTAGCGATCTGATCTGCACCGAATCCGGCGACGGCGTTCGGATCAAAGTTGGCAAATTGGTCTGCACCAAAGGCACCAACAGCTGCAGGATCGAAATTGGCGAATTGATTGGCATCAAAACCAGCCACCGCATTTGGATCGAAGTTCGCGACCTGATCCGCACCAAATCCAGCCACCGCGTTCGGGTCGAAATTGGCAAATTGGTTGAAGTTGAAATCACCCACTGAATTTGGATCAAAGTTCGCTATTTGATCTTTGTCGAACTCACTCTCCGGAGGCGGTGGTGGTGTGTTTGGATCGAACTCACCGGAAGCGTCACTCGGAGGTAGTGGTGGACCGTTGTCTCCCGGAGGAGGCGGTGGGCCAGTGTCACCCGGCGGTGGTGGCGGAGGAG
The DNA here is from genome assembly GCA_024275195.1 of Chloroflexota bacterium. Classification (GTDB taxonomy): domain Bacteria; phylum Chloroflexota; class Dehalococcoidia; order Lucifugimonadales; family Lucifugimonadaceae; genus Lucifugimonas. The sequence continues at coordinate 8,619 of JAJRZP010000017.1, read as the reverse complement.
GAGGTGGAGCACTATCGCCAGATGGAGGTGGCGGGGGCAGAGGAGGAGCGCTGTCGCCAGGTGGAGGCGGCGGAGGCGGAGCACTATCGCCAGATGGAGGCGGCGGAGGCGGAGGTGGAGCACTATCGCCAGATGGAGGCGGCGGAGGCGGAGGTGGAGCACTGCCACCAGGTGGAGGCGGCGGTAGCTCGTGACCACCAGCGAGCGCCGGGGCAACAGGCGTCAATGCCAGAAAAGCAACAGCAACGAACGCAATTAGTCGGCTCATAAATAATTTTGGGAACATCTGGTTAATCGCTATTTTGTTATTTTGTTGCACAGCTGAATCCTGAAGTGAGGCGATCGAATCTGATCTGGAGGGCGGTTGAATCAGGGCTGGTCGCGGTAAGCGAAACCTGTGTTGCAGATTCAGGGCATGTCCATGCACCGATCAATCCACCTGACGCGTTTTCGCCTGAAAACTCAGAGGTTAGAAAGCCCACAAATTTTCCTGCCCCACCATCTACGGCAAGATCACCTTCGCTCAGTGCGGCGAAAGTCAATGCGGGATTGCTGAGCTGTTGTAGTTGATAAGTGAGATCGACAGTGTCCTGTGGCGTATCGCCTTTCTGTGGCTGCCAGAAAATAACGATATTCGCTCCGTTGTAGTTGAAAGTCATCAACCCCTGAGAGCTGTCTGGATCCGCATCTGACCAGCCGCCAACATTCAGATTTGACGATGCGAACGTAGCGTCCTGATCAAGCTCAACGGTGAATCCATATCTGTCGTACACGTTCGTTAAGGGGTCTGGCGTGGCGGTCGGCGTGGCGGTCGGCTGAGGCACAGATGTCGGAGTCGGGGTGTTAGTTGTTGCCAGAGCCACCGTCGGTTCAGGGGCGACTGTTGCCGTGGGGGGAATCAGAGTCGTGGGTGCGCTCGTCGGTTCAACTGTAGAAATCGGTGCTTCTGTCGGCGTGACGTCTTTAACTTCAACTTCGGCTGCCGATGGTGCAGAAGTTGCTGTTGGCTCGACTTGCACAACCGCGGGTTCGGACGATTTCTCGACAGTCAATGTCGGATCCGGAGTAGTCGCGGCGCTCGATGCGCATCCAAACGCAGCGACGATGAATAATGATGCAGCCACACCGGCGATGAGTTGCCTGCGCGATGATTTCAGCCTGTTGCCGTTTAACACGGTTCCCTACTTCATCTAGATTTCGGCGAAACGGAGAAAATCGGTGGTCATCCGCTCCACGCGTAACAATGGTCTTGGCTTCAGGCTAGGCACGATCGGGGTGTGCTGGAAACGAGAAAACTAGCAATGTTCATAGGGAAATCACCCAGCGGAGATGATCTATTAGGCTCGCTGTATTGATTGCCGATATCGAATTTCTGCTCGTATCGGAACAACATTCGTCACGGAGTTGGAAGCGCCGAAACGTAAGCAAACGTCACGAGTGGCACTCCGCCCATATCATCCACTATGCGATCGGTGCGGATATCTACCGATCAGGCGTTAGCACGGACTTTCACTCGTCGAATCGGTTAAAATGTGGAGTCGATGGAGAGAGTACTTGAGCATCTGTGAGCGCCACGTTAAAGGGCTACGAAACGGTGACTCAGCGCTCCGCCAGAAACGTCAACAACACGGTAGCCAGACGGATCGTCGCCCAGCGGATAGCCCAGTGCGCTCGTAACCACCACATCGAGACCATTGTCGCTAGCGATGTGATTTCGATGCATGTGACCTGCAAACACCGTTTTCACTCTCGCCTCTCGCAACAGCTTCACCACAGGTGAGCGTCGTTCCAGCGGAACCGTCCAGTAACCGGATGGCTGGCTTGGAGGACTCGGCGCCCAGTCGTAGCCGGAATCTGACTCCTCTGCATTTCGAAGGAATAACGGATGATGCATGAACGCGACCACATGCTCAGAATCTCGTGAGTCACGTGACCGCAGGGTATCGCCGAGAAAGTCCATCTGTCGAAGATGCTCGTCGGGTACATTTTCCGGCCTGTCGAGCAACACCGAATTGAGGACGATGAACTTCGACTCATCGTACTTAAACGTGTAGTAGTCATGCCCAAACTCTGATCGATACGCCGCGACCGAATCACGATCAGGGGTCAAGTTGTCCACGCCAATATCGTGATTGCCTGGAACCCAGTGGATCGGGGTGGTTTCGCCGTACTTGCCGAGGGTGTTGCGGATAAGCGCTAGCTGGTCTTTGTCATCGAACTCGTTGACCATATCGCCGCAGACCACCACGAATGCCGGATCGATCTCCTCAAATTGCTGTAGAGCCGCGGTCAGGTTTTCTCGTTCTGGCTCGACCCCGGAGAAGCTAGGAGCGGACTTAACGTTCATCATGCGTTCTTGAAAACGCGATATCTCGCTCGGTTCGAGCCCCGAGAATCTGGCGAACATCCCAACCTGAGGATCTGCCATCTGGATGAACTTGAAATTTGTCATGATCCCGATCTTATCGCACCACGACGCAAGCTATTCTTCGCCTGCGACCATTACTACATCGGGTTCTATCAAGTCGAATCATTGCCATCGCTACGTGGATACCGGGACGGTAGATACAGACCACACAGGTAGGTCAGAGATCAGCCGGCAGGGTGATCGTGACCCGTGCGCCATGTCCGTCTTGATTCTTGGCTTCGATCGTACCTTTGTGTGCTGCAACTATTGCTGCGACGATAGCCAGACCGAGCCCGGCGCCTCCTGTCTCGCGTGATCGTGAGCTATCGATTCGGTAGAAGCGCTCAAAGAGTTTCTCCGAATCATCGTCTGGCAACCCTGGTCCGTCGTCGACTACGTCAAGGATCACCTGATCAGCTTCCTGACGAAGCGAAACCGTTACCGATGTTCCCTTTGGTGTGTGAACTCTCGCGTTGGCAAGTAGATTCGCCACCACCTGTGTCAGGCGTTGTTCGTCGCCCATCACCCGGACAGAATCGTCACTCTCGATCGTGATCGGATAATCGGCACTTATCGCCTCACTGTTCGTTGCGGCATCGCGTACGACGTCAGCAAGGTTGACCGAGACAGGCTCTAAAGCATGGGGACGGTCGAGTCGTGCCAGCAATAGCAGATCGGAGACCAGCCGTTCCATTCGGGATGTCTCCGTACCGATTCGTCGCATCGCGTTATCGATATCCTTGCTCTCGACAAGTGCCCCTCGCCGATATAACTCTGCATAGCCAAGTACGGCCGCGATAGGTGTGCGAAGTTCGTGAGACGCATCGGCGACGAAGTTTGTCAGTCGCTCTTTCGCGTTCTGCTCCTGCACGATCGCCGATTCGATCTGACCGAGCATCTCGTTCAGGGCAGTCCCAAGTCTTCCGAGTTCAACCGAGGAATCTGCAACTTCTACTCGTTGAGTGAGATCACCACCCGCAATTGCAGTCGCAGTGTCGATCATTTGATCGACAGGACGTAGTTCCCGTCGAACCGCAAACCAGGTCGCAAGCGCGCCAAGAATCGCCACGACGAAAGCGGTAACTGCGAAGGTACGTATCAAATCGCTTATCGCGGCATCGATTTCGTTGAGAGGTACCGCCCAAACACCAATTTCTTCAGTGTCGGTGACCCATGCGAATGCCCGGTAGTTCAATGAGCCATCTTCCGCCGCGATCGTCGAAATCTCACCTTTGGCGACCAGTGCGGCGAATGCCTCGATATTAGGGAGCGGGTCGAGGTCGTCAGTGAAGCCAGATGCCTGACCCGTAACGGTTCGCTCCTGCACGTCAACAATGACAAGCGCCTGTGGTGATTTCACCGGTGGGCGGTTTGGATCGACCGTAAGAGTCACCTGAGCGAGCAGATCATCGGAGTTAAGAAACTTGTCTCTTATTCCAGCCTGAATTACAGCAAGGTCTTCGTCGATAGCACCAATCAACACGCTTTTGGTCGACCCGACAACCACAACGCCGACGATAGCGACAACCGCCAGCAGAAGCGTGCTGAACGCTACGACAAGCCGGGTCTGCAACTTCATGGCTAAGAGTCCGAGCTTCGCAAGACATAGCCCGTGCCGCGCACGGTTCTGATCAGCTCAGCAGCTTCAGGGCCTAACTTCCTCCGCAAGTAACTGACATACGTCTCGACCACAGCATCATTGCCCTCGAAGTCGTACTCCCAGACATAGTCGAGAATCTGCACTTTCGATAGCACACGCCGCTGATTCAACAACAGATATCTGAGCAGTCGGTACTCAGTCGGGGACAACTCAATCTCCCTGTCGTCGACAAACACCTGATGTGAATCTTCATCCAATCGCAGGTTCGCACAGGAAAGATGGTTGTCGGTGTCCTCACTCTGAGTTCTTCTTAGAATCGCCTGAATGCGAAGGGTAAGCTCTTCGAGGCTAAAGGGCTTGGTTAGATAATCGTCGCCACCGCCACCAAATCCAGTGCGAAGGTCATCAGTGCTGTCACGAGCGGTGAGAAAGATAACTGGCGCACGAAATCCGTCACTACGAATCCGACGACACACTTCGAAGCCGTCGATATCCGGGAGATTGACATCCAGAACAATCAGATCGGGTGGAGCGTTCTTGATCGACTGCAGCGCACTCAGACCATCTGACTCGCTACTCACTTCATAACCGGCAAACCGGAGTGCTGTAGACAGCATGTCCGCAAGCGACTCTTCATCATCCACGACGAGAATTCTATTTGTAGTGGAATCGTTCGTAACGCGATTCGCCATACTCGACCACCTACGCCTAATTACTTACGTTTTCAGTCTCACATCAAGCCGTCATCTGGCACTCAACGATTCTGAATAGTCGGCAAGAAACATTTCGAGAGTAACACCGGCATTGTCCCAGAAAATCAGGGTTCACCGCCAAACTGATCCAGCCTGTTTCGCCCGCCAGTCTCCTCTTCTACATCCGGTGATCGTTGCTGGTCGCGGTACGAAAGGCCTCCAACCCGAAAGATGCCACGGAGGATTCCGCAGCATCTTTCGAACTTGGAGGAGCGATTTTTGTCAAACTAACTAATTAGCAGTTCCGTCAGCCGGGACAATGCTCTCTGGGCCTTCCGGAATTGCCTCTTCGGTAGCGGTCAGAACCGTATCGCCAGCTTCATCGACCGTGCCAGCAGCACTCTCAAGTGCGTCGAACACTTTGTCTTCAAGCTCTCGCTTCTTCTGATCGATCTGGACCTGAGCTTCGTTGAGAGTCCTTTCCAGATCGCGTCGCTGGTTGTAAAAGACTCGTAATTCATCCTCGATCGCGCGAATCTTATCCTTGATCGTCCCAAATTGTTCCTGTTCGATCTTTCTTATCCGATCGTTCGCAACCTTCTGTTCCAACTCGATCTCGCCCATACTGGCTCGCTGGTCTTCATCGATAGCCCAGCGTAGTTCCTCTAACTCTGTCCGGCGCAACTGTAGGGCGGCTGATTCGGCCTGGAATGCCGCTTCCTTCTTCTGATACTCCGAATTCTGATCTTTGTAGAACAGGCTTAGTTTGTCGTCCAAGTCCCACAGTTCTTCTTCCAGACGGTAGGTCTGGTCTGCAAGTTCATCCTGAGCCACCCGAGCTTGTCTTTCGAGTTCTCGGACTTGCAGCAGAATTTCAATACCGGCGGTGGAATCCCGTTGCCAGATTTCTTCCAACTTTTGATTCTGGATGTCTATTTGCTTCTGGATTTCGACCAGTTGATCGGAATCACCAGAGTTCCCGGTCTCAGCCTGTCGGTACAACTCTTTGACCAGTGCTTCCAGCTTTGAAATTTGTGTGACAAGCGATTTCTCCAGTTCCTGTGCCTGGAGACGCAGGTTTTGAATTCGTTCATTTGATGCAGTGTCGGCGGAACTGATGAACAGTTCATTTTCGAGAGCTAGAATCTGATTGGTCACATCGTCGATTAGCGAACCCCAGTGGGCTTCACTGGCCTCGATACTTGCCCGGATATCGGCGACTGTCTGCGAAGTTGTGTCGACCTGTAGCGATCCCAGTTCCACGTTGTACTCGGCGATCTGTGCGTCGATCGAGTCAGTTAGCCCATGGAGGATCAGGGCCTCAAGGGCATCCTTCTCAGCCTTGAGTTCATCCACGCCAGTGTCGCGCTCTGATTCGAAACCAGCTACCTGCGTATGCAGGTCGTCTTCGGCTGTTTGCTCCTGAGCTATCAGCGCGTCGTACTGTGGCTGCAATACTGCGATCTGCGTAATCGCATCGGCGTCACCAATCTGATTTAGACCGTCAATCTGATCGTTGAGTGCGCTCGCGTCGGCAAGCAAACTGGTTGAAAGAACCAGAAAGTCAGCCTCGGCGTCCGCTATCAGTTGGTCGTACAGATCCCTTTTGTCAGTTATCTGTTGCGACAACAAATCAACTTCTGCATTTTTGGCCTGCCGCAGTTCGGCAGCTTCGGCTTCCAGTTCTGCAATCAACGCTTGAAGCTCAACAATTCTTGTGGCACCGTCCGTCGAATCATTTGAGACCGGTACGGCATCGACTGAGGTACCGTCTGCGGCGGCCTCAGCAGCAGCCAGAGATTCTTTCCATGCGGCAAGTTCCGCATCCCGGCTCAACCGGTAAGTATCGCGTATGCTTTTGAGTTCAATGATCTTCTGGGTGATAGCGTCTGCGTCGCCAGATGTGCCCGTCGAATTCTGCTCCCGTTCAAGTCGATCGGCTTCGGCATTGAGTTCATTGATCGGATCCCAACCGGTGTTGTAGAGATCGTTCAACTGGTTTTGAATATTGTTCGCTTTGTTGTAAAGCTCATTCACCAGTTCGCCTGAACTGTTCTGGAGTTTGGTCTGTAGATCGTATAGACGTCGAAGCTCGATGTTGATTCGTTCCGATTCGATCTGAGAGTCGGTGTTGCCCCAATTCTGCTGGGCGTTCAACTCGTTGATTTGATCCCAGAGTTCATTGACGGGACGATTGCCGAACCGATAGAGGCGATCGAGTTCACGTTGCTTCTCGAATCGTGCGTCTTCGAGTTCCTGAAACTCGGGGTCGACTCCGTTAGCCCCCCACAGTGCCTGCCATCTGGCGTCAAGATCACGCTGTTCGACTTCGATCTGTCGTCCTGCGATATCAAGCTCACGATATCGCTCGTCGAATTCGGCTTGCACCACGCTTGCCGCGCCACCCGGTGCCCACATGTCATTCTGTGCGTCCCAGAGAGGTTGCAGCAGATCCTCTTCGAGAACCTGAAGCTCCCGGCGGAGATCTTCCAATTCACGCTCTCGTGGTTCGATTTCGTTGGCCCAGAGATCGTTCAACTCCGCTTCAATCGGGAGAAGAGTCTCATCTTCAAACTGCCGAATCTCTCGACCATTTGCGATTGCGTCTCGGGCTCCGTCTGTCGCAAGTATTTCGCATGCCGAGGCCAGTGTCATAAATAACACCATCGCAATCGTTGCGACGATTTTGAAAGATCTATTTCGTGAGCGCAGTGCAGTCATGTGACTTCCTAGCTGTGTTCAATGCCGATTCCATGAGCATTCCACGATTCGCTGTTTATCCCCGACCTACCTGATCCATTAGCGATCTCCAACTAAGCTAGAGATTCATCCTCAACGATCACTGGGGGTTTCCTGTTAACTCCCTGTGAATCGGGTGTGCCTCCGGTTTTGCAGGTATTGGCAACCGAATCTGAATCAATCTGATCCGTAGTCGAGTCGAATGTGATTGGACGGTGGGCGCGGTGACGTATGAATCGCAGGCGAACGCTTTAGAGTCCGGGATCGCGGTTACATGCCGACCTAACGCTCGAACACTCGGCGCGAAATCCCTCGCTACTCAGAGGTGACCTGAGTGTCGTCGGCGTGATTCTGACGATATTTTCGGATCGCAGGTCTAGGCTCACCCGATGACGTTGACTGCCAGAAAATGCTCTTGTCCCATGCCGCGACGGCGGTTTCCGGGAAATCTTCTCTGTAGTGGCTGCCACGACTTTCGGTGCGATGCAAGGCTGCCAGCGCCATCAGGTCGGCAGTAAAAATTAGATTGTCGGTCTCGAGCACTCTCAATAAATCTAGTTGATTCTCAACCGGTGCATCGAGCAATCGCTCGTTTCTGAGCGATGCAGTGCGTTCTCTCATCTTGGTTAGCAGTGGGCCACTTCGCACCGCGATTAGCGATTCAGCGGCGGCGGTCTTCAGGCTTTTTCGAACTTCGAACCAGGAGGTATTGCCTGAGCCGTTGCCAAATCGGTTTAATCGGGTCATCAGTGGCTCAAGCGAGTTTTCCGTGAACTCTTTCTTTCCCGTTGTCCGCGCTCGTTGCGCTGCCCGCTCACCTGCCCTTCGACCGAACACGTTGCACGCAGCCAGCATCCCGCCACCAAGCCGGTCTGCGCCATGCGGTCCTGCAATGGTCTCTCCAACTGCGAACAGACCGGGAACAGTTGACTCACAGTATTCATCGACACGAATTCCTCCGTTGATCGCATGGGCTGAATGTGCGATTTCGATGATCTCGTCGCCCAGATGAATACCGTCGGCGGGCGGATGGTGCTGCGGACGGGCGGGTTTTGCACTCGTGACATCAACGCCACTGAAGTCGACTGTAATTGCGTTCCGTTCGTTACCGTTGCCCGCACGGAGTACACTCTGGATCGCAATATCGAGCCATTTGGAAACATCACGCGTGCTGTACGGAT
>JAJRZP010000171.1 GCA_024275195.1 Chloroflexota bacterium | reverse complement strand
GGCCGCTGGACACAGGCGACCCGGACGATGCGATCTTCGTGCCGGGAACGGTGGCGAAGATGGCCTTGGCTTACTGGGATCCTGATGAGACTGTCAAAGGTTGGACCGACATCGCCCACCTGCAGTCATCAGACGCAGGTTGGATAGAGGTGTTGCTCCCTTAGTATTCAGGCTCCATCACTGAAACGAAATTCGAATCAAGGTCGTCCGCATCTCGTGGGCGGCCTTGATTTGTCTTGCACCGCGATCACTTGAAGGTGCTTGCCATCCCTCCGCTTGGATCGGAGAAAAATCGCCGCAGGTCGAGCTAGTCCGGTATCGGGGTCGTTAAGCACGTTGTCCCCAGTTTTTCTGTTGTTGGCACGGATCTGAGTATTACGGTGCGATCACAGGAGAAATTGGAGTAGCCGTGTCGAATTTGTATGATCCGGCCCCGGTTTGTGGCTCTGGCTGCACGGTCGCCGACGGACGATTGCGCTCCCACTCTCAACTGAGGTGGCTGGCAGATATATGCAAGACGTAAATGTGATAGTCGCCAGCAAATACCGCTAGCCCAAGCAGGCGACCATCAACCGCGCGGTTTCTATTTTCAGAATCACATGAACGCCGATGGAACGGATTACACTTCGAATCGTGGAATTTGCTTCGAAAATCGGGTTTGTATTGCAAAACCGCAGAATATAAAGTCATATTCTTTTTTAATGACGTTAAGCAATCGTTAAGAGCTTTGACACGGAAAATACATCATGGTATGTTCCCATAGCTTTTAGAAAGTGAGCGTTCACTTACAACCGATTTTGGTGGAGGGACATAATGCCCCGAGTTACCGGAAAAACGCGATTTATACTCATTAGTCTTCTATTCGTAGTCACATCATTGGCAGTTGCCTGTGGTGGGGATGACGGTGAAGACGATAGTCCTGTCGCTACTTCGGCCCCTGCACAGCCAACTGCGGCTGCTGCAGCTACGACTACCCCAGCAGACAGTATGCCGCCAGAGGCAGGATCTGGGATGCCGTCCGGATCGATGTCTGTTGCAGTGTCGAGACTGCACGCTGGAACAGGCACGCCACAGTTCTGCTCGGCAGGCTGTTCTGAGAACTTCTACATGGCCAGTGTTCAAGAGACACTTTTCAGGCCTGTACTCGGCGATATGCTGGGAGCAGAACCTGAAGAAGGAATTCTTGCAACTGGCTGGACACTGTCACCCGATCTTTCCTATCTGGAGTTTGATATCCGTAAAGGAGTCGAGTTCCACGATGGATGGGGTCAGATGACGGCTGAAGACGTCGTATTCTCATTCAACAACGCCAACTCGAACACGACACCCGAGAGCGTTCATGGTCAGGCCGGCGACTTTGCGCCGCTGATCGCAAACTTTGAAGTGATCGACGAATTCACTGCACGGATGAACTACGCCAACTACGATAGCCGTGGTATTCGCCACCGGTTCAGTTCCTTCTGGCAAACGGCAGGAATCGTACCTAAGAAGGCTTTCGATGATCTTGGTGCAGATGGCATGCGAGATGTTCTTGCCGGTACAGGGCCTTACGAAGTTGAGTCCTGGATTGATTCCGACAAAGCGGTTCTGAAGGCCGTGGTAGATCACTGGCGCAAGACTCCCAGCGTGGAGACTATGGCAATCATTCAGGTTTCGGAATCTGCAACTCGCCGAGCGATGTTGGAGACCGGTCAGGTGGCGATCGCGCTGCCTTCCCTGAAGGACTGGAAAGCGCTTGAGAGTGCTGGGTTCGTCAGGTCTGAAGGATCAGGACTGACAATTCAACGTTCAATCGCTATGACCGGTAACTACTGGGAGAGCAACCGTTACTACGACGACAAAGAGCTCATACGTGAGGCTGCGGACAAGCCATGGGTCAGCCCGGCTGAAGACGTGGATCCAGCTCGATTCGAAAGTGCTCGTCTGGTAAGACAGGCGCTTGCTCACGCAATCGACCGTGAAGGTCTGGTTGCTTCGATCATGGACGGATTCGGTGGCCCAACGTACTTCGCGTATGCTCCGCTACTGAGTGACCCTTCTTTCAAGCAGGGTACCTACATCGACCCGAGCAGAGGTGGCGGTGGCGGATGGGAAATTCCGTTCGACGTTTCTCTCGCTAAAGAGTTCCTTGCTGAGGCTGGGTACCCGGACGGATTCGACATGGAGAATCTCTGGGTAGGACCTCCAGGTACGTCGGCAGAACTGGTGACTGCGGTTACCGGTATCTGGGCAGCTGAGCTTGGCGTCAATGTCACGCTCAACAACTCGGTTTACTCGACGTATCGTCCGGGTCTTGTTGCTCGAAGCACCTCCGAACCTTTCGCAGGCTGTGGAGACGACAACAAGTCGAACTTCCCGTTTGACTGGGCTCGTGGTTTCGTGATGAGTTCTTGGAGTGATGGCGGATACGGTGTCGGAATGGAAATTCCGTTTGCAGCAGACAACTACGGCAAAGCCGCAGTGCTTGCTGACAAGACCGAGCGCCTGAAGTTGAACTCTGCTTTCGTACAGCAGGGAATGGATGCAGCACTGTGCATCGGACTGGTTCTCGACCCAATTACGCCAATGTACAGCCCTGACGTAATTGCAAGCTGGGACCACCTGCCAACAGGTAACGGCAACTTGAACACGATCAACAACTTGGAGTCGATAGTTCTCAAGTAATCGACCTGTTCGCGAATGGCTCGCCCTATAGCAATCATGGGCTGGCGTACACCGACCTCCGTACGCCAGCCCATGATCATGTCGAAAAAGATTTTGCTTCATGCGTAATTTCATATTGAGACGGGTGATTTTCAGCCTGTTCACGCTTCTCGGAGCCACTGTGATCGTTTTCGGGCTATCGAGAGCAGTAGGCGACCCTCGTGACCTCTTTGCACAGGAGGGTGGGTATGGCATGAGCGAGGAGACGTACGAGCTTCTCGGGAAGAGACTAAATCTCGACAAGCCGTTGCCTATCCAGTACTTGCTATGGCTCGGGAAAGTATTGCAGGGCGATCTGGGTAAGTCTCTTCTCGCCCAACGCGATGTTTCAGAACTGATCGGCGATAAGATCGGTAACACCCTGCAGTTGACTCTGGTCTCCTGGGTGGTGGCGACTGGCATAGGTGTTCCATTAGGTGTCTTATCGGCGGTTAGGAGGGGGTCGGCGTCAGACTATATTGGACGCGCCTTTGCGCTTTTCGGTCAGGCGACTCCACCATTTTTTATCGGGATAATCGCAATTCTGATATTTGCTGTTCAACTGGGCTGGTTACCTGCAGGTGGGAAAGGTGAGTTGAAAAATTTCGTGCTGCCTGTGGCAACCCTCGGGTTAGCCGCGTCTGCCTCATATGTGAGGTTGACTAGATCGGCGATGCTCGAGGTGCTGGACTCGGAATTTGTAAAGCTCGCCAGAGCCAAAGGAGTTGGCTCGAACGTGGTGATCTGGAAGCATGCCCTTAAGAACGCACTGATTGCGCCGCTGACACTGTCGGCTCTGATATTCGTGGGTTTCCTAACGGGCACTGTGATCGTTGAAACTGTTTTCGTTTGGCCGGGACTTGGTTTGTTAGCGGTCAACGCTGTGGCCGAGAACGACTTCCCGATCATGACCGGGGCCGTTCTTGTGTTCGCACTGATGTATGCCGTCATTATTTTCATTTCCGATCTGACCTATGCACTGGTTGATCCAAGAATTAGGTACAGCTAACTAGCCTTATGACAGCAATTAACAAAGAAGAAGAAATCTTCGAGGTGAATCAGCCGAGTGTCCGACCTCATAGGTGGTTGAGTTCAACCTGGTCGTTCCTCCGCGATTGGCCTGTAATTCCAGTGATAATCCTCATTGGGCTGGTCATGCTTGCGATACTTGCTGACACCACGGGATTCGACGAGATAAAACCGATCTTGCGAGATCGTACTGCGGCCCCGGGTGCGGCATCGAATGACCCCGCGCTAAACGGACGCGTGCATCTGTTGGGGGCCGATCAGTTTGGGCGAGATATTCTTACAAGGATCATGTACGGTGCCCGCGTTTCACTGATAGTGATGGCAATCGCAGCAACCAGCGGAATGATCGTCGGAACTATATATGGACTCGTCGCGGGTTACTATGGCGGCATCGTCGACGAGTTCATGATGCGGCTTCTCGACATATGGTTTGCTGTACCGTTCCTGCTTCTTGCGTTAGTTACGATCATCGTCCTTGGCCAAACCTTTATCGTGTTGCTGGGTCTGCTCGCGTTTTTAGCATGGCCTCCGTTTGTCCGAAATGTTCGTGCTGAGGTACTTTCGTTAAAGGAACGAGAGTATGTGATGGCTGCACGCGTTGCTGGTGCATCCACATGGCGGATCCTGTTCCATCACCTGCTACCAGGAGTGATTAATACGATCATCGTGATCGCAACCCTCCGGGTCGGCCAGCTAATTCTGGCGGAAGCGGGCCTTAGTTATCTGGGTGCGGGAATTCCGCCACCCACACCCGCCTGGGGAGCGCTTGTCTCCGATGGTAGGGACTATCTCAACGATGCCTGGTGGATCGCTGTGTTCCCCGGAATAGCGATCTTCCTCCTCGTGATGGCGCTGAACTTCATCGGCGATTGGTTCAGGGATCGGTTCGATCCGCGTCTCCGCCAACTGTAGTCAGCGAACCTGCCGAACCACCGGATACGGAGGGGAGGATGACATCTCCGTGCAAGTGCGGTCTGGGAGCATATTTAATTCTCTGACGCCCGTAGATCACGTTGCTCTCGCCCAGCTATAAACTTTCTGCTCGCAGACGCATGAGCGTCTTTTGCTCCACTGAAGCGAGTAAAGCCGGGTGTTGGAACGGGCGGGTAGGTAGTCCATATCTATGTCCGATCATGGCGACGACGGTCGCCATGATCGGTACGTTAAAATTGCGGTTCTAAGAATCCTGTCGATCGTGTCGTAAGGTTCCACGGGATCGTCCAGCACTTTGCGGTTCTCGCCAGATCGTCGTCTGGTTACTAGCTGAGAGTGTTGGAGATGTGCAATCTCCGATGCAAACTGCCCCGGATCTAGACAAACAGACCGGGAAGGCTATCGGCGGCTCCGAATATAAACATCGTCCCAAGAACCAGGCTGAACCCGGCAATCAGAATGCCGAAGGCGGTCTGTAACTTGTGGTAGCGATCTGTACCGAGAAGCCCGGCGATCGATGCAATGGCGATGAGTGTGTTCGAGATGATCAAGCCAACCACAAACGCGAGCAGCAGGAAGCTGCCGGCCATGGCAGAGGTTGCACCGGCAGCAGCGGCGAGCAGCAGCGCCTGACTGCCTGTTTCGGCTCCGATTCCATGGATTACGCCAATGGAAACCGATGCACCGGAACCGTACTCACGACGTTTCTCGCCATCCAGCCTTTCCGGGGTTTTCTTCGATACTCCGGGTAGTTTTCGATAGCTGGATCTTACGAAATCGAATACGAGCATCCACCGACTTCGAAGTATCAATCTACCTTTGTTGCGGTACATCGACCAGATGAGCCAGCCACCCAGTAAAAGAAGTGTCACGCCGACTGCAGGCTCCATGAAGCCATCCACCCAATCGGGTAGGAGCGTTCCGAACCAGATAGCCAGCAAGCCAAGAATCACTACGACCGCGGCATGGCCGAGTGCGTAGAGCGTACCCATGCCGAGGCTACGCCTGTGACTTTTTTGAGAGCTGGTCACATCGGATATTGCAGCTATATGATCCCAATCGATTCCATGGCGAAGACCGAGTCCAAGGCCAGTTCCCAGCAGGGCAACACCGATTTCAGCCGACAATTATGATCTCCAACAGATGGCGCAACAAACCTGATCGACAGGGCGTAAATCAGGAAGTGTACGAACGAAAATGGAACTTTAGTTGCAATCAATAGTAGATGCAAACTTTCGCATTTAGAATATTTTGTTCTACCTGATCGGTCAGTTCGTCGGTTGTGCGAAGTAATTTGACAGGCAGCCGCCCTCGGTCGGTTCGAATCTGCCCGTGGGTAGTTGGAGCTTTCAGCGAACCCAGTAACGATCGGATCAGGACGGACGGGCGATAGTGAATGCGTTGCCACCATCGACAGGTATGACGGCGCCTGTGACGTACGACGACTCATCCGAGCAAAGCCACGCCACGGCTTCGCCAACTTCTTCTGGCCTACCGGGTCGGCCAAGCGGGATGGCCTCGTTCCAACGCTGGCGTAATCCTGGATCGGCTTCGAAACGTGGTTTCCACGACCCCGCATCGATGATCCCTGGGGCAACGGCGTTTACCCGCACGCCCTGGTGACCGTATTTCAGCGCGGCAGACTTGGTTAGCCCCTCTACCGCGAACTTGCTCGCCGTGTATGCCTCGCTCTCGGTGGCACGGGAGCCGGCTATTGACGACGTGCTGACGATCGAGCCTCCCCCGTGGTCAAGCATGTGAGCGAGTTCATGCTTGATACACAGCCAGACACCTTTCATGTTGAGTTCGAAAGTCTTGTCGAGTCTCTCAGATGAGTCTTGCGGCCAGTCGTGTTGAGATCGGAATCCCCCACCTGCGTTATTGAATGCTGCGTCGAGCCCTCCGAATCGAGCGACTGTGAACTCGATTGCAGCCTTAATCTGCTTCTCGTCAGTTACGTCAGTTCTTATGTAGTCGATACTCGCACCGTCGCTCTGTAGCTCCTCGACGAGGGCAATCGACTCCTCTTCGCGCCGGGCGGCGACAACCACAGATGCCCCGTGATCTGTCAGAACCTTCGCAGTGGCGTGCCCGATTCCCGAGCTTGCGCCGGTTACGAAAATTGTTTTCCCATCGAGTTTGCCCATAAGAAGTTCCTCATTCGAAGTCGAGTCGTTAGTCAGAGCGAGAATCAGCAGAATTCATATCAGAGTTCAGTTCAGATAAGTAGTACGAACCCGCGCGTTGTGACCTCTAAAGGGCTTATTTCAACTTTTCATGTATTACACGTTACCGCGCGGTTATACTTGCGTTGGGAGCCATGCATACCAAATAATTACCAAATCTTGACCAAAACTTGACTTAGCGTAGCATTGGCGAATGAGTAAGACTGAACTCATTCGTGTATGGGCTTCACAAAGATGTGAGGACGGTACGCAGGTGAGTTTCGGGAAAGTGGATTGTGGGAAGTATGTTGCGAAGAGGAATTCAGGAGAGTGCTGAGACGGTTGCACGTGACTACGAGCAACTCTCTTTTCTAATCCACGACATGCGATCGGTGACGACTTCGGTCGCTCTGATGGTAGATCTTCTTGAGCTTGCGGCAAAAGCGGAAGACGATTCGGTTCAGCGAGCGCGGGCTGTGTCGGCGCAGAAAAGCTGCGAACAGTTGTCGCTGTTGTGCTCTGAAGCTGCCACGTGGTTGACCGGTGTCGAGGATGACGCGCTAAGCCCACAGAAATTCGACCTGCTTGAGCTACTGGTCGAGGTCTCGGCTGTCTACTCGCCGATCTACGATCTTGCCGGTAAGAATCTTCAGATGAGTGTAACCGGGCGCCCCCCTCAGTTCTTCGGCAACCGACCTCAGATATTCAGGGCAATTTCGAACCTGCTGGAAAACGGGTTAAAACACACTTCAAGTGGTGCAAGCGTAGTCATCGAGTGTTCAGACGACTCCGACGCGTTCGCCGTTTCAATTTCAGACGATGGACCGGGAATTGCCGAGTTGAAACCGGGTGAACAGCGACCGGTAGAGACACTCCCGCTGGTTGTGAAACATCTGACGAACTTATCCCCAGTATTCACGCCCGGAACCGGATTGAAGTTCGTGTCCGACACGATCACGGCACACGGTGGAACCTCGATAGTTGAGCAGAACGACCGTGGTGGCTGCAAATTTGTTCTGGCGTTCCAGAAACGCAAACTCGGCTAACCTGCCGCTAATGAGAAACTACGTTGGCGAAGCATGTCAGCCTGTTGAGGGCGATCTAGTCTGTTTTGAAATCGAATTCAGGGAGTGGGAGAGGGCGGATTGGCCGAACTAACAACGAGGGAAAATAGTGATGATGTCGAGTTGTTCATCGCTTCGGTTGAAAATCTGACACGCCGCAAAGATGCTCTACAGCTTCTCGAGATCATGCGAAAACTCACTGGTGATCAGGGATCGATGTGGGGCGAGAGCCTCGTCGGGTTCGGTAGCTATGTGTACACGTACCAGACCGGGAGATCCGTATCGTGGTTCTCGGTAGGATTTTCGCCACGGAAACAGTACATGGTCGTATACATCATGCTGGGATTCGAACGGTTTGAAAAAGAGCTTTCCCGACTTGGCAAGCACAAGCTCGGTAAATCGTGTCTCTACATCAACAAACTTGCCGATATCGATCTCGATGTGCTGGAACAGTTGATCACTGCTTCATTAGAGGAGACTGCCTCTCTCGACTAGATTTTGGGTTGCCTGTGACTCGTCCGTTTGGTGAGAATTCATGGGAGTTTGTGTCGCCGATATGGCAGCCGGTATCATCACCGGTGCACCTAACAGGGTGAGTGGCGCAATGGCTCTGCATGTGTTGAAGATCATGCATGCGTTTGGTCGAATCTTGGATACCGGTGAGCGGTTCGAACTCGACTCTACCTGCGAGCGACCAGCACCATTGCCGGAGAATCTACTGGGTTTGTAGATTGGTTCAGGGTTGAGCATACGGATGGAGTTGGTCGACCTTAACTCTCACATGGTTTTAACCATTTTCGGTTCTAATTCATCTCGAAGTGGAAGAAAATGTATATGTAGCGAGAGATAGTGGTTCAAAACGAACGTATATTAAGCCAGACGTAAACGGTGGTTGGTGCGAAAGGAAAATTTACGATGCTCAGCAAAGTTCTCATTCCATTGGACGGTTCGGAAAATGCAGAGAAGATCGCTGTATGGAGCAAAGGAATTGCCGAGTCATTCAACTCCGATTTCATCCTCCTAACGGTCGTCGATCCTGAAAAAGTCGATCGCTCGGGTGAAGGCGCGGGTCGTGACAGACCAGCACGCGGATCTCACCCACTTGATGCACCGCCAGTTGACGATCAGACACTGGCAGCCGTCGAGTTTGGAGGAGTTATTTCGGCCGCTCGAAACGACGGGTCGACCAGAGGCGGAGTCGGCTACGGAACTCAGGCTATCGAGCAGGCAGCACAACGTGCCAACACCTACCTGGACAAGGTTGCGACCCGACTTTCAGAGCAGGGATTTCAAGTCCGCGCGGTAGTTACGATTGGCTCTCCGGAAGAAGAGATCCTGAAAGTTGCCGAAGAAGAGGGTGTCGACCTGATCACGATGGCGACACACCGTGAATCTTTGTTAGTACGAGGGATTCTCGGAAGTGTTACCGATAGGGTGATAACCCATTCACCGGTCCCGGTTCTCGCTGTACGTCCAGACAAAGACTCGGAGATGGCATCCACGAAGCCCGCTGTGGTATTGGTTCCACTCGATGGCTCGGAGATCTCCGAATCGGTAATTCCACTTGCGAGCCACATTGCGAAGGGCATGGACTCCGAACTGTTGTTCGTGAGAGTCAACAATCTGGCGTATCAGACTGCGATGGGCGACGCAGGAATTTACTATGCAAGCCCCGTTTCATTCAGTAACGCAAGCGACCTTGCCGGAGAATACCTGCTGCCATTTGTCGAACAGGCCAAGAAAGCCGGTATTCAAGCATCGATGCGAACGCCGACCGGAAGCACGGCGGGTACGTTGATCTCGATTGCCGATGAAAATGCAAGTACGATGATTGTGATCGGGACACGCGGGCAGAGCGGCTTCAAGCGGCTCGTGGTCGGCAGCGTGACCGACAAGGTCGTCCGATCTTCTGGTCACCCCGTACTTGTTGTGCCGCCAGCGAGGTAGG
>JAJRZP010000170.1 GCA_024275195.1 Chloroflexota bacterium | reverse complement strand
ATCTCGATTACGGAGAACATCGACTATTCGACCCCGCAGGGCAGGCTATTCATCCAGATGCTTGGAGGTTTTGCTGAGTACTTCTCTGGGTCATTGGGTACCCACGTCAGTAAAGGACAAGGAGAGCGAGCACGGGGAGGAAGGCATCTTGGAGGCATACCGTTCGGGTACAGGTCTTGTTGGTCGGGTAAGGACGGTCAGAGAGTCCTTCAATGTGATCCTGAGCATCCCGGAGGCGTTCATCAGATAGAAGTCGAGGGCAGGGCAGTCAAAGAACTGTTCGAACGATATGCACGTGGTAACGCTACGACCGCATCTCTAGCAATCTGGCTGAATGGGCAGGGATTCAGGACTAGAAACACCAAACGTCTTCCGACTCCAAGCGGTGATGAAACCTCAGGACCACGATTCTTCACGAACGCTTCGGTGAGAGTCATTCTGCACAACCCGTTTTATTCAGGGATGGTGAGGCACAAGAAAGAATCATTCCAAGGTCAGCATGAACCAGTGATCGGAACTGAGTTATTCGAAACGGTTCAAGTGGCCCTCAGCAAAAACTCAGGGAGATCTTCTACTATCGGCCGCAAGTCGACTCGGACGTATCTACTGAAAGGCCTGGCTAGGTGCGCCGATTGTGGCATGAATCTTTGGGCGCAGACCTATAAGAACGGTCAGCAGTATTACCGAGAGCACCGGGCATCACGAAGTCACGGTGAATGTCCGTCACATGGCGGTTCGATCTCTTGTTCCATTCCGGACGAACAGATCGGAAAGATGTTCAGTTCGATTGTTTTACCAGAAGATTGGGAACGTCGGGTACTTGCAAAGATCGTTCATCAAGACGAGACAGCACGGATCATCAGTGAGCGCGAGAGAGTGAAAGAAAAGCTACGACGGCTCGGGCAAGCGTTTGTAGATGGCCTTTTTGACGAGATCGAGTACCACCGGCAAAAGAAGTCGATGGAGTGGGAACTTGAATCGCTGCTGATCCCTGAGGTTGACGCGGCGAAGGAAGCTGGTCGATTGCTCAACGACTTACCGAGACTATGGGCCGGAGCGACAGTTCAGGAATGCCACCAACTACTGACAATGATCCTGGATGCTGTTTATATCGATATGAAGGGCACTAAGTCGATCGTGTCGGTGAAGGCAAAACCGGCTTTCCAAGCAGTTCTCGGGTCGGTTGACTCGATTCGAAATAACAGTCTGACTTTAGTGGCATTCTAGAGGAATTGCTTTGCCGGGATCTTCTGCGGGATCGTCGCCTCATTCCTAAAATCAATCATTAATGTGATTGCTTTCGCTGAGATAATTATTCAATGAACCGTTCTGGCACTAAAAACAAAATCGTTAAGTTGATTCAGTCAGATGGCAGGCAGTACTACTCGGAAATTGCAACGCGACTTCAGTTAGGTCTGAAGGAAACGGTTGAACTATGTAATGAACTCGTCGAAGATGGGCGGCTGTTCTTTGCCGACGAACCGGACACTGCAGAATAGTTCAAACAAATCACTGTCGCAGATGGTTTCAATCTCGATAAAAGGGGTTGCTAGTTTCCCTGTGGCCGATAAGTTCAGGATTCTTATCTATTACTTGAAATAAAATGGTCTCTTTTTATCGATAGGGCTGGTTTGAATCTCCTTGTAGCCGTGTCCGAATTAGTGATCTCCAACGGGAATACGAGCCCACTTAGATTTTCCACTCTAAGCCGTCGACAGCTTGAGTAACGATCTCTGCAAATCTTTGGACTGCATCAGGATGTCCTTGCGCATGGAGTCGCTGCCACCTCGCCATGAATGACCTTTGTCCCTTGAACAAGTAAGGCTGGAGTGTTTCAGGGCTGTGCCCTGCTGCGATATCTAGTTCCCACATACCATCTTCAGCAATAGCTCGTATCGGTTGGTGTTCTACAACTCCATGGAATTGACCGACTCTACGCTTGCTGAGTTCCTTGCTGTACTTGTTAATGTCAGTCATGGCTTTGTGGAGGACCGTTCGCTGCTGTTTAGGCGTCAGGTCGGCCAGGCAGACTGCTTGGCGAATCCATGTTTTGAAGTGCTCGACAAGAGCCTGACCTTCGTCAATCCAACTTCGCATTGCCGAGTCGTACTCGAGTACGCGATCCTCTGACTCTAGATCGATCAGACTGATACGTTTTGCTGAATAGTTCCAGAGATTCGCTAGGTGGTACATCAATTGTGTGCCACTAAGTAGCAATTCCCACTTCTCGCCCAATCGATGTTTTGGAGACTTTCTGAACGCATCGTCAGGAAAAGGATGTACGAGTCCGGCCTGCTGAACACGAACCGTCGTACTGGCGCTATTCACATAGTCGGGATCAAGTTCTTCGAGTTTTGAGCGTGCAGCCGAGAATGAAGCCGACAACGCCTCCGATAGCAACGAGTTCACTCCATTCGCGTCGGTTGTAGCCATGTTCAGAACACCTGATCTTTCTCCTGGTCACGCTCACTAGCTTGAGCATATCCGAATGTCGAAATTAGGTGGTCTACGAGAGTTGAAATGCCATCCGGGGCCAGTTCAAGTCTGATCTTTGGATCCGACATTCGATGCCGCCGTTTGGAGTTTATTGAGTCAAAACGGCCCTGTCCCAAAAATATGGGACAGGGCCGCTCTTTGTGTTCTTGGTGGAGACGGGGGAGAGTCGAGCTCGCCGGTGAACACAATTATGGACATTCGCGACTGGGCACTCTGAGTGTAGCTCCGAACAATCCGGCTAACTCGAGGGAAGATT
>JAJRZP010000169.1 GCA_024275195.1 Chloroflexota bacterium | reverse complement strand
TCCACCGTGATGTCATACAGACTCGGATCGTCGGGTGATACTCCGTGGATGTCACCGAAGTATTCATGCTGGAGTTTCTCACGTCGCCCTATTGTGTACTCCGCATCGGAGATGGACTTCAATCCTTCTCGCTTCATTATTCGCTGTACCCGGTCGTCCCACGAAGCGAAAAGACCAACCTTTAGCGCAGGACGCTCACCGGCTTCTACGCAGCCTGCCCGATGGACCAGCACGGTATTCCCCACATCGAAGAGACTGTCGACGCCCGAAACTTCGGAACTGTCCGAGTGGTTCTCGGTAGGCCCATCGCTATCCCACGTCAGTGGAAGAATCAGGGTCTCAGGGACGTTGAAGTAAGGATCGCCAGCAGCATTGCCAAGGGCGAAGCCAGAAACGGCACGTTCTACCACTGCCCAAAATCGATCCGTAAAGCCGGTAGTAACTTCGCCTCTGGCATCGGTTACGGAGCGTGGCAACGCAATACGGTCAACGTAATCGAAATCAAACATTCGTGCAACGCGCCTGCCCAGTTCTGGGGCACCAGCACCAATATGTCCGTCAACCGTAATTACCGACATCTCAACCTCCGCCGTTCTCGCTCGGATGCATATCCGCATCCTCATCAGAGAATTCAAGAGAAGTTCTGAACAGCTTCCACATCGAAACTGCGTTCTCACCGAGCGGGTGTGCCGACGGGTCGAACAGCCATCTCGTCACTGCTGACTGGATCATACCGAAAAATATCATCGCTGCGGCATCCGTCTGAACAGTTTTGTCGATTTCATCTCTCTCGATTCCCTGCGAGATGATCTCAGCCACCAGAGAGAGGTATTTTTCCACCAAACGGCGACCAGCGGAACGTACTCTTGGCTCTTCAAATTGAGCCGCCTGGGCAATAACTACAAATGAAATACCCTGTCGTAACTCAATGTACGAAACGTGGAGCTGCAACATATGCTCCAAACGCTCAAGTGCGTGGCGATCCGAGCGAGTGGCACGTGATATCGCCAGAAAAAGCGATTCTTCAACTTCCTGGATAAGAAGCAGAATCACTTCCACTTTCGAAGCAACGTGCCGGTAGATCGCCGCCTCGGTCACGCCAACCTTTGATGCGATACCCCGAATCGTGAGCGCGTCCACCCCACCATTCGCTATAAGTTCGCGAGCAGCCTCGACAATCTGATGCCGCCGTGTTTGGTGATCTAAACGTGTGCGTGTTGGCATATTTGGAATTTAACTCAACCAGAGGTTGACGCTACTATGTTAGTGAACGTTTACATACTGGGCAACCGCAATCTGGCTGTTGCTTACGTTTTGCGGAAGAACCTGTCCAGATCATCGTGTGCGTCCTGCAGAGTGTGGTGATACGTTCAACTCTCACCAACAAAAATCTCTTGCATACCGAACGATGTCGATCAATACCAGCCCGCCGAGTTCACCACATCGGCATCCGAAACTACGCGCCGCACACCGCCATCCCCTTCTCAGGTGGATCGATGCCAGGTTCGTTCATCGACCACGCATCTACCTAACTCAGTCACTGCTGGCAGGTGTCGCGCTGGTAGCAATTCTCATGGCGGAAGACGCAATCACAAATGGCGCCATAGTGGCTGCGATAGCCAGTTCGGTTGCAACAGTGTTCTTTCTGCCGCACTCGATCGTATCCAAGCCATTCAGACTGATCGGCGGTCACTTCTTCGCAATTCTTGCGGCGCTCTGCACTGTAGGGATATTAATGCTTTTACCTGATGGCGTGGCAGGGAACCGACTTGCGATTCACGCCCTTCAGGGCCTATCGCTCGCACTGGTAATCCTCTTTATGACGATTACAAACACCGAGCATGCGCCCGCCGCCGGCACAGCTCTGGGCCTCGCAATATCGGTACCCATGAATTCCGTGATTTTCATAATCTCCGCGGCAGTTCTCATCTCAGTAGTG
>JAJRZP010000168.1 GCA_024275195.1 Chloroflexota bacterium | reverse complement strand
CGCACTACCACTCGGTTTTTTGAGAGGACGAACAGTTCGAACGAAGCTACTGCTGGAGATGCTTGAAGCGATTGCCGCACGTTGGCGAGCAGGGACTCGTTCGAAAGATCGACCGACTGATCTTCCCATGTAATGTTGAATGTTTTTGAACTCTCGCTGGGCATCCGACTGTTCAAGGACTCTCACACTATCGCTAAAAGTACGTCGCTATTCGCGCACAAAAGAACCTCGGAGGTCATAAAGGAACCACCAAGAGTGGTTCAAACGACTTAAAACTTAACTGAGAAGATGAGCCAGGCGCATCTGTGGGCGAGTACGTCGTTCGAGTTCTACTAAGGCGTGATCGACTCGATACTGAAATTATCGAAAGTGGTCGTGGACGTATTTCGAGCGAATAGTCCAGCGTCATCTTCACCTGACAACTGATTTTCTCCGGTCACGAAAATCACATCAGTACCGTCGACATAACCGGTCATGGTGTCTCCCACCACGTCGACTGCCAGAGTCCGCGTTGTGCCCGGTGGACCCCAATCGATCTGCTGGACCTCCACAAGAGAGAACACTCCTGCGACAACCTTGCCGAACACGAGATTTACTCCGTCGTACCAGAACATGTACCAGTTAAGTTCATCGAGGTAGCGGTAGGTGATGCCAGCGATACCCCCGTTGTACGTGATATCGACAGACACACGTTGATCACCGGCGGTTCCAGCGATTGTGGTGCGGAAATCAGCATTGAAAGCGAGAGTTTCTCGAACCACACCGTTGTCGATCACCCAATCACCTGTGCGCTCGACCCACGTGGATCCAAGCGGACCTAGATCGGGCTCATGTGGCGGCCCAATGTCCACGATGCCAACCTCGGTAAACGAATCAACCACAACAGGTGCCAGAGTTATTCCACCAGGATTCGGCTGAATGGCTGGTGCTGCAACCGCAATATTGTCGAAGCGTGCCGGCTGAACATTTCGACTGAACATGCCCACAAAAGTTGAGGCTGGTAGCTCAGACACGTCGAACGATCCCAGATGAGTGTTGCCGAACGTAACATTTGCAGTATCGTCCACTATCCACGCGGTCAACTTGTACGTTCTTCCGGCAATGACGTTAACCGGGAAGCGGTCAACTTCAATAAATTCGCCTTCGATTATCTTGCCGAAAATAACGTCACTCAGACCGTCATACCATGCCATCGCCCAGTTATTTTCGTCACGGTATCGGAAGGCAATACCAATACGCCCCGACCTCCACACAATCTTCGATGTGATCAGGCTGTCTTCGACTCCGGTGTCGATAATTGCCCTCTGATCTGATTTTTCGCCAGTCACTTCGGTCAACTGCTCGAAGTCGGCAAGCCAATTGCCTGAGTTGTTGCGCCACGTTCTAAATTCGGGAGCCAGATCAGGGTCGTGGAACGGGTTCCACGTATTCGGAAAATCAGAGAAGCTGTCGTACAGAACGAGACCCGGAGGTGTCGCCGGTGCCGTTCCCTCAACGTCGGGTGGCTCAGGCACGGGCAGTACATCCGGGACGGGCAATGCAGGTGATGGGGCGACAACGAACTCTTTAAATTCGTTACCCGGCGACTGACGGTTGAACAGACCTACCCGAGTCGAACCCAGGCGCAAATCCGAAACGACACGCACTCGTGGAATGTCACTGTAGTCCGCATAAACGCGAATGCCGAAGCCATTGATCCGCACACGGAGCGGACGCGTCGTACCGGCAGGTCCCCAATCGAATGGAACTATGCTCCGCATTATGAATCCGTCGGTCGAATCGAGCGAGGCGGTGAGTAGCAGGTTTCCGTCCGTCCATGTCATCCACCAGTTGTCGTTGTCTACATACCTGTAAACAACACCCGCGCGACCGCCGTTCCACGTCAGATTTGTATAGATGTCAACATCGGCGATACCAGCGTCAATCGTCGCACGCAGATCAGCGGAAGACGACCCCGTTGTTTCTTCGGCAATTCCGCCGGTTACGGTCCAGGTTCCATCGTGTTCGATCCATGCCGAACCAGACGGAGCTTTCTCGGGTGCGTGAGCAGATAGTGAGATTGGGTCGGTAGCGTCTGTGAAGCTATCGAAAATGACCGAGTCGATCAATGCAGGCAAGACGATCGACTCTGGCGAAACAGGTGGTCCCAGTGCCCGCACCTCAAAGTTCTTGAACTCATCATTAGCGGTGCGTTGAACTATCGCACCTACGTTTCGAGCGAATTCGTGTCGCGTATCGAGTATCTGAAGGGTTTTGTTTTCGACTGTCGCCGTTATGGAAGTGTCGTCGACCTTTACTGCAATCGTCTTCGTCTCGAACGGATTCCAATTGATCGGAGTTCTCTTTATCGCAGCCGTTCGCCCTGCAACAGTTTTCCTTAGCTCGAAATGTCTCCCGGTGAATACGGCTGAGTAGTAGTTGGATTCATCGACGTACCGAAAGATCAGTCCGGCATCTGAGGCACCAAACCAGGTGACGTCGATAGAAACCTTGTAGTTGGAGGCGTTCGGATTGATCGTTGTGAAATAAGGTGTGGAGTAGCCGAGGACATCGAATGCGCGTCCACGACCAATTTGCCAGTCACCGTTCACGGACTGCCATCCACCGCCGACTGTGTCGACATTCGGCTGATGACCGACCAGTGGCTGCGGGGCTCCGTTGAAGGTATCGAAAATGACAATCGATGAAGGAGGAGCGGTCGGTGGTGATCCAGTTGCACCATCTGCAAACATGGTCGACTGAACCACAGTCAGCATCAATCCGATGATGAACAGGCTGACCAGCCCTCGGACAAGCGACGGAATTCTATATGTGTGGAGTGCTCGCAACTGTAGGCTACGCTCCCCCGAGTCCACGGTTTCCAGTCACACGACAGGATTCGGAATTGTTCTCAAGTAAATCAACAAACTGGTGACGCGCACATCGAATCTCAGATTAATCATCGACGGATTGGCTACGTTCTGCAAGTCATGCTGAGTTCAGAGATGGTAGAGGTTTACGTTGGAAAGCGTATGTATCAACTCTGTACGCACATAGGTGAATCAAGATTAATCTAAAAACCCCTCGTAATCAGCCGAGGGGTTTTTGAATTTCTGAATGGAGCGGGGGACGAGATTCGAACTCGCGACATTCTGCTTGGAAGGCAGATGCTCTGCCAGCTGAGCTACCCCCGCAGAACTCAGTTCAGTCTACCATTTTTCGGTTGTCTATTACAGTCCCTTTCGCGCAAGGCAGAAACACAAAATGAGGCGAAAATTGAGAGGACTGACGACCGTATATTCTGCTCAAATTGCGGATCATAGAATCCAGTATTCTTTACCTGAGGGCCTCGATAAAGTCATTGTATTCGGCTGCGAGGTCATCTCGCCCAATCAAAGTCATATCGCTGGCGATGATGCTGAGTAGCGAGGGGTAAGCCGGGTAGAGCTTGAAGATCGTTCGGGAACGATCAACGGCCAGTGGTGCGAACTCAGTTTGTCCCCACTGGGTAAGGACTATCTCTGTCTTAAACAGGTTTATCTGGTTATCTCGTTTGTACGGGTCACGCTTCTCAAATTCGAGCAGCAGATTTCGGGCGGTGTGCATCAGTTGAAATGAACTATCTTCATTGCCAGACTCGTGTTGATCGACGGCCGCGTTGAACAGTTCAACAAATAGGGTGTTTGTGAAAGACGGTCGCTCTGGAGCCAGCTCCTGACTCTCGAACCATCCGGTTGCTCGCTCGATGTCGGTCGTAGCTGTCAGCGCAGCCGCCCAGCCGCGGCTGGCAGAAGTACGACGGATATCCCACCCACCCAGCGTTACTAGCACTATTGCGGTCGCTGCCATCGCCGAGAAGATAACTGCTCCTGAAACCATGATGGGTGGCAGCGTAAAGCCCAGGATCGATTTAGGTGGTTCAGACTTCACTGGCCTTGATGATTTCAACGGGCTACCCGCAGTCTCTCGGCGCGACGACACCACCCAGATTGCCAAGACAGCTCCAAATAATGCGAACGTCATCGCCAGATCAGATACTCTCGATACTCCGGTCTGCATCTCCACCAGCTTGCCGAGAACTGCCGGGAATATCGCGAGGATCAACACTGGACTGAACCAGAGTTCAGATCGTTTCGATCTGATACGAGTGACCAATTTATAGATACTCGCCAGAACGAGTGCGATCATGGCGACCAACAGAGATAGCCCGATGTACCCCTGCTCCATCAGTATCTGTAGCCCATAGTTGTGAGGATGGTCTACCAGGGCGTTGTCTATCTGGGGATCGGCCGCGAGCGGGTACGCATAGATGTACATATCGGGGCCGAGTCCGAACAGCGGTCGTAGCGTGGCGCTGAGGGCCGATTCATTCTGCGGCACATCCCACTTCATAGCAGTTTGGAGGGTCGTTCTCCAGATGTCGAATCGTGCGTCCAGATCACCTGTAGTTTTCGTTGAGGGATCGGTCACACCGACGATCTGGTCACCGATGCTCCGGACCCGTTCAAGTCCGATATCTTCTTGAGGCGATGGTGCGACGATGATAATTAGGGCAATTAGCACTCCGGCTGCCAGCATTGCCCCCGATGTGGCAAGCGCTCTCACCTGTCCGATAACTAGCCCGATCAGTCCGAAAGCTATCAGTGCAGCAACGAAGGAAACGTATGGGCCTCGCCCCCCGCTGTACCACAGACCGGCAAGCTGCAGTCCGACAGCAATCGCCAACACTCCCATCCACAGATATTTTCGGCTGCGGTTCGGGATGCCCATTGCCAACGTGGCAGGGATGGCCATAACCATGTAGGCGCCGAAGTTCAGCGGGTTGCCGAAACTCGACCAAACCCGGGTTCTCCCTGCGCTTTCGCTGAGTGGGTCCCAGCCGAAATGTTGTGCGATTCCGTAAGCAGCAGCGAGGGTTCCCGAACTGATCAACGTGACGATCAGGATTTTCAGTCTGTACTCGGACCTGAAGCGGGTCGCAACTGTAATGAAAAGGACGAAGAACGATATGTTGTCGTAGAGGTTGTAGCCAGATCGTGCATCGTCTGCACCAAACAGGCTGACCACGGGGAGCGGTGAGAGCAGAGTGGAGATGATCTGTGCAATCAGCCATCCTGACGCAGCAACGATCAACCATCGAGACGGATCTTTGCCCACCCAACGGAACAGATCCAGCGACTTACCGCTCGCTCGGGTTGATCGCGAGTTCACTGTCGTGATTGCCGATTGCCATAACCAGAGGACAGCGATCATTCCTGCGCCGATGTGAAGCGTGACCAGCTTTAGCTCGCTGAATACTGCCACGAATCCAGAAAAACTGAAGATGAGGGGGATGATGAACAGCATCCCGACAGCGATCCACAGAATGGCCGAGTCGATTCGCTCCGAGATCGACTCAGCGCTACGTTGCGATTGATTTCTGCGGAGACGTGAAGTCATCGTAGAGGGTTTTCGGTGAAGACTATTCCTGTACTGTGATGTCGCCGCCACCAAGTTCTGAGTGAAGGTCGTACAACTCGTCGTTGCCTCTGGCCTTGTATATCTGGGCGAGAACCTGGTGGGCGAGAAGCGCACCTTCGGCTCCTGGCTCTTTCTCGGTCGAAGTGATCAGTGCTTCAATCGCCTCTTCCTCACGTCCGAGTTCATAGAGGGCCCGCCCCTTTGCGTACCAGGCTTTCGCCCAGGGACGGGTTGTTGACTCAGTTGCAATCGCTCGATCAGCAAACTCAATCGCAAGTTCATGAAGCCCGACGCTTGTCATCGCGGTCGCTGACGTTCCAACAAGGGTCGGGTAAGACGGATAGGTTTCCGCCAGCTTGAAAGATCGGTCGGCCAGTTCTTGCGAGTACTCAAGGTAACCCCATG
>JAJRZP010000167.1 GCA_024275195.1 Chloroflexota bacterium | reverse complement strand
CGACTCGGAGCCGGTAGTCGTGAGAGTCGAATCTGAATGTTTGACCGGTCATGTTTTCGGCAGCACACGCTGTGACTGCGGCGATCAGGTCAACATGGCATTGAAGATCATCGCCGAACACGGTCGCGGCGTGCTGGTCTACATGCGTCAGGAAGGTCGGGGGATCGGCCTGCTGAACAAATTGAAAGCCTATGAACTTCAAGATCAGGGACTGGACACGGTCGAGGCAAACCTGCGGTTGGGATTCCCCATGGATCTCAGGCGCTATGGAGTCGGTGCGCAGATTCTGAATGATCTTGGCGTACGCAGGTTCAGGCTGCTCACAAACAACCCAAAGAAGGTCATCGGCCTAGAAGGTTTCGGATTGGACATGGTCGAACAACTCCCTCTGGAAGCACCGATCAACGACGAGAACCGCTTCTACATGCAGACCAAACTCGAAAAGATGGGGCATGATTTTGAGATGGATTCTGAGTCGTCAGCCCCTAAACCCGGTAAAGCAGCCGAATAATGTCACCTCGTTCCATCGAAAATGATCTCAAGGGCAAAGGGCTCGGAATCGGGGTCGCCGCCGCACGGTTCAACAGTTATCTGACAGATCAGATGACTGAACGAGCTGTAGATCGCCTCAAGAATCTCGGAGTTGCCGACGAGGATATCGTTCTGGTGCGAACTCCGGGTGCATTCGAACTACCGCTCGTGGCCCGTCGGTTGGTCGACCGCGGCGACATCGACGCAGTAATTTGCATTGGTGTCGTTATCCGAGGTGAGACCGATCACTACGAGTTCGTCGCCAGGCAAGCGGCCGAGGGTATCGCCAGGGCAGGTAGCGAATCGGGGAAGCCAGTGATATTCGGTGTACTCACAACTGACTCCACCGAGCAAGCTGTAAGCCGGATCGGACACGCAGACGGCTATGCCGATGCTGCCGTGGAGATGGCGAACACGATGCGCCAGATACACGAACTTCCTTAGCCCTTCTCTGTGGCTCTCCTCTCTGGGTCATTCACATCTTCGATATTCGCTCTTCACCTGCTAATCTGCGTCTATGGCGGACACGGAAAAACAGACTGAGAATGAACGGGTTATCTTCCACGTCGATCTCGATGCGTTCTTTGTCGAGGTAGAGCGCCAGAATGATCCGTCGTTGCGCGGCAAGCCGGTCGTAATCGGTGGAATCGGGCCACGCGGTGTAGTTGCCACGGCATCGTACGAGGCTCGCAAGTTCGGGGTACATTCCGCAATGGCGACTGCCGTGGCTCGCCGACTTTGCCCGCAGGCAATTTTCATGCGTGGCACCCACGGTTTATACCGGAAAGTTTCGAAAAAGTTTATGAATATCCTTCGTGAGTACTCGCCAAACGTCGTTCCCGTCAGCGTCGATGAGGCGTATCTGGACATGTCGGGGACAGAGCGCCTCTACGGGCAACCGATTGAAACTGCGAACATGATTCGGGACGCAGTTCGGAGCGAGTTGGGCTTACCCGTATCGATTGGCATTGGTCCCAGCAAATTAGTGGCAAAAGTATCGACAGAGCATGCGAAGCCCGATGGTGTGTTTCAGGTTCGACAGCAAGAGGCTGAAACATTCTTCGCCCCACAGTCTGTCCGCAATCTCCCTGGAATCGGACCCAAAGCTGCCGAAGCACTTGCAAAACTGGAAATAACGACATTGGGACAACTCGCAACGGCATCGTTGGGTCCTTTGCGACGGGCACTCGGGCCGAATCATGCAGAGCATGTGCAACGTCGAGCGAGAGGCATAGACGACTCTCCGCTTCGAGAACGTGTAAAAGCTAAATCTATAAGTTCCGAAACTACATTCGAAACCGATGTATCGAGTCGATCTGAGCTTGAAAAGGTGCTCAAGAATCTCAGCGAGCGCGTTGGCACGCGATTGCGAAAATCAGGGCAACGCGCACGGGGAACGAGCATCAAGTTGCGGTATGGCGATTTCACCACGATCACACGCCAACGAACCTTTCAGGTTCCGGGGGACGGCGACCAACTTATCTACGACACCGCGCACGCGCTGCTGGTTACCGCAATGCGACAACGTGGTGATCCAGTCCGCCTGGTCGGTGTGGCAGTCACGGGGCTGGGTGAACAGGCAGCACAGCTATCGTTGCTCGACCAGAACCCGATGGCAGATTCGAACACGAGCGAAGCAATGGACGTTATTCGCAGCCGGTACGGCGACGAAGCGATCTCCCGAGGCTCGAGATAGCATTTGCCAGCGTGAGCTATGGCACAACGGGTCACCTCACCTGCCGTTACGGCAACACGCTGGACACCGAGGCACGCCACCGGTAGCCAGTCGTACTGCATGAATTCAGATCAACACGCACCTGACTTCACGCTGCTTGTCAGGGCGCAACGTGATCATTTGCTGTCTTGCCACAGATCGAGGTCAATTCTGACCGGTAAATCTCTTTGGACGTTGTCGACCTACGGGTTCTGCAACAACCCTGCTTCTCCCGCGGCAGCGAGAACGATTGACCGTTGTTCATCGTTCAGATCTTGAACAGGGGGGATAGGTCGTCCACAGTCGATTCCCAGCCGTTCGGTCAGAATCAACTTGGTCACCGCGGCCGGAGCGCCAAACATCTTAATGATGTCGACGATTTCAACCACGCCGTCCTGAAGGCGTGGTGCGGTATCGAGATCACCCCGCTCCCAGGCGTCAAACAATTCGGTGTAGTGCCAGGGTGCAACAGACAGGGGAGCGTCAACCGTTCCGACTGCGCCCATGGTCAGCGCCGGTAGCGGCAACAGTCCACTCCCCGAAAAGCACTTCAGGCCCATATTCGCAAACAAGCGGATATCACTGAAATTGAGGGCTGAATGCTTGAGCCCGATTACCGTCGGAACGGCATCGACAATCTTTTCCATCAGCGCAGGTGTAGTCTCGACCTGCGTCAGTTGTGGAAGGTTGTAAACGAAGAACGGCAGACCATCGGCAGCATCGGCGACTCGCTTGTAATGGTCGATCGTCATCTGATCATCGCCCTTGAAGAAGAAAGGCGGGACGCAGCAGATGGCATCACAACCGGAGTCTCTGGCAGCTTTCGCCCCTTTCGTCGCGCTCTCGGTGCTGATGGCACCGACATGCATGATCGAAAGACCTCTGCCCGAGATCGTCTCACCTGCAATACGTGCAGTCGTTTCCCTCTGCTGCTCGCTCATCACAGGACCTTCGCCTGTGGAACCGGCGACCCAGAATCCACCGACTCCATGCGACAGGTTATCTTCGAAAATCGCACGAAGTGCTTTTTCGTTAATCCGGCCGTCAGCCCCAACCGGTGTCGGATTCGCCGGGAATACACCCTTCCACTCCAACCCTTTGCCAGATACTTTTGCACGCTCTGCAGCAGTTGCGATCGTCGCCATTTATGACTCCTCCGAAGGCGGTGGCTCCTTCTAATGAAGGCGACAGTCTAGCTCTTTAATCGGTGAAAATGTCTACCATCTCAGTTTCAGCGGAGGCAGTTGACATTGTGAATCGGGCGTATGTTCGAGAGATTTTCGGATTTTGACTGTTAAGCTATTAGTCGAACCCGATTCGCCTTGCTAGTATTAACGGCTGTTCGCAGATGCCGATTCGTCTAGCGGTAAGACACCAGACTCTGAATCTGGTAACCCAGGTTCGATCCCTGGATCGGCAGCCAAACAGGGCCCCATCGTCTAGTGGCCCAGGACACGGCCCTCTCAAGGCTGAAACAGGGGTTCAAATCCCCTTGGGGCTACCATAAGTAGCAAAATAAAGCGGTCAGCAAATGTGCTGGCCGCTTTTTGCTATTTACGACTAACACACTCAGCCACGATAGGGTTGATGCCTGAGTCTGACTGATGCACGAGACAGCGGTTGCAGTTCGTCTATGGGTGACGTGCTTGACCCTGAATGAGGAGCGCTAATTGGTTCGTGGACACGGCATTCGACCAGCTCGACCGGGACGCTCTCTCGATGACGCTCCGAAACGCCCGATGTCGCGCGAAACCATCGTTCGTGTTGCAAAACTCTACAGGCCGTATCGAAAAGCGCTGATCACGGTCGCAATAATGATTCTCGTTTCGGCTTCGCTGTTGGTCGCAACGCCACTCCTAATTCGTCAGATCATCGATGTGGCGATTCCAAACTCAGACAGAACACTTTTGTTCTGGCTCACGGGCTGGATGATCGGTGTAGCAGCAGCCAGTGGCGGGATCTCGTATGGCACGAACTATCTGAACATGCGCACCGGACTTACGGT
>JAJRZP010000166.1 GCA_024275195.1 Chloroflexota bacterium | reverse complement strand
TAAGTGGATCTCCAATCCTCGCGAGTCGCGTTTGACGATGTTGAGCGGTTTGCCGATCAAACGCCACAAGCTTCGTTTCCGCGACGACCGGACGATGAAAGTCATCCGTGTCGTCTAGGCATCCATCGAACCTACGAAGAAAGTCGTTGTACGGCAGCAGAGTGTCCTTCTCTCCGCGCCGAGGTCGAAAGTCGTCGCGTCGACAGAATTGATACCGGACCACACTGTCACCGCGTCCTTCTTCGCCGGATGACCGAAAGTGCAGACGGTCGACCAACCATTGTTCTAGCCCCCGGCGAAACGCCGACGCCTTCAAATCGAATCGTTCGAGATTCTCGACGAACTTCCTCTCAGCGAACGGATCACGCTCAAACGCGTCTAATTCGTCCTGCGCACGTATCCGTCCGAATTCCGTCTCAATCGTGCCCTCTTTTCCACCCAGTCTCGCTGTCGCGTCCGAGAATGCATCTGCACCTGAATCAGGGAATTCCGACCACACCTGCTGAAACTCGGAGTCAACTACATATTGCAGGCTCGCAATTGACCGTTCGAATACCTGAAACGCTTCGTTCAGACAGCGGAACCATTCTGTTTGCATTACGGATTCAGGCGAAAGCAGTACGTACGAGCGAACGGGCCGTCCGCTGCCGAATCGATCCAATCGCCCCATTCGTTGCTCAACACGGTTTGCCGAAAACGGGAGATCAAAATGAATGGCTATGGATCGTCGGTTTTGAAGATTCAATCCTTCCTCGGCGCGTCGGTCGCAGATCAGGACTCGTCCTGTAGAGTCTCCGATAAATCGAGTCCAACCGCTGCTATTAACGTCATGACGCAGGACTCGATCCGCTCCTAGCTTTCTTCCGAGAAAGGCGCTGACGCGATCTGCCGTCTGCGGGAAGTTCGTAAATACAACGATTGCAGGAGTCAGATGCTCGCTTGCGTTATCGATCTCTACGATGAGTGTCTCTAGACGGCGCAGTCGCACCTCGTCATCGAAGTCGCTAGCAACATGACGCATCTGATCGAGTAGTTCTCGTTCTCCCTCAAAAAATGGTGCGATTCGCAGTGCGGTCGCTTCGTCCTCGAAGAGAACCGAGTTGCTGACGTTGCCGTTCCCGTCCAGTCGTTCTTGAACAATCGAACAAAGGACTTCGGGATCGCACGCAGCGACTTCGGCCAGAACGCGCGCGAGCAATCGGACGTTGAAAGCAA
The DNA here is from genome assembly GCA_024275195.1 of Chloroflexota bacterium. GTDB lineage: Bacteria > Chloroflexota > Dehalococcoidia > Lucifugimonadales > Lucifugimonadaceae > Lucifugimonas. Next base: position 2,984 of record JAJRZP010000166.1, on the reverse strand, counting down.
CATTAGATTCAAAGGTGGCATACAAATGTTGCGCCGCAGACAGACGCCACTCGGCGATCAGACTGTCCAAAGTTGCGAGTCGTGAAGAGTGCCATTCACACGTTACCGCACCATCTCGTCCGGGCAGAAACACTTCCGTATCCTCTGTTCGACGATTTCGCAACAGGCGGCGGTGCAGTCGCCACGTTTCGCTGATGTGTGTCCGCAAGGCGCGAATGAGGCCGCATCGTTTTGTGTCATCTTCGTTTACGCCACGATGAACCAGTTCGCTTAGCGATTCTTGAATCTCGTGGAATCGAGCATCATTGGGAAAGAACTGGCTCAGTTCCGAAAGAGTTTGCCCGAGGAAGAAGTTTGACTCGCCATCGTGCAGAGATGCCATCAGTTCAGCGACTTCCTGGCGATGCAGTACACGCTGGCGGAAGAGATCTATGTCATCTAGCGAGTAGAGAAGCGGGTCGATCAAATGCAGCATCGCCAGAAATGCCGCCTCGTTGTGCAACACGGGCGTTGCGGAAAGAAGCAACACTCCACGTTCGGGGGCACTTGTTGCGTTTGCTATTGCCTGAAAGATCAAGAGCGACGCGGCATCCGAAGAATGTGCAAGTGTCGCAACATGATGCGCTTCATCAATTACAACCATGCCTGCATCACGTCCGTGTCGTGTTATCAACTCGCGGTCGCGATGGCCGACAACATGAACACTTGCCCCCAGTTGGTCGTCCAACTGAAACCGATGACACAACTCTCCAGTCCACTGCTGAACGAGGGAGTCCGGCACTATCACCAGCACACGGTGAGAGTGACGCTTGTCGAGAACGAACTGGCGAATGAGAACACCCGCCTCAATTGTCTTGCCAAGCCCGACTTCGTCTGCGAGGAGATACCGCTGAAACGGATCTTGCAAGACGCGCCGAACAACCGAGACCTGATGCTCTACCAGATCAATCGCCGATGACAGCAGGCCGGGCATCCCGCCGCACGCACTACGCTGATCGTAGACACTCTGAATAAACGAACTGCGACCGTGGTGCCAGTATGGTGTCTCGTTGAGTTGAAGTGCGAGATGGTCAGTTGGATCATCAATCGGCTTTCGCCAACGTGTTAGGAGCAAAGACTCGTGCAGCAGACGCCGCTCATCATTTGGGAAACGAACGAGGTAGGTCCTATCTGAATCCTGAAAATGAAGCACGCGTCCAACCTGCCAATTCAGAGATTCTTCGTTATCGAAGTAGACTCGCGTTTCAGGTTCCAATCGGCGAAGCACGATCGTCTCCTCTGGTACCTCGACCGCTAAACGATCAGCCTTTGCGGGCGACTCGAAATATTCAACAGTTGCGATGCCATTCTCGATGCGAACAAGTTTGCCGATACCAAAGTCGTTGGCTTGGCTCTCGACAAAGTGACCAACTCCGGGTGGCATGCTTCGGGTCCCGATTCGAGTTCTGCTAGTATCGATGAATGGCATAGCCACGTCCTGTCATCTTGGCTCGATCACCTACTTCGCGCGAGGTTTCCTGCGACGCCCAGAATCTCCACTCGTATCGTCAGGAGATTCGATCTGCCGAAGCAGTGCAGTCAGATCATCCTCTCTATAAAGGCGGTAATTGTTGATTGGGTGGCGGTACTCAGTGATCTTGCCAGCAGAACCCCAATTCCTGAGCGTGTTTGGCGTCACACCCAAAAGATCAGACGCGGCTTTGATCGTCATATACTCGTGTAAGTTAGGCATTGGTGCCTCTCCACGTATTCTCGGTGAGCGTTGAACGTACCAAAACCTTACCAAACTGAGGCGAGAAGTACAGCCCGCGCGGACGAAAAACTGGATTGACGGTCGGCTGAACGACTCAAACACCTTGGCAAACTGTGGCGATGATGCTGCGGGTAAAGGACCAGATTCCTCGTCAGATCGAAATTCGCTCCACAATGTTCCGCATTAATTTCCTTCGGTGTCGACCGTAGAGCCGGTGGTTCTTGGATCACTGACCTGAATTCGGGCGATTCAGTTGCCAGCGCCCGGACAAGCGAGCGACGAGCCGATCTTCACCAGCGAAAGAGACCTCAGATCTCGGCCCTTGGGGTTTCCGGATCGTACCACCCAAGCAGCGAAGGCGAGTGCGGGTCGTGTTCTTTGTGGTTCTCTCCGGCTCGCTCGAAGCTCTGCGTGGCATAGCAATACGGGCAGCCGAAAACGCAGCTGTCGTACATCCCGATGTCGCGGCTCACAACGCATCCGCACGTCTTGCGCTGGGATGGATCCTTCTTGTGGGATGCGTCGATTCCAAAGGCTTCCGCGATCAACTCATCGTCGACACATTTCCCCGGACGAATTCCATGGCACGAAAGATCAATATCTTCCGCACAGCTCGTGATTTCCATTTCGTTCCGGGCGGCCAAAGCCGCAAGGTCGCGCATCAGACTTCCAAAGTCATCGCTATCACATTCAGTAATCCCCGCCCCCTTCCCTTCTAGCGCCTTCATTCGAATCTCTGCTTTTCGGTAGCTATCCACGATACTGACAACCGTTCTTTTCGTGTAACCAGACAGCTCACTCGCAATTCGGGCGAATCTTCTTTTGTGGTAATCCGGCGGCGTCTTCACGCTGAACACGATCGGGTCGTAACGCCACACGACGCGCCTTGGGCCAACATGGTCCGAGAGCTCCTGGAAGACCCGTATTGCCGCTTCCAGCGGTGGGCATTTCGGATCGATTTCCCGTGGGTACCCAAGGATGGTGAACTGGAAATAGTAGTGAAGGCCGAGTGAGTCCATCTCGCTTAGATACCGCATCAGCGGCTTCGGATTCCGCGTCCAGAACACGATCACCTCAACATCAGACGGCAAGAGTGAAATGCGCGAGATCTGCTTTCGGTTGAACGGATTCGGCACGGCGCAAAAGCCGGCACGGATCCGATTCATCATCCAATCCGCGTAGAACGCGGGTATGTCCGTTCGGCGACTCGCGCTGATGATCATTCGTGCTT